>CAZQXX010000092.1:0-11311 GCA_964597105.1 uncultured Anaerolineales bacterium
CCCCTGTTTCCGGCTTGAGAGGCCGGCTTCCTGGTCCACTAGACGATGGGGCCTCAGTCTGGCGCTTAGTTTACCATTACTCGCTCATCTTGTCAACCTGCTAGGTCTCCTCCTCGGGCTTCCGGTCCGCCAGGATCTCCATTTCTGGCTTGCCGCCGATCGTCGGTTCCAGGAACTCGTTCGTCAGCCGAATAGCGTCAAATCGGCAGCTTTCCTCGCACTGCCCGCAGGAGATGCATCGGCCTGGATAGTAGATTAGTCGAAACTCGTCCTTACTCTTCTTCTCCAGCTCGAGGCCGAAGGAGGGACAATCCCGCACACACGCGCCACACCCACGACACTGATCCGCCTCAATGGTCACCCGGCCCTTGACGTTCGGGGGCACCTCCCGCGGTCCGAAGGGATAAGAGACAGTGCTGACTTTCTTGCACAGGGTCTCCCACAGACGGGGCAGCAGATAGGCCAGCGATTCCAGTCCTCGCATTACCCGATTCCTATCAGGATCGTCGCGCCCAGCTGCAGGAGGCCCAGGGGGGCCAGAATGCGCCAGCCCAGGCTGGCGAGCTGATCGATGCGCAGCCGGGCGTACAGCACGCTCGTCACCGAGAGGGTCAGCAGCATCGCCAATGCCTTGATGGTGAACACCAACGCTCGGGCCAGCCCCACTGGGGTGGAGCCCTGCAGCAGGGTCATGTCACCACCACCCAGGAACATATTCACCAACAAGAAGATGCCGGCTACGGTCTGGATGTGCACCGTGAGATGCCACAGAGCCAGCTTCCGGCCGCTGAACTCGGTCAGCGGGCCGCCGACCACCTCTGACTTCGCCTTCGGGATGTCGAACGGTACCCGCTTCAGCTTGCCGATCAGGCCCACCACGGCCAGGACGAAACCGACTGGCTGGACGAACACCATCCAGGTCGCCTGCGCTTGCTGGGCGATGATGTTGGACATCGACCAGGAGCCGGTGAGGATCGCCGGGGCGCTGAGGGCCATGAGAAACGGCACTTCATAGGAGAAATACTGGAGCACCGAGCGCCCTCCGCCGATGACGCTGTAGATCCCCACCGAAACCCATCCCGCCAGAAAATAGAACAGCGCAGGCAGGCTCAGCAGGAACAACACCACGATCAAGTCCCCCTCGAAGGCGTACACCACGCGTCCGCCGACGGGGATGTACAGCGCGGCGGTCAACACGGCGGCCAGCGATACGAGGGGCAATGCCGCACAGATGGGCCGATCGGCCCCGTCAGGCAGCACGCTTTCCTTGCCCAGTAGTTTGATCAGGTCAGCCAGGGGCTGGAACCACGGCGGCCCGACACGGGCTTGCAGCCGCGCGATGGTGCGCCGGTCGATCCACTGAAAGAGGAGCGCACAGGCAACGAGAAAGGCGAAGCCAGGGAATATCAACACGGTGAACAGCACGGACAGCAGCTCTCTCAACATAGGGTCCTCTCTGTCATGTTCAACGGTCGGCGCATGCGATGCATAGGTCGACTCCCGACAGGACTGCTGGCACGTCGGCGACGTTGATGTCCCGCAGCTGTCCTTGGAGCATACTCAGCGCCGGCAGCGTGGGGGTGCGGATCTTGATCCGCGCCGGTTTGTCCGATCCGTCGCTCCGGATGTAGTAGATCAGCTCCCCCCGGGGCGCCTCGGTCCGGGTCACGACCTCTCCCTCCGGCACCCGCCGGCCTGCTCGCACCGAAACCTCCCCCGACGGCAGGTCGTCAAGGATCTGATGGCACAGGGAAAGGCTTTCCCTCGCCTCCAGCACGCGGACGCGGGTAGTGGCCCACACGTCGCCGCCCGACGCCGTGATGACGTTGAAGGAGAGGCGATCGTACGCTGCATAAGGGGCATCGCGGCGCACGTCCCGGTCGATCCCTGTGGCCCGGGCCACCGGCCCCACCACACATTGTCCCTGTGCTTGTTCTATGGACGCTTGTCCCACGCCCTGAGTGCGCACTCGCAGCGTACGTTCGTGCTCCACCACGTTCAACAGCTCTTCCACCTGTCCCTCCAGGTTATCGAGACGGCGTCGGGCCACATCGATTTGCTCTGGCTCCAGCTCGATGCGCACACCGCCGATCACGTTGGCCGCGTGAGCGATCCGCCCGCCCGACAGGTCCTCCATGATGTCGAGCACGATCTCTCGGTCGCGCCACGAGTACATAAAGATCGTGGTATACCCGATGTTCTCCGCCAGCACACCGAGCCAGAGGAGATGACTGTGAACCCGCTCCAGCTCGCACATCAGTGTACGCAGGGCCAGTCCCCTCGGCGGGACCTCCAGGTCTAGCAGAGCCTCCACACCCTGACAGTAGGTGGTCGTGTGAACGTGGGAGCAGATCCCGCACACCCGCTCCAGGAGGTACAGGTTCTGGAGGTAGGTACGCTCTTCAGCCAGCCGTTCGATGCCCCGATGCACGTAGCCCAGACGCATGGCAGCATCCACGATCCGCTCGCCCTCCGCAGTGAGACGAAAAGAGAGCGGTTCCTTGAGCAAGGGGTGTTGTGGACCTACGGGAATCGTCACTCGAGTCATTCGTCACTCCCCTCTTCTGGCTCTTCTTCGAGCAATGGCGGCCTTCCTTCCCAATCCTCCGGCAACAGGAGATGCTTCAGCCCGGCATGCCCGTCAAAGCTCACGCCCAGCATCTCCGCGACCTCTCGCTCATAGAAGTCCGCGCCGGGGATGGCGTCCGTCAGGGTGACAACGCGGGCGTCGTCGCGCGGCAGCGTGAGCCGGAGGGTGATCCCGTGTTCACCCCAGAAGTGATACAAGAGCTCCAGTTCCGATCCCCTGTCCTGGCCTGTGATGGTGGATAGGTGATAGACGGAGAACGTGCCACGCAGCACCGCGACAGCCTCGGCGAGGCACGCGGCCGGGATCTCGATGATCGTCTCGTCGACGGGGATCGCGTACGCCCTAAACTCCCGGTCCGGGCATACCTCCTCGAAGGCTTCCAGTATTGCTTCTTGTTCCATAGCAGTCCTATCTCCAGTAGGCGCCGACGGCGGGCTCACGTCGATGTGTCGCGCGCGGCCGATGCCTCGTCCACTTGCCTAACCACCGGCTGCGTGATCGGCGTCGCCGACGGCAGAACGCCCGCCTTCTTTATCCACCGGGTCGGTGCCCAGTGCCTCTTGCTCTTTGGTTCCTTCGATCTCCTCGAGCAACCTGGCCAACCCCGCGATGATCACTTCCGGCCGACAGGGACAGCCCGGGATGTACGCATCCACCGGTATCACCTGGTCCACGCCGCCCATCACGTTGTAGCTGCCCCGGAACACGCCGCCTGAGGTAGCGCACGTTCCGACGGCCACCACCCACTTCGGCTCCGGCATCTGTTCGTAGATGCGGCGCAACCGATCCCGGGACTGGCGCGTCACTGGGCCCGTGACCAGCAGGATGTCCGCATGCCGGGGGGATGCCTCCTTGAGAATACCGAGCCGTTCCACGTCGTAGCGCGGGGTGAGAAGGTCGAGAATCTCGATGTCGCACCCGTTGCAGCCGCCGCTGTTGAAGTGGAGGACCCACGGCGAGCGGCGTCGTGCCCACTTCAGCAATCCTTTCTCCATTTACACATCCCCCTCTTCAATCAGAACCAGGACGCTGACAGCGATCCCGACCAGGTAGATCAACCCCGTCGACTGGAACAGGCCTCTCCCCGGCAGCGTTGAGATCGTCAGTGTCGCCAGGTGGAGGACGCTGAACATCAAGGCCAGCCGGAAGAACGAGTGGTAGGCGAGCTTGATTGGCGCGGGCCTTAAGTCCTCGCCACAGGCGTATGGCTCGTGCTTCCCCGGGTGATCCTCGCCCCGGGCGGCCCACCTCCGGCCAAGTAGATACAGCCCGTACCCCACCCCGATGAACATGAGCATCACCACAGGAGGGCTGAGCAGAATATCCCTCATCCTCCACCTCCCAGCAGATACGGCCCCACGTCCGTCATCCACTCCCACCACGGCCCCGGGGACAGGCCGATGGCGATCACCAGAGCTCCCCCCACGATGAGGGGCACGGCCATCCAGGGCGAGATGCGGATCCGCTGTGTGGTCCGGTCTGCCTCTGGATTGGGCGCCACGAACAACCGCGCGGTGAGGGGCAGGTAGTACCCCAGTGCCACCAGGCTGTTCAGCAGGAAGATGGCCAGACCCACGTACGCCAACGGTTCCCCGGGTTGCAGTACCTCACCCAGGATAAACCACTTGGAGATGAAACCTGCCAGCGGCGGCACCCCGGCCAGTCCGCCCAGCGCCACGCTGAAGGTGACGGCCACCAGGGGGAGCTGGATTGCCGTTCCCTGGAGCTCGGCAATCGTGGTCGTCTTCAGGTGGAAGGTGCAGACTCCCTTGCTCCAGAACGCCAGTGCTTTCATCACCCCGTGGGCCACTAGAAGGAAGAAGCCGGCCTGGATGGCCTCGGGTATGCCGTAGCGGAGCCCGATCCCCATCCCGAAGAGCATATACCCGACTTGAGCGATGGTCGAATAACCCAGCAGCCGCTTCGTGTCTGTCTGAGTCAGCGCGATCGTATTTCCCAGAGTCATGTTGGCCAGCGACACTGCAATCAAGATGGTTCCTAGCGTATGGGCCGGCATCCCGGTTCCCAGACAGACCTTGATCAGTGCGTACAGGGCGCTCTGGATGATGATTCCGGAAAGGAGGGCGCTGATACTACTCGGTGCTCGTCCGTGGGCATCTGGCAGCCAGGTATGTAACGGCACCAGCGCGCTCTTCACTCCCAGCCCCACCAGGAAGAAGGTCAATCCGACCCGAGTCCAGGTTCCGGGTGACTCGACCGCCCCGGGCATGACTGCAGGCAACGTGATTGTCCCTTCCGTCCGGTAGACCAGGGCCACGCCGATCAAGAAGAACAGCGTGCCGACGCTTCCCATTACCAGGTATTTGAAGCCCGCCTCAATAGCTGTTCGGCTGTGTCTGCGGAAGGCGACCAGTATGTAGGCCGCGATGCTCATGAGCTCACAGAACAGATACAGGTTGAACAGGTCCGCGGCCAGCACCGTGCCGCACAGGCCGGTGACCATGAGGAGCAGGAGGGGGTAGTAGAGGCTGTAACGGCGATCGCGGGCGAGATAGCGACCCGAGTAGATCGACGTGAGCGCGCCCAATCCCAAGGCGGTGCCGATGACCACCAACGCGCCGGGGTCAGATCGCAAGATAACACTCCCTGGATTTCCACTGCCCCAGGAGGGGAGGGAAGTCCCGCGGCGCACCGCCTGACGGGTGACCATCGCCAGCGGCATCATGGCGAGCAACGCCGTCAGGAAGGTGCCTGTGGTGAGAGAGGCCAGCCACGTATTCTGCTTCGTCACCACGCGCCCAACGAGGTATATGCTGAACGCGCCTATTCCCAGGCACAGCATAGGGACGATGACCCAGACATCTGTGGTCACCAAAAACCTCCCAGAATCAAGGGCAGCTTGTGGGCCACCCAGTCGAATACCATTCCGGGGAACACCCCTTCAATCAGCGCCAGAGCGGTAAGCAGTGCTGTCGGCGCGACGATGGCCCAATGGGGCTTCTTCACCGTGAGTCCCTCGGGTCGAGAACCGAAGAAGATGCCCATGATAAGCTGCGCTGCGTAGACGACGGTCAGCAACGAGCCCAGCAAGGTGACGACCGAAAGGCCGATGTGAGCGGTGTGAAAACCGCCGGAGAAGATCATCCATTCACTGTCGAATATGCAGAACGGGGGCATCCCGGCGATGGTCAGCGCGCCAACCCCCATGCAGACGCCGGCCAAAGGCATTTCTTTGGCCAACCCTCCCAGGGTGGTGATGTCTCGTCGACCGGTGCTCTTCAGAACCCACCCTGCGCCCATGAAGAGCAGCGCCTTGACGATGGCGTGATAGATCACGTGAAGCGTGGCGCCCGTGATGCCCTCGGCAGTTAGCGTCCCCAGGCCGAACAGGATATATCCCATCTGGCTCACACTGGAATAGGCGATAATGCGCTTGATGTCGCGCTCGGCCAGGGCCATCAACGCACCGTAGACCTCGGAGAAGAGGCCGCCGATCATCATGGGCAGGGCAAACCACGTCACCTCTGCCCGGGAGAAGATGCTTAGCGGGAAGCGCAGGATGCCGTAGGTGCCCATGCTGAGCATAGCCGCCGCCAGCATGATCGTGACAGGCATCGGAGCCACGGTGTGGGCGTCAGGCAGCCACAGATGGAATGGGAAGATCGCCATCTTCACGGAGAAGCCCACCAGAAACAGCCCGATCACCGCGCGGGTGAGGCCTGGGGCCAGGCTTACGCCGGCCCGGAGCGCGGAGAAGGTGTCCGTGCCGGTGGCGTCGTACAGCACGATCAAGCCCATCAGCACCATCAGGGAGCCAACGTGGGTGAAGATGAAGTACTTGAGCGCGATGGGACCCCGCCGTTCCCCCTCTCCCCAGACCAGGATGAGTATGGATGATGCCACCAGCATCAGCTCCCAGAAGATGTAGAAGAGCACCATGTCGTCGGCCAGGGTTGTGCCCGACATGCCCACCGCGAAGAGCAGCAGCAGGGCGTAAAAAGCGCCACTCCCCTCCTCGGTCTTGTGGTACCCCCAGCTGTAGGCAATGGCGACCAGCGTCACAGCCGCCTCCGTGACCAGGAAGGGGAAGGTGAGCCAGTCCACGTGCAGGTCGAATTCGATACCCGCCGCGGGGATCCAGGGGATGGTCAGGGTGGGCACCTCCCCGCGGTATAGTGCGGGCAGCATCGTGAACGTCGCGATCAGCGTGATGGCGGCGCTGACCCCCGCGATCCAGCCGGCGAAGCGGGTGCCTCGCCCGCGCAGCAGAAACAGGATGACCACAGCTATCAGGGGGGCACCCAGGATGGTCACGAGTCCTATCATCTCCGTGTTCATAGGTAGGTTTCCTCTCCCGCTATTGGATCTCGGACTACCACCAGGCCAGGGCTACCACCAGGGCCAGCAGTAGAGCCACCGGTATCCACGACAGGTTGTGTCGCAGTAAGCCGGTGTGACAGCGCCTTATCGCCCGACTCAGTTTCAGGACTGCCTCCACTAAGCGACGGAGAAGCCCTTCCAATCCCTCCTGCTCCACGAAATCGTACGCGACGCGGGCTCCGTCCACGACAACGCGCACGCTCACCGCGATGATCTGCTCGAAAAGCCCGACTTCGACGACGGCGCGCAGCGCTCGGGCGGCCTCCGCCAGTCCCTCCTGCAGGTCGTATGACTTTTCGACTCTCTCTTCGTCCGCCGGGACCGGAACGTGGACTCTGATGCGCGCACGCCTCTGCATCTGCCACGTCACCAGGACCAGTGTCATGGTCAACAGGAGCGCTGGCGTGGAGAAGACGTAGCTCAGGAGCCCGAGCAGCGTGGGGATCTCCGGTGCGGTAGCACCGGCGCTCGCCATCACCCAGTGGGTCAGCGGGCGAAACGCTGCGGCACCGACCATTACCGTGAGCCCCAGCGCTCCCATCGCGGCCCAGTGCGGGAGGGAGCTCCGGCGCTCTTCGTCTCCCATGGGCGAGCGTGTCGCTTCGCGCACCGCCCAGAATACCAGCAATGCAATCGTAGCCTCTGCCACGAACAGGACGTCCAGAGGGACTCCCGCCTGGCGTGCCCACCAGGTGATAAGGAGGCCCACGCCGGCCAGCCCCAATCCGGCCAGCGCAGACAGGCCCTGGGCGGCTCGTCCTCCCACGGATGACGTTCCTTTCTCGGGCGCTTCGCCGGCGAGGAAGAGCAGAAGCTGAAGGGGGGTTGTGACCAGCAAGCCCAGCCACACAGCGGCCTTTAGGCCGGATGCAGCTGCAAAGACCAGCAGCGCACCCCGTGCCGCGGCAATGGTGACCATACCGCTGCGCAGACTGCGGCGAGTCAGCGCCGTGATCACGGCCAGCATCGCGGCCCCCGCCGCCAACCACAGAACGAGCGTCTGGACGCCCGCGCTCGGTGTCAGAAGCGGCGTGACGCGGTAGAGCAGGTATGCCCCGAGGTTCGGCATCACGATGCTGAAGAGCCAGGCGTGTGCATTGAGTGAGAGTCCGTGTCCCCAGCTGACCCACAGGTGAAGCGGCCAATTGCCGAGCTTGACCCAAACGGCCAGGAGCAGACCGAAGATGACCCAGCCGAGTTGCGCGCCGCTCAGCGTGGCGGCTGCCTCGAGGGCCGGGGTGATCTCAAGGGTCCCGCTGGTGGCGAACAGGATCTTGATGGTGCTGAGCAAGCCGACGTCTCCCAGGCGCAGGATCACGTAGACGAGCCAGAATCCGCGAGCTCCCTCATCACCTCTCAGCTCGACCAGCGGCGCCAGCGCGATGGAGAGCGCCACGATCTCCAGCGCCACGTAGCGGGCCAGAAAGTGCTCGCTCAGAAACGCCACGTTGGCGGCTGAAAGGGCCAGGAGTATCAGGGCGAGCAACAAAGGTGTCGTCTCCGTCTCAGCCGCGGTCGTGCCGAGCAGGGTCAGGAACGCGGCCCAGGCGGTCACGAGGGCGACGTACAGGCCTGTCGCACCCAGACCAAAGGCCATCGGCCCGGTGCCGGGCAGCCAGCGTAGGACCAGGCCTGGATCATCTCCTGTGAAGGGCAGAAGCGCGGTGGCGCACAGCGCCGTTGCTGCGCTGCCGATCAGCGCCGCTCCGCGTGCTGCGCCGGACGACCTACGCAGGAAAAGCGCGATCACCACACTTGAGAGAAGCGGCAGAGCGAACAGGGCGATCATCAGTTGCTTAGCCATACTAGCCCCGCAGTTCGTCCAGCTGGTCTATATCCCCTGATGGGTAGTGATCATAGATGTTGATGATCAACGCCAGCGCGACGGCGATCAGGATCGTCTCCACCACCAATGCGGAGATGACGATACTCTGCGCAGTGTGAAGATCGCCGCTGACGTAGCCCTGGTAGACCAGCCCCATCGTTATGCCTTCCAGCATGATCTTGAGGCCGACTACCTGCTTGATCGCCTCGCGCCGAGTGAGCAGACACCCCAAACCCACCAGGAGCAGCAGTCCAGATCCAGAGAAGACCATCGCCTCCTGAATTGAGTCCATTCAGTCCTCCGTCTCCGGGGGCATCAGAGCGGCTATCCCCAGTGCTCCCGCGAACACGAGCCCCACCTGCACAGCCACGTCGATCTCTCTATGATCCCACCACCACGCACGGAAGGACGTGCCGGGGACCACCACATCGGAGGGTGCCCAGGCCCAGCGGCCCACGAGCACGCCCACCACCAGCAACCAGGCCAGCATCGGTATCCAGGAGCTGAACCTACGACCCATGGTTGCCCCCCCGCATTGACTCCGTGAGGCTGATGGCCACGATAAACAGGACGCTGATCAAGCCGGCTCCCACGCTTAGCTCGAAGGCACCCGCATAAGGTGCGTTCCAGAAGAAGAACAGCGCCGCCAGGCCGAGGCTGCTGGCTCCCAGCGCCACCGCTGCTCGGAGCAGGTTCTTCAACAGCACAGCCGCGACGCCTCCAGCGACAACTGTCGTAATCAGGGCAAGAGTGATTGCCAGGTCCATCTCTCGTCCTCCATTTCATCGTCTGAGCCCCGCCGTGATCTCTCTCTCGGTCTACCCTACGCTCCCGTCTGCAAATCGCGGCAGACCTCTCCCTGTGTCAGCGCGCTGATTAGGGAGAGACCTCAAAACCCGGTGGGTCCAGACGATCGCTGAGGGACGTTGTGCGGCGGAGGTGGCACTAAATTGATGACCATTGTACCAGATATCGACCAAGAGGCAACTGAGTGTCCAGGCCCGGAGCGGTGACTCCCGAAACTTTAAGCTTCTCTCGCCGTGGGTCGTCACACCTTCAGCGTAGGGACGATCCGCCTTCTGACCTCATCTGATCCCCTGGGAGCCATAGTGGCGGACAACGGGAGAACGAGAGGGGGCGGGCGAGGAGAGGGTCCGTCGTCTTGAGGGGACTCTCTCCTCACTCGTCGTCACCCGGCGTCGGATGGCCTCATTGGTCGCCGATGTGGGCGGTACGCCGTTAGCTTCCCGCACCGCGCACGATGAGAATCGGACAGGGTGTGCGTTCGGCAAGGGCCCGGGGAATGGCGCCGAAAAGGAGGTTCTGAACAGTTCCCTCATCGGAGGCCCCCACAACCAGGAGGTCGTATTCCCCCTGATTTGCCTCCTCGAGGATGGCCTCGACGACGGACGGGTTCGTCGAGATCCGTCCCTGGATGGGGACCTCGCTGCCGGCGACCCTCTGGGCCAGCCTTTCCAGATCTCGTTCTCCCTCCGCTACGTCTGCCTCATCAGCCCCGGGCATGACGCGAAACAGGGTGACGTCTCCATCCGCCGCCCGGGCTATTCTGGTTGCCAGATGGAGGCCGAACGACGCGTGGGACCCGCCGCGGGTGGAGACGAGCACGCGCCGTACGCTGCTCCACTCTCCGCGCTGGTTGTAGTGCAGAGGGCCCTGAACCTGATCCGTCGCCCTGGCGAGCTCGGCGGCCCCTGCGATGTGCCAGATGAGGTAGCTGATGGGGACGGCAATGATGAACAGGATGACGCCAAGGCGCGCCAGCACCGTCCAGATGCCTGATTGTTCGTAGAGCGCGATGAGCCCCAGGTCAATACCGAGGATCGACGCCAGGAACCCGACGAGCATCCCGGTGAGAAAGACCAAGGCGAGTACTACCCATCTCATTCGTTTCGGCATGCAGCCTCCTTAACACAATATGAGAGCGTCCCCTCCGATCCAGCTGGGGAGGGGAGCGATTGGGAAATCGGCCAAAGGAGCGGTCGATGTTAAGCTTTGTACAGTGAGGATTATATGGCTGCTGGTGAGCTGTGTCAACCGTAAGTGCGGGGAAAAGGCGGGAGTAGAGAGTCAGGAGTAGGGGCCAGGTGGTGCCACCGATCAAGGGCGCTATCGAGCTTCTTCGGAACCCGCACGCTTGAGGCGTGAACTGCGCCGTTCACGGGCGGGCCTGGAACTCGACGGCCCGTTGCGGCGTCTAGTGAGTAGACCCATTCGATCCATCCGTTCCAGGTGACGAGGAGGAGAGATGACCGTGATTCGTTGGTCCATACGTTCTGTGTTCCGCCGCACGCTGATTGTGGCGATCAGTGTCATTGCTCTGCTGGCCCCGCTCGCCCAGCCTGCTCTTGCGGACGGCATCATCATTCCCGAGCCTCCGACGGGTCCTCAGCCTCCCCCACTGCGAGAGACGTGGCTCACCATCGCCTACCACCGCGTCAAAGTGTCAATTGAGGGTCAGATCGCCGTCACGCGGGTGGAACAGGAGTTCGTGAACGAGCACGACTGGGAGGCCGAGGGAACCTACGTCTTTCCGC
>CAZQXX010000093.1:0-2537 GCA_964597105.1 uncultured Anaerolineales bacterium
GATTGGCTTGCATTATACTACAACTGCGGCAATTTATTCTTTTACGGACCCTTAGGGCCAAAATTCGACCCCTGAGTGGGCATCACGCCCCCAGAAAGGCGGCTCTGCAGCTCTTTCGCCCCACCGGATATCACATCCTCGATTCAAACATTCCGATGTGGCGGCGGTGGTGGTGGACCTTCTACCGCCGACGTCCCGCTAGAACGTGTCGATGTGCCAGTCGACGACCTGGACCTCCGGTCGGTACGTCTCCACCCACTCGACCACCTTCTCCAGGAACGCCTGGACGTACCCTGGGTCGTTGTTCGCCACGGTGACCAGCGCGATCTCCGCCGTCTGCCACACGTCGTTGAACCCCACCTCCGCCGTCGACACGTTGAACTCCCGCCGCAGCCGGGTCAGCAGCGGCTTGAGGATCCGCCGCTTCCCCTTCAGGGAATGGTTCCCCGGGATGCGCAACTCGATACTGCATGCACCGATAATCATAAGGGACCGCAGGCTCCAATGATCATAAAAGACCGTAAGCACCGATAATCATACCAAACCACAGACCCTAACCATCAGGCCTAATCATCAGACCCACTCACCATACTAACACGCTGCCCTCGACCGTCAAACCGTCTCCGTCCACGCCTCGGCCCCGTACTTCTCGGCCCTCAGCGCCCGTGCTGCCACCTGCTCCGCCTCCGTCAGACGGCTCACGTCGAACCGCAACTCGAGCGCCCCGGCGAACCCCTCGATCAGCGTCTCCGCCGCCTCCTCCCAGCTCACCGACCGGCCCAGCGCCCGCTCCACCGTCGTCGCCCGCGCTCGCACCTCCTCTGGGTCCGGATGCCCGCTCAACAGCCGGCAGATCCGCGCGATGTCTCCCGTCAGCGGCACCGCGCCGTGCTGGAGCACCCCGCCCCGGGCCCGCATCTGTGCGCTCCCCACCAGCTTCCTCTCCCCCACCGTGATCTCGTAGTCGGAGGGAACCTCGAAGCAGACCGGGCCTTCGGCCCCACGGCTCTCCACCCGTTCGTCCGCCACCACGTCCGTCACCCCCAGCAGCGCCAGCCCCCGCATCAGCCCCTGGCTCAACCGCCGGTAGCTCTCCACCACGCCCCCCGCCACCCGCTCCTCCCTCTCCGGCGCCACGACGCTGTACGTCAGCTCGTCGATGTGGAGGATCGCCCGCCCGCCCGTGGGGCGGCGCACCAG
Organism: uncultured Anaerolineales bacterium; assembly: GCA_964597105.1. Lineage (GTDB taxonomy): Bacteria > Chloroflexota > Anaerolineae > B4-G1 > B4-G1 > SKLM01. Next base: position 1,201 of record CAZQXX010000093.1, read on the forward strand.
GTTGTACCCTGCCGCCGCCACGGCCGCGCGATCCACATCCTCGACCGGCTGCCCCCGCCCCAGCGAGAGGCACGGCGGCTCCCACGCGTAGAGGCGGAGCGTAGGAGGCACGTCCCCTGCCGCCACCGCCCGCAGGATCGCCTCATCGACCGCCATGTTCGTCGCCCCATCCGCCGCCGGCGAGCGGATCAGCCGCCACGTGGCCGCCGTATACCGTCCTCCCGTGGCAGGCACCCCTCTCTCGCCAGCCGACCTGCTCATTCCCCGGCCATCCCCACGCCTGCCACCAGCGTCCCACAGTCGGGACAGACCTGACCCTCCGCGATCCGGTTCCCCACGATCCGGTACCCAGCCCGGCGGATCAGGAGCGCGCCGCAGTTGTGGCACTCCGTGTTCGCCTCCCCCGGGATGTTCCCCACGTAGATGTACCTCAGCCCCTCCTCCCGGCCGATCTCCTCCGCCCGCCGGAGGGTGTTGACCGGCGTCGGCGGCCGGTCCGTCATCTTGTAGCCGGGGTAGAAGCGGCTGATGTGCCACGGCGTCTCCGGCCCCAGCTCCTGCGCCACGAACTGCGCCGCATCCCGGATCTCCTCCTCGTCGTCGTTGATGCCCGGCACGACGAGCGTGGTCACCTCCACCCAGATACCGAGTTCCTTCATCCTCTTCAGGCTGTCCAGCACCGGCTGGAGCCGCGCCCCGACGAACTCACGATACGTCTCGTCCCGGAACGCCTTCAGATCGACGTTCGCCGCGTCCAGATATGGATCGATTGTATCCAGCATCTCGCCGGGACCCGACGTCATGAAGCCGTTGGTTACGAAGACGTTCGCGATGTCCTCATTGTGGGCCAGCTTCGCCGTGTCGTACGCGTACTCGAAGAAAATCGTCGGCTCCGTGTACGTGTAGGCGATGCTCCGGCACCCGCTCCGCTTCGCCGCAGCCACGATCTCCTCCGGGCTCGCTTCCTCCCCGATGATCATCTCCCGATCCCGCGGCATCTGGGAGATGCTCGCGTTCTGGCACCACTCGCAGCGGAAGTTGCAGCCCACGGTAGCGATCGAGTAGGCCCTGCTCCCCGGGTAGAAGTGAGCCAGGGGCTTCTTCTCGATCGGGTCGACGTGCTGCGAGATCGTCCGCCCGTACACCAGCGTGTACAGGATGCCGTCCCGATTCTCCCGCACGTAGCACACACCTCGCTTCCCCTCGCCGATCCGGCACCGGTGCGCGCACAGGTAACACTGCACCCGCCCCTCCTCAAGCTCGTCCCACAGCATCGCGCGCTTCGGCGTGATCTCCCTGTTGCTCGCTCCCCTCATCTCACGTCCTCCTCCCGCGCG
>CAZQXX010000093.1:2637-11293 GCA_964597105.1 uncultured Anaerolineales bacterium
TCGGCGTGATCTCCCTGTTGCTCGCTCCCCTCATCTCACGTCCTCCTCCCGCGCGTCCTCCAGCGCGTCCTCCAGCGTCTCCGCCGCCGTCTCTCGCATCGTCACCGCCGCGTCCCCAAACACGTAGACCGGCCCCTTCCCTCGCAGGCTCTCCTTCAGGAACACCACGTCGACCTTCTGGTCAACCAGCCATTCGGCCGCCTGGATCCCCTTCGCCCGCTCCTCCCCCAGGGAGGGATTCTCCACCATCCGCCGCTCCTCCACCGCCCCATCCTCCAGGCGCATCGTCACCAGCGCGAAGAGCGGCGCCTCGCCGAAGTGCTCGCTCAGCGTCCCCTCCGCGTCGGCCAGCGGGGCGGCGTACCGCAGATGGGTCCGCTCCATCGGCTCCGCGTGGATCAGCACCCGCTCCACGTGGGGCACAGCCGCGTCGATCTTCTCCTCGATCCGGTGCGTGACCGACTCCGCCTTGTCCAGATCCTGCACCCGCAGCGTGAGCTCCGCCTCGACGAAGCGGAACCGCCCCGCGTTCCGCCCCGTCACCCATTTCAGCTCCGCCACGGCCGGCTCGTCGAGGATGATCTCCCGGATCTCCAACAGCGTCTCCGGGTCCAGCGAGGCGTCCAGGAGCACTCGCATCCCGTCCGACAGCAGCTCCCACCCGGTCTTGGCGATCGCGACCACAATGACCAGCGCCGCGAAGCGGTCCAGCGGCAGCTCGAACCACTGGCCCAGCAGCGCGGCGAATACCATCCCCGTGGTGAACACGTGGGCCCGGTACTCCTTAGCGTCCGCGATCAGCGCCGGCGAGTTCGCCTCCCGGCCCGCCTGCAGCTCGTAGTGGCTGAACACTAGGGGGATAATAGTGGCCACGACCACCCCGACCAGCATCCACGGGTCGACCACCGCCCGCTCCGGTGGGGTCAGGAGAGCGTCGCGTGCGATCTCGTAGGCCGTCACGAAGATCATCAGCGCCAGCCCCACGGTGATCACGTTCTCCAGCTTGTACAGCCCGTAGGGGAACTCCCGCGTCTTCCGCGTCGAGAGCTTCAGGCCGATCAGTACCGCCACCGCAGTCAGGAAGTCTACCCCGTTGTGGACCATCTCCGCCCGCACGGCCAGGCTGCCGGAGGCCACGGCGACGACCAGATTGATCGCCGCCAGCACCACGTTAATCCCAATCGAGTACCAGCCCCACCGCTCAACGTGCGCCGCGCCCTCCGCCGCGCTGACCAGGGGAGTTTCCTCACTCATCAGCCAGGCACGTGCTTCCCGCTGGGCGTGGATCCTGGTCACTCGCCGTCGTGTGCGCAAGCGTGCTCATGCGCGTGGTCATCCTCACAACTGGGTATGAGGGAAGTCACTCGTGACTGTGCGTATGACTCTGCTCGTGCTCGTGCGAATGCTCGTGCCCGTGTTCATGCGCATGCTCATGCCCAGCGTCCTCCACCAGCGGGCCGTGCTCCAGTTGACCGCCGACCTCCTCCAGCGCGTCCGCCAGCCGCGCGTTCGCCTCCTCCATCAGCTCCGCGGCCGCCTCGATGTGCGCCTCCGCTGCGCCCGCGCGCCCCGCCCACTCGCGGAACTCGCTCGCGTGCTCGCTGTTGTGCTCGATCCAATGCGGCAGGAGAACCCGCAGCTTCTCGATGTCGTTCACGATTCCTCCTCCAAAGGCTCCAGCCGCACGCGATGCTTCAAGAAGTCCACGTGCAATACCCGGCCGGGCACCACCTGCGGCTCCTCGAAGAAGGACGTCAGCCGCACTCCCTCCTCCGTGAGCTCCATCCCCGTCACCTCTCGCGCGACCTCTTCGTCACCCAGATAGACCGTCGCCTGACACATACCACCCTCCTCTCAAACGTTCACCACGACCCACCCAATAACACGTCGGCCATCACGCCTCATTCCATCTTCCATTGTCGATTCTCCGTCCTCCCTCCTCCGTCCCTACACGCCCTCCACGTCAAACGTTGCGATCAGGAACGTGTGGTCCGACGGCCGCTCCGCCCGCCGCGCATCCACGTCGATCCACGAGTCCGTCGACCGCTCCGCCAGCGGCTCCGTCGCCCAAACGTGGTCCACCCGCCAGCCGACGCCCCGCTCGATCGGGTCCTTCGCCCGGTAGTCGTAGTATGTGTACTGGTCCTCCTCGTCCGGATGGTGCTGCCGAAAGACGTCCACGAAGCCCCACGCCTTCACCTTCTCCAGCGCCTCCCGCGCGTCAGGATGGAAGTCGACGTGGTTCGCCTTCCCCTGGGGATCGTAGATGTCGATCGGGTCCGGCGCCACGTTGAAGTCGCCCATCCACACCAGCGGCTCGTCCGGCGCGTAGTTCGTGTCGAACAGCGCTCGCAGCCGCTCGAACCACTCCAGCTTGTAAGCGAAGTGCTCCGAGTCGACGGAGCGGCCCTGGGGTACGTAGGTGTTCACCACTGGGATTCCGGCGAACACAGCCCGGATCATGCGCGGCTCGTCGGGCTCGCCCCCGTCCTCGAACCCGTACGCGACCTCCTCCGGCTCCATCGAGCTGATGATCGCCACGCCGGCGTGGGACTTCTGCCCCCGGTACACCACGTGATAGCCGGCCTCGCGGATCGGCTCCTCCGGGAAGTCTTTATCCTGCACCTTCGTCTCCTGGATCGCGAGGACGTCCGGTTCCTCCCGCTCCAGCCAATCCAGGAGCAGGGGCATCCGCGCTCGGATCGAGTTCGCGTTGTACGTCGCTACCTTCAGTACCCCGTCGGCCATGGACGCCTCCTTACCCACCCTCTACTCCTCGTTCAGCGACCGGACCACCAGCAGCGGGCGATCGACCTGGTTGAGCACGCCGGAAGCCACGCTCCCGTAGAAACACTGGGAGAGACCGCTCCGCCCGTGGCTCGCGATGCCGATCAGGTCCGCCTCCACCCGCTCCGCGGCGTCCGTGATCGACTGCACCACCGGCCCCTGGAGCACCTCCGCCCTCGCATCGATCCCCCTGTCGCGGAACGACCCAGCCTTCCCCTTCAAGTACGTCTCCGCATCCTTCTGGCGCTGCTCCAGCTCCTGCTCCCGCAGCGTCATCGGCGTCCCCTCCGGCCCCATCACGTAGGGGATCGGCTCGAGGACCCGCACAAACACCACCCGCGCCTCATACCGCTGTGCCAACTCCTCCACGTGGGGCAGGATCGCCTCCGCGCGCCTGGACCCGTCCAATGGGACGAGGATCGTCTCGTACATAACAGCCTCCCTTTCATCTATCAGCTTGTTCACGTGCCTGGTCGGGCCTCTCGGCAGGCCCTGGCCTGGACACATCCCGGGCCTTCACCCGGTGCCGGTCCGCGGCGGGAGCCGGGCACCCCGTCCCCGGACCTCAGTCCGGGACCTCAGTCCCGGTCCCTCAACGCCCGCCAGACGCGCTCCGGGGCGAAAGGCACCTCGCCCAGCCAGATCCCCACAGCGTCGTGAATCGCGTCAGCAATGGCCGGCGCGACGCCGTCGATTGGCAGCTCGGCAACCGACTTCGCCCCGAACGGCCCCGTCGGTTCGTCCGTCTGCACGAAGATGACCTCGATGTCCGGGATCTCATCCGCCTTGTAGACGTGGTAAGGGCCGAGCCGTGGGTTAACTAGCTGGCCATCGTCGTCGTACACCATCTCCTCGCACAGGGCGAAGCCCAGCCCCTGGACGATGCCCCCTTCCACCTGCCCGGACGCCGTGATCGGATTGATCACCCGGCCCGCGTCGACCGTCATCAGCACCCGCTCCACCGTCACCTGGCCAGTCTCGGTGTCGACCGTCAGCTCCACGAACTGGGCACCGAAGGGGGGCGGGCTGTCGTAGCTCATGTTCGACGCGCTGGCGATGATCTGGTGCTGATTGTGCTGGTGGAGGCTGCTCAGCGCTACCTCCTCCAATGTGAGGGTCGTGCCGTCCGGCGCGATCACCTTCCGATCCCGCAGCGCCCACCCATCCCCGCCTGCCAGCTCTTCCATCCCCAGCATCGCCGCTGCGTGCGCCTTGATCTGGCCCGCCACCTTCCGCGCCGCCTTCCGCACGGCGCCGCCGCTGATGTACGTCGTGCTGGAGGCGTACGCCCCCTTGTCGAAGGGCGTGAAATCGGTGTCGGACGAGTAGACGATCATGTCCTCCACCGTCACGCCCAGCTCCTCCGCCGCCATCTGCGCCAGGATCGTGTCCGATCCGGTGCCGATGTCCGTGGCGCCGATGTGCAGGTTGAACGATGCATCATCGTTGATTTTGATCGTCGCGGCCGCCATGTCGAGGCCCGCGATCCCGCTCCCGTGCCCCATCACCGCCATGCCGATGCCACGCCGGATCGGGCCGTCGGCGTCCTCATTCAGCTTCCCCCGCTTGTCGGCCCAGCCGATCGCCGCCAGTCCTACCCGCACGCACTCGTCGAGTCCGCTGGAATGAAGGATCTGCTCGAAGCCCTCGCGTCCCTCGCCCAGGGCCTTCGCCACCAGCAGCTCCTCCCCTACCTTGATCCAGTTGCGGCGCTTGAAGTCGACCACGTCCCAGCCCATCTCGTCCGCGATCTCCGACATCAGCGTCTCGATGCCGAACATGCACTGCATGGCACCATACCCCCGGAACGCGCCGGGGACCGGCTTGTTGGTGTAGACCACGTCGCACACGAACGACGAATACGGGGTGTTGTACAGCGTCAACCCCTTCTGCCCCGCTACCATGTTCACCGTCAGCCCGTGGGTGCCGTAGGCCCCTGTGTCCCCGAGGTGGTCGAGCTCCGTCGCCACCACCTCCATGTCATCCCTCACCCCCATCCGGTATCGCTGAAGCGTGGGATGGCGGCTCCGCGAGCTGGTGAACTCCTGCCGTCGCGTGTACTCCATCCGCACCGGCCGCCCTGTGGCGACCGTCAGGTGTGCGCACAGATCCTCCAGGATCATCTCCTGCTTATTTCCAAACCCGCCGCCGATCCGCGGCTTGATCACCCGGATGTCTCTGTCAGAGAGCCCGACGAGCGGCGCCACCATCCGGCGGATGTGGAACGGCACCTGCGTGCTCGACCGCACCACGAGCCGGCCGTCCTCGTCCCAGTACGTGATGCACACGTGGGGCTCAATGTGAGCCTGCTGCTGCTGCGACGTCCGGTACTCCCGCTCGAAGACGTGGTCCGCCTCCTCCCAGGCCACCTCAGCGTCGCCCACTGCCGCCTCGATGTGATGGACGATGTTCCGCTCGCGGTCGTAGATCCCCTCCGTGTCCGCCTCGTCGTGTATCACGGGTGCGCCTTCCGCCCGGGCCGCCTGACCATCCAGGACGTGGGGCAGCACCTCATACTTCACCTCGATCAGCCGCAGCGCCCGCTGCGCCAGCCGCGGCGTCTCGGCGGCCACCACGGCCACCCGGTCGCCCACGTGGCGCACCTTGTTGTCGAGACACACCTGGTCGAATGGCGGCGGCTGGGGATAGCTCTGCCCGCCGGAGGCGTGTTTCACCCGCGCGATGTCCTCGTGGGTCAGCACCGCGTGGACCCCCTCCAGCGCTCGCGCCTTGCTCACGTCGATGCGCACGATCCGCGCGTGGGCGTGGGGACTCGTCAGCAAAGCGCCGTACAGCATGCCCTCCCTCTTGACGTCGTCCGTGAACGCCGGCATACCGGCCGCCAGCTTGACGCCGTCCACCTTCAGCTCCGACTCGCCCACCACGTCGAGCGGCTCCATCTCGGGAGGGGAGATGACCAGCGTCGTGCGCGGATGGCGCCCGTCGCCCGGGACGGCGTAGAACTCGCCCAGCAGATCCGCGGGCGATTCACCCTCGGCCAGCGTCCCTTCCAGATGGCGGAACGGCTCCACCTCCTCGCCCCGCAGCATCGCTGCCGCCCGCTCCACAGCCTGGATGATCTTGGTATAGCCCGTGCATCGGCAGAGCACGCCGCTCAGCGCCTCGCCGATCTCCTCTCGCGTGGGGTCCGGGTTGCGATCGAGCAGCGCCTTCACGGTCAGCATCTGGGCCGGCGTGCAGTACCCGCATTGGATCGCCCCCGTCTCGACGAACGCCTGCTGGATGGGATGGAGGTCGCTGACCTTCCGCGCCGGGAACGGAGCCAGCCCCTCGACCGTAAATACCTCCTGACCCTCTGCCTCGACCGCCCGCGTCTGGCAACTGTGCACCGGCTCCCCGTCCAGCAACACGGTGCACGCCCCGCAGTCCCCGGTGCCACAGCCGTACTTGACGCTGACGTAGGACGCAGCCCGCAGCGCGTCCAGCAGCGTATCCGCGGGATGGACCGCCAGAGTCCTCTCCTCGCCGTTGATCGTCACGGTGATGGTCTCCGTCCGGCCGTTACTCATCAGCGCCCTCCTGCTCCAGACACGCCTCCAGGGCGCGGCGAGTCAGCACGCCCGCCATCGCCCGCCGGTAAGCCTCGCTACCCACATAGTCCGCCACGGGCTCGACCTCCTCTTCGACCGCCTCCGCGACCGCGCGGATGGCCCCCTCGCTCAGGCCCTTGCCCAGGAGCCTCTGCGGGGCCTCGACCAGCCGCACCGGCTCGGACCATGCTCCGGTCAGCGCCACGCGCGCCCCCGTCACTGTGCCATTGTTCGTCGCCACCACTGCAAACGCCGCCACGATCGGATCGTCCGCCGGCGTCCGAGCCACGTGAGCCTCACCCCAGTTCAACCCCGGCCCCGATAGCGGCACGTGGAGCGCTGTGACGTCACCCCTCGTCTCCCGTCGGATCCACTTGGTCAGCCCCACCTCCTCCGCGCCATCGCCGCCATCCACCGTGACCGTCGCCCCCAGCGCCAGCAGCGCCGCGATCCACTGAGGCATCAGCTGCGACGCCCGGAGCGTCCGCCCCACGCGCGTCCCGTTGCGCACCTGCCACGAGTGGACGCCGGTCAGCGCCCGGCGAAGAAGCTCCGGGCAGGCCGGATCATCCAGCACCGACTGCAGCGACGCCTCTGGCTCGACGGTCCACACCCCGTCTCCGACTAGCTCGTTCATACGACCTCCAGTTCGCCAAGAAGACTGATCTCCATATCCATCACCCCTCGCCCCGCAGCATCGCTGCCGCCCGCTCCCAGGGGATCCCCAGATCCCCACCGTCAGCGTGCGTGCCCCCTACGACCACCCAAAACTGTCAAACCACACCCCACGCCGATAATTCTCGATCCCCCTCCTCACGTACGGAATCACATCATCCGGAAGATCCGCCATATCGAACCAGGCCAGCTCGTCGCACTTCCCGGGCTCGTTGTTCACCACCTCCCCCGACCACGACGACGCAGCCAGGAAGAAATCGATCCGCTCATCGCTGGAGCGGCGGTGCATCACCCCCACGACCTTCAGATCCTCGGGCGCGATGTCGATGCCCGCCTCCTCCCGCACCTCCCGAATGGCCGCCGCCTTCACCTCCTCTTCCCCGTTCAGGTGACCGGCCACGACACTGTAGCGCCCATCCTCATATCCCGTGTTCCGGCGCCTCAGCAGCAGCACCTTCCCATCACGGACGAGAAGGAGATGGACGGCAGACACCAGCTGGAATCGTTCGGTCATAGCTGATCAACAGCCGCAATCGATAGGAGGTAAAGAAAAGCCCCGCCGCATGCTCATCGACGGGGACTAAAGGGACCCTGGTCCGTCTCAGCCCGCCTCACATCGCCTGCGATGATGAACATCAGAGCGGTCACCAACAGCGGAGCGACGCACAGCCCGGCTCCCTTCCACCGGACCGACTAGTGTAGCCCCTGGGCCTGCCGATAGAGATCGACGTATTGCGTGGCCGAGGCTGTCCAGGAGAAGTCGGACTCCATACCCCGCATCTGGATGGCACGCCAGGTCTTCCGATCTTCATAGACGTCGAGCGCTCGCTGCACCGTCCCCTGCAGCGCCTCCGGCGTCTTCTCCAGGAACACAAATCCCGTACCGTGTCCCGTCTCCGGATCGTGGTCAGTCACCGTGTCGGCCAGCCCACCCGTCTCCCGCACGATGGGCACGCAGCCGTACCGCATGGCGATCATCTGACCCAGCCCGCAGGGCTCGACGAAGCTGGGCATCAGGAACATGTCCGCGCCGGCATAGATGCGCCGCGCAAGGACACCATCGAACTTGAGAAACGCCCGTGCCGCATCGGGATACCGATCCTGAATTCCCTCCAGTATCTCGTGATACCGCGGATCGCCGGTGCCGAGCAGGACGAACTGCGCGTCGTGGTTCTCCAGAAGCCAGGTGAGCGCCGGCTCCAGCAAGTCCATCCCCTTGACGTGATCGAGGCGGGAGACCATCCCCACCAGAGGCACCCCTGGGCGCACCGGGAGGCGCGCCTGCTGCTGCAACGCCGTCTTGTTCGCGGCCCTGCGGTCTAACGTGCGAACATCGAAATTATGAGGGATTGCCGGATCCGTCGCCGGATTCCATGCGTCGTAGTCGAGCCCGTTCAGGACCCCATGAAGCCGGTCGCGTCGCTTCCTCAGGAGCGATTCCAACCCCATCCCCATCTCGGGGCTCAGGATCTCCTCCGCGTACCGCTCGCTCACCGTGTTGATCAGATCCGAATGCGCGATGGCCTGCGCCATCCAGTTGACCGCTCCCGGCGGCTCCACAGATAGATGCTCCACGTCCTCCATCTGAGCAAAGGTCAGGATCAGCCGCCCGGTGATCCCCTGGTACGAGAGGTTGTGGATCG
>CAZQXX010000094.1:0-11269 GCA_964597105.1 uncultured Anaerolineales bacterium
GTGCCGGTCACGATGAGCCGGTCACGGTGAGCCGCTTATTCGGAGTCATCCCCGGCGCCGCTTGGTTCGCCGCGTTGTTCAACCCTCAACTCTCGTCCTGGCCCGGCACCCTCGGGCCGTCATCCCCACCATGGCGCAACGGAAAAGCGCCGACACCGTCATCCCGACCGGAGCAGCTGAAGCGAAGCGACTGAATCGCACCGGCTGCAGCGGAGCGGTCGAATCTCCCCCTCGGCAACAACTCCCCGTCGCCAGTGGCGGTATGAACACACAGGGGCGGGCCGCGCGCTTGTCGAGCCTGAACAACGGTTGTATAATCGACGCCACCAATCTGACCTCATCGGAAACACTCTATGGTCTTGCTTGAAGAGCACATGCTCGAATTCATAAGTCGCAGCGTTGATCAGACGCAGCGACTTGGTGCCCGTCTCGGCACGTTGCTCCGGGGGGGCGACGTCATCTGCCTTCAGGGCGCTCTGGGATCCGGAAAGACCACGTTGACCCAGGGCATCGGTCGGGGGTGGGGGGCGCAGGAGCGCCTGGTCAGCCCGTCCTTCGTGTTGATTCGCGAGTATGCCCGCGCTGAGGACGACCAGCGGTTCTATCACGTCGACTTGTATCGCGTCTCCGGCGCGGACGAGGCATGGAGTCTGGGGCTGGATGACTTCCTCGGCGTGAAAGACGCCGTCAGCGTGATCGAGTGGGCGGAGCGAGCTGAGTCGGTCATCCCTCCGGATCATCTCTGGATCGAGCTGGCGTTCGTCGAGCCCGCTGATCCCACCCGCCGCCACCTTTGCTTCTCAGCCCACGGTCGCCGTCATCTAGCGTTGTTGCGGGAGTTCCGCCGCGCGGCATTTGGAGCCTAGCCATCATGCTGGTAGCCATCGACACGGCCACGGATCAAGCGAGCCTCGCCCTGCACGATGGCTTTCGGGTGCACGTGGAGCACACCTGGGAGGCGCCCCGTCGGCAGACCACCGAGCTGGTGCCCCGACTGGCGGCCGCGATGGAGCAGCTCGATCTCAAACCCAGGCAACTGAGCGGTGTGGCGGTGACCAGGGGTCCGGGATCCTTCACCGGCCTCCGCATCGGCCTCTCCGTAGCCAAAGGGCTCGCCGTGGCGCAGGGTCTCCCTCTGGTCGGCGTGCCAACGCTCGACGTGGTGGCCGCGGCCCAGGGCCGGGACCGACGCCAGCTGGCCGCGGTCCTCCAGGCGGGGCGGGGGCGCATCAGCGTGGCGGTCTACCGCTGGCAGTTCGGAGGCTGGCAGATTCAGGAAGAGCCCCGTCTCACCACCTGGGCGAACCTGGAGAAGGAGCTCGGGGAGCCCACGCTATTCTGCGGTGAGATCGACCGGGCGGGCGCCGAGGTGGTGGCGAGGCTTGGCGACCGCGCTGTGCTCCTCCCGGCGCCGTGGCGCTTGCGGCGGGCTGCGTTCCTGGCCGAGCTCGGGTGGCAGCGCCTGAACCGAGGAGACACGGACGACCCGGCCTCGCTCACGCCCATCTACCTCAAGCACCCCGTTTGATGCCCTGCAGGTTGCGCCGGATGGAGCCGGGTGACGTCCCGGTGGTGGCCGCTATCGATCGTCTGTCGTTCCCCACGCCCTGGCCTTCGGCGGCTTTTGAGCGCGAGCTGAAGCGGTCGCACGCCTACTACTACGTTCTGCTGAGGCCGGACGGCGAGGCAGACCAGTCGTCCTCTGATCGGAGCTGGACGGACCGTCTGCGCTCTCTCCTCGGTCTGACGAGGAGGAACCGCATCATCGGCTACGTGGGATTCCGTCTCGAGGGGGACGATGGGCACATCACGACCATTGCCGTCCACCCGGACTGGCGGGGCCAAGGGCTGGGAGAGTCACTCCTGGTGGTCGCGCTGGACAAGATGCTGGGCCTCGGTGCGGAGGTCGCGACGTTGGAGATGCGCCCGTCGAACGACGTGGCTCGGGAGCTGTACGAGAAGTACGGCTTCGAGGTCGAACGGCAGCGGCGGCGGTACTATCGGGATGGCGAGGATGCCTGGGTGATGGTCGCCGAGGTGGACAGCGATGAGTACCGGGTTCTGCTCGCTCAAAGGCGCGAGGAGCTGAGAGAACGCCTCCGCCGCGAGAAGATCGATGTTAGACAAAACGGAGAGGCGCTACTATAATCGCGGACGCGGATCTGGCCTAAGGATGGCCTGGCGCCCGATGTCTGGAACGGTTGGAGGCGTACCACGCGTGTGATGATCGTAATGGGCAGGAGGATAATGTGTCAGACCTGGAGAGATTAGCGGCCGAGGTGGTCGATTGTACGAAATGCTTGCTGCACCGGGGCCGGACGCACGCGGTGCCCGGCGAGGGTCCGTCCGACGCGGACATCATGTTCGTCGGTGAGGCCCCCGGGTTCCACGAGGATCAGCAGGGACGCCCGTTCGTCGGCGCGGCCGGGCAGTTTCTGGAGGAGCTCTTGGAGGGCATCGGCCTCACTCGGGAGCAGGTCTATATCACCAACGTGATCAAGTGCCGGCCACCTGGGAACCGGGACCCCCTCCCGAGAGAGGTAAGCGCGTGCGAGCCCTATCTGGATCGTCAGATAGCGCTTATTCAGCCTACGGTTCTCGTCACGCTGGGCCGTTTCTCCATGGCCCGCGCCTTCCCCAACGCTAAGATTTCCCGTATTCACGGCAACCCGCGCAAGATTGGCGGCATCGTCTACTACCCCATGTACCATCCCGCGGCGGCCCTCCACCGGCCGAGCTTGCGGAGCACCGTCGAGGAGGACGTGCGTCGCATCCCTGAGGTGCTCAAGCGCGCTCCAGAGATGCCCGAATCGGAGCCACCGCCCCAGGCCGAGCAACTGCAGCTGTTCTAGGCCTGGATGTTTCCTGTTTTTGCTGTCTGATTCGTCCGCGTTTCCGGCTCACCGTCTGAGAGGCTGCGAGAGGCAATGATCGAACTCATCTCAATCGTCGTACTGACGTTTGCCCTCGTCCTGGTCGTGCTGGGGCTGACCACCATCTGGTTGGAGCGAGGGCGCAACCGTCTGCAGGGCATCGTCCTGATCCTGATTGGGCTTCTGACTGGCGCCGGGTACGCGTTCCTGGGGAGTCGTTTCTCGCTGAGCGTGTTTGGCCGCTTGCTCGTGCGGGTCGACCTGCCGGCCCTGATGGCGACTGCGTTTACGTACACCGCCGGTGTGCTGGTCGGCCTGGCCCTGGCGTTTGGCCTCTTCCTCTGGGTCACCGGCCGCTTCGGCAGTCGACTCGAGCGGACGATCATCGTCTTCGCCCTTATGGGGACCCTCGTGGCCCTCGTCGCCACGTTCATCGCCGTGATTCTCAGCACCTCGTAAGGGGGTGCCCCGTTCACGAAGACCTTCTGAGGGGACGGGATCGCCCTGCGCGCCCTCGAGCGATCCCGAAGGATGCCGTCAGTCGCGCAACAGGCGGAGCGTCATCGCCGCCAGGAGGGCAGCGCCGATTGGCAGGCAGGCCTCGTCCACGTCGAATCGCGGGTTGTGGTGCTTCCGCTCGTCTCCCTCGATCTTGCAGCCCAGGTTGAACATCGCCCCGGGGGCCAGCGCGTTGTAGAAGGCGAAGTCCTCCGCTCCCATGTGTGGGTCGTCTGAGCCTACATGATCAACTCCCAGCAGATCAACGCCGACCTCCCGCATCACTGCGACTACGTCCGGATCGTTGAGCATCGGTGGGTAACCGATGTCAATCTGCAGGTCGTAGCTGCCTCCCATCTTCTCCGCCATCCCCAGCGCTCGCGCTATCTCCAGATGCAGCGTCTCCTGCACCTCGGGCTCCAGATACCGGATGGTGCCCGAGAGGTCGACCCTCTGGGGGATGACGTTCTCGGCCTCCCCGCCGTGGATGGAGCCAATGCTGATCACCGCAGGATCGGATGGGCGTATCCGGCGGGAGACGATCCCGTGCAGGCCCAGCACGACGTGGCCGGCGATGTGGATCGGGTCGACCACCGTGTGCGGATAGGCGCCGTGTCCACCCTCACCCACGATGGTGGCCCGGAACGAATCGACTCCCGCATTGACCACGCCCTCGTTGACCACAATATTGCCCACGGGCAGGCTGGCATCCACGTGGAGGGCCAGCACCCGGGTCACCCCGTCCAGCGCGCCGTCTTCAATCATGCGCTGCGCGCCGCTTTTCCCTTCCTCGTCCTGTGTCTCCTCGGCCGGTTGGAAGAGCAGACGCACCGTGCCCTCGAACGTATCCTCGCTGAGCAGCTTCGCCACGCCCAGGAGCATGCCGACGTGGCAGTCGTGACCGCAAGCATGCATCACCCCTGGATTCTGGGAGGCGTACGGGACGTCGTTCTCCTCCTCGATCGGCAGGGCGTCCATGTCCGCCCGAACGGCGATGATGGGATCGCCGCTTCCCCGTTCACCGACCACGCCGGTGTGTCCGATCCCGGTCTCAACCTCATAGCCGAGCGCCTCCAGTTCCTCGGCAACGCGAGCCGCGGTGCGTGTCTCCTGGAATCCCAGCTCCGGATGCTTGTGGATGTCTCGCCGCCAGGCGATCAGTTGCTCTTGGATGTCTTTGGCTCTGTCCAGCACGATTCTCCTCATCTATGGCCGGCTGAAGGCCGCCTGCAATGCAGCCGGCTGGCTGCCGCTCGTTTGGCCTCTCCGTATATCAGCGTGGCGTTAACTGCGTTTTCATCACCGTCTCCTGCAGGTGGTGTCCGTGGTTGCTCCCGGATGCTGGTTGGACGTGACGGAAGATGTCTGAGTCGTCAGCGCATGAGCAAGGTGTGGTAGGCGGACAGGGCGGCTTTGACCCCTTCGCCCATATGGACCAGGGCCTGCTCCGACACGATGGTCACGTCACCGGCGGCAAACACCCCCGGCCAGCTCGTCGCGTTGCGCTGGTCGACGAGGATATGACCGCCGCTGTCGCAGTCGATCCAATCGCGGACCAGGCTGGAGTTCGGAACGCGGGCCAGCTTGACGAACACGCCCTTGACCTCTATCTCCCGCTCCTCTCCCTCCGGCATGGCGACGACCACGCCGCTCACGAACTCGTCGCCCAGGATCTCCTTGACGACGGCGCCCTCTGTCAGGCGCAGGTTATCCATGCCCTGGAGCTTGTCGGCCAGGGGCGTCGTCACCAGGGGCTCCGGTGCCAGAAGGTGGACCTGATGCGCCTTGCGGGCCAGGCTCGCCGCGGCCCATTGCGCGCGCCGCCCGTTCCCAACCACCGCCACGTCCTTGCCCAGGAACAGGCCGGCGTGGGTGGTGGCTGAGTAGCTCAGCCCCCGGCCAGCCAGCCGCTCTGCCCCAGGCACGTCGAGCCGCTCCGGCTTGGCGCCTGTAGCGATGATCAAGGATTGGCCGTCAAAGCGGTCGCCATCAGCGGTCTCCACCACGAAATCATCTTGCTTGGGCGTCACCTCGACTACCCTGTCGAAGTGTCGCACAAAATCCAGGTAGTCGAGCTGCCGACGGAACGACTCCAGCAACGTCTCGCCGCTGAGACTGCCCCGGCTGTCCCTGTCCTCGAGGTGCATCTCGTACGTGGTCTGTCCTCCCCACTGCTCGGCGATGATCAACGTCTCCACGCGCTGGTTCAGTGCCATGGCGGCCGCGCTTATTCCAGCCGGCCCCCCACCGATAATGATCAGTTCATACATTGGATCTGCCTCCTCAGGACCATTCCTCTGGCACAGGCGGGATGATTTCCTTCTCCATCAGGAATCGCGTCATATCCTGGGCCTGCTGGATTTTCTCTCGGGCCATGTGAAGCAACTCGCTGCGCACGAGCCCTCGGCGTGCCACGCCCTGCTCCTGGGCCATAATGCCCACCGCCGCTGCCTCGCGGGGGAAGACCTCCCAATCGCTCATCGTGGGCAGGAGGTGCTCCTCGTCAAACTCACGCTCCCGCTGGTACTCTGCCAGGGCCCGGGCGGCGGCCGTCGCCATCTCGTCGGTGATCGTCGTCGCCCGCACGTCGAGGACGCCGCGGAAGATGGCCGGGAACCCCAGCGAGTTGTTGATCTGATTGGGGAAATCGCTCCGTCCGGTGCCCACGATACGGGCCCCGGCTTTCTTGGCCTCCCAGGGCCAGATCTCGGGGATCGGGTTGGCGCAGGCGAAGATGATCGCGTCGTCGGCCATGTTCGCGACCCAATCGGGCTCAATCGTGCCGGGCCCGGGCTTGCTGGCGGCGATGCAGACGTCGGCCCCGC
The DNA here is from genome assembly GCA_964597105.1 of uncultured Anaerolineales bacterium. Taxonomy (GTDB): domain Bacteria; phylum Chloroflexota; class Anaerolineae; order B4-G1; family B4-G1; genus SKLM01. The sequence continues at coordinate 6,197 of CAZQXX010000094.1, forward strand.
GCATCGCCGCGGCCACGTCCCCACGGCGCCCCTCCGCGTTACTCCGCTGGCAGATGCGCCACTTGTCCACGAACTCGGTCTTCCGTGCCTCGATATCGGCGCGATCGGGATGGAGAATGCCGGTGCTGTCGGCCGCGATCAGGTTTCCGAACTCGACGCCGTTGGCGAGCAGAAGACGCAGGGTGGCCACGTTCGCCGCGCCGACGCCGATCATGGCGACTTGGATGTCCGCCATCTCCTTGCGGACGATCTTCAGCGCGTTGATCAGGCCGGCCAGAATGACGGTGGCCGTGCCTTGCTGATCGTCGTGCCACACCGGGATGTCGACCTCGGGATCGCTGCGCAGCATGTCGAGGACTCGGAAGCACTTGGGTTGCTCGATGTCCTCCAGGTTTATCCCCCCGAAGGAGGGCTGGAGCCATTTCGTCGCGAGGATGATGCGGTAGGGATCGGCTGTGTCGAGGCAGATCGGGACCGCATCCACGCCTCCCAGATACTTGAACAGCAGCGCCTTCCCCTCCATCACCGGCAGGCCGGCCGTCGCGCCGATGTTCCCCAATCCCAACACGCGCGTGCCGTCGGAGACGATGGCCACGGTGTTTCCCTTATTCGTGTACTCGTAGGCCAGCGTCTCGTCCTCGCTGATGGCGCGGCAGGGCTCTGCCACGCCGGGCGTGTACCAGATCGCGAAGTCATCCAGCCCTCGAATGGCGCACTTCGGCGCGATCTGCACTTTGCCCCGGTAGTAAGGGTGTAGCCTCATCGCGTCTCTGGCCGGCTCCTTGGCCTTCGCCAGTAGCTCTTCTTTCGTCAGTTTGTCAGACATTGGGACTCCTCAATGTGAAGAAAGCGGTCACTGTCAGTCTCCCTGTGCCGCTTCCATGACCTGCTCCACCGAGACGATAGGCCCGTATCTCGCCTTCAGTGCGCTGAGACCTTCCGTCTGCTCGTCGTAGATCTCGAACAACCGCGACGGGACGTTCTGCTCCTTCTTATACGCTTCCTTCTGGAGTTCGATGCGGGCCAGGATGTTATCTACATAGAGCGCAAACTGCTTATCGTACAGATCCTTCGGGTACTCCTTGTCGATCCCGGCGAACAGCTCCTTGAGATCCTCGTATGTCGGGAGGAATCCGATGGGCGTCTCGATCGCCTCTACCTCCCCGTGAGCCATCCGCTCCAGCCAGCCCAGCCAGACCTTGACGTCGCGCTTCTCCCCCAGCAGCCCCTCGCCTTCTCCTCCACGGGCGCCGTGGATCAGGAAGTAGTTGAGCCCGGCGATCACCGGCTCGTACGTCAGCTTGTCGGAGTTGAAGAAACGGAATTGTGCGTCCATATAGTCTGCCAGAGGGCCGGGGATGAAGGGCTCGTTCGCCCATGGCTGCCGTCGGACGCCCTTGGCTCCCACCTCCGTCGCCGTCGCTGCCGAGAGAATCGAGGCCCCGATGACCACGCCGTGATCGGGGTCCTTCGCCACCCGGACCGGGGGCATGGTGTCGCTATCCCGCCCGCCGTAGGTGATCACTCGAACCTCGACGCCCCGCGGATCCTCGGCGGCAGCCTCGTTGTAGTTGCCGATCTCCGTGCATTCGACAGTGCACCGCGCGTTGGGGTGGGAGAGCGGGACGGTAGTTCCGCGCTCATCCGTTTTCCCCTCCCCCCACTCGCCCTGGAAGTTGACCCCTCTCTCCGGAAGCTCCTCTCCGTTCCCCAGCCAATAGGGGACGCCATGGACGTCGATCAGCACGTTCGTCCAGATCACCTCGGCGCCCTCCTCGCGCAGAACCTTCATCAAGTAGGGGTCACTCTCCCGGTTCACGTTCTGGACGATGCCGAATACCCCCTGCTCCGGGTTGATGGCCCGGAGCGTGCCGTCGTCGGCGATCCAGAGCTGGGCCAGGTCGTCACCGATGAAGTCCGTCCCCGTCATCGCCGTCGTGGTCTTCCCGCATCCCGAGGGTGCCGCTCCCACGAAGTAGGTCGTGCGGTCGCCCCTCCTCATCCCGGTGATGAACATGTGCTCCGACAGCTCTTCTTCCTTCCGGAAGTAGGTCGCCAGATCGACGGCAAACCGGTGGTTCCCCTTCTTCAGCAACAACGTGTTCCCGGCGTAGGTGCAGAACATCGAGTACGTCGTCAGCCAGCTTCTGTCCATGAATACACGGGCCTGCGGCAGATCCTCAGGCCGGTTCGGCCCCTCGCTGTGGACGTTCGTGAAGAACACCCCGGCTCGTTTTACCTCCTCGTCGAACTGATGGTACACGTGCCGGTACAGAATATCGGCTGAGTGCATCACGTAGGTTGAGGTCGTGATCTCGAGGGCCGGAATGGCCGCCTTTGCGCCGATCGGCCCCCGGCTGAAGAAGCCGATCAAGAGGGTCTTCCCTTTGCCGATGCCCGTCATATGCGTCCTCACGTAATCATGTGCCTCGTCGCGCAGAAGACTCTTGGCGAGCACGCTCGTCTTCGACCCCTCATTTATGATGTAGTAGGTCCTGTCGATGATGCGTGCCTGTTCCTGGGGAAGGTCAAAGTGGATCGTGTGGTCCTTCATGGCCACGGGACGCTCTTCGCCCTTCGCCATGCTCATGATGCGGACCCTTCGCCTGTCCGCCGCGGATCCAGTGTTCACGAACACCCGGTTGGGCTCCATCATCGAGATCGCGTTCGCGATCTTCAGAAGTGCCTCTTCGTTCTTGGTCCGGGCCAGCTTATCCAGACTCTCCTGGTCGCAGTGTAAGTCAAAGAGTGCCTCCGCCTCATCCATTGTCCTGATGCCGCCGACCTCGGTGAGTATGTCGACGCCTTGCTCCAACTCCAGCATGCCTTTCTCCTCAGGTTTCAACGTTTCTAGCCGATTCGTGGCGAGGACGTCATGCGAGTCCTCACCACGTCCATATGCTTCGTGAGTCCTGCCAATGAGTTCCTCTGCTGCTTTCATTTTCCATTCCCCTATACGGATGTGAGAGCCACGGAGTGTTCGCAAAGGAACCATCGTCGTTGAGTTGATACATCGCTACCCTGACGGCGACAGGGGATGAATCCGGAGGCACGTTCAGGACGTAGTCGTCCCGCACCACCTCACCCGCGCCCCACTGGTCGGTAGGATACCATCCGCTCACCGGGTGCGGAGAGTCAGCCTGTGCCAGGATATCCTCTGCACCTGTGGGCGGATCCTGTGCCACCAGGTGGAGCGCCACGCGGTAGTTCTCTTCCACCGCCTCGCTGGTTTCCCAGTAGATCGACACGAGTAGCTCATTCTCCTGGCGTTGCTCTATTGACAATGCTCGAATCTGTATCCCATTACCGAGATCGAATGCGACGTCGGCCGGAACGGCGGTGGCGTCGACCGGTTCCGTGGGGCTGAGTTCGATCACCCCTGGAGCTGCTGACGATCGGTAAAGCGCCCCCAGTCTCTCCTCCCACCACGGAATCGGGAACACCTGCAGTGTCTCGCTCAACACCAGCAGACGATCCCCCCGTTCCACGATGGCCTGGAAGTTCGCGTTGTGATCCACGAGATCCAGCCCCGGCAACTCATCGCGGCAGTACTTGGCGTAGGCCAGAGCCCAGTAGTCTGTTCCCCATGGCACCGCCAACGTGGTCGCCCGGTTGTCAGGCGGCGGGGCGACTCGTCTTGCCTTCGCAATGACGGCTTGGGCGGAGTCGTCCCGTGTGATGGACGTCACGAAAGGACGAACACGCCATGCCCACAGGCTCAGCGCTGCGACCAGCATAATCGATCCAAAGGTGCCGACCAGGCGTGAATACTGCTGAGCCCAGCTGATCACCAATGCCAATCCTACCCCTGCCATCAAGATTACGGGGAGCTTGGCCGCCAGCTGTGCATCTTGAACCTCACCTCGCCAGATTACGAACGTGAGGACCAGATTGGCGATCCAAACCAGCGCCAGGGCAAATCCTTCACGCCATCTTTTCTCCTTGAGATCCAGTAGAACAAGGCTGACCAATCCGAGTATAAGCAGCGGCCACCACATATCGTCCGCTACGACTTGTAGCGTGACTCGCCCACGTAACAGCCATTGCTGCAGGCCTACTGGCCAACGGAAGATGCGGTCTGCCCGATTGTCGAAGATCATTGCCCAGAATCCTTCCCACGTTCCAGGAGAGCCGAACACCCAGTCGGCGCCCGTCCATACGCGGAAAGGCAGATAGAGGTAGGTGAGAGGGGCGAGCAGGGACGTCCCGACGACGCAGCCCAGGTGGTCCCATATGACACGGTGCTGAGGCCAGATCAGCAGAGCGACGGCGGGTGCCAGGAGCACGACACTCCGTTGGTGCATCACGCCCTGGGAGAAGAAGAATGCCAGAAGCAACAGGTTGCGCCGGGTCCCGTCCCGTCCGAAACGCACCGCGAAGATCAGCGTAGCGACGGTGAGGGCCAACGTGAGGGTGTGGACCTCGGCGAGCGAGCTGTCTACCCACACGGACCGTGAGACGGCTACACCGAGCGCACCCAGGGCTGAGGCCGGCCAGGAGGCGCCTACTTCGTGACTCAGGACCGTCAGTAGCACGATGCTGATTACACCCCACGTGGCAGAGAACAAAGAGGCACCAGCCGCGGGTTCCACGCCCACGGGCCATAACGCGTTGACGAAGAGCGATCCTAATGCGGTGTAAAGGGGGTATCCGCTGTAGTGAATGAGACCCCAACGGGGCAGAGCGTTCTGGATCTCACCCACGTCTCTCGCGTAACCGTGCGGGCTGCCGTTGACGTCAGTCTGAAGCGTGGAGAGGAAGAGAGCCAGAGAAGTGACTGCAACTAGGAGAAGCGACAGGACACGCTCACGTGAACGCATCGCCTCTAGCACAGGTGTAAGCCTCGGTGGGGTGTAGTACTCACCATGTCTCGGATGCATCCGGTGCGTGGGTTCGTACGGCTCTCAATCCGAGACGACTATCGATCAAGCACACACCATCTGAACTGGTGGACAGTGCCCGCTTCACCGTCTCACCACCGTACATCCGTCTCGGGGTTCCATCCCTGCGGTGTCCGTATCGTGGCTCAGAAAAGGCGTAGTGGGCAGCCTCGATTACCGCATTGACACACGA
>CAZQXX010000095.1:0-1562 GCA_964597105.1 uncultured Anaerolineales bacterium
CGAGGGGATGGAGCCTCACGAGGTCGCCCTGCTTTACCGGGACGTGGAGCCCTACCGGGCCTTCATCGACCAGACCGCGGCCGAGTTCGGCCTGCCCACCCGTCCGGTGCACGGTCTGCCTTTGCGCCGGAACCCGGCCGTTGCAGCCCTCCTCGACCTCCTGCGCACCGGTCTGCCGGGCGAGGAGCATCTGCCGTGGCGCCCGACGGTGGACGCGTGGCACTCGCCCTATTTCGACTGGAAGCACGCCCGCGCTCCGACGGGGGACGGGGTACCCATCGGGATCACACCGGAGGATGCCGAGGCTCTCGACTGGGTAGCACGCTGGGGCAGCGTGATCGGAGGCATGGAACAATGGCATGAGGCCTTCGACCTGCTTAGCGAGATCAGGCTGCCGACGGAGGCACTCGACGAGGAGGCAGCGGAGGTCCCCGAGGTACTGCCGACCGGCGCGGAGGCGGAGGCGCTCCGCGGCGCGTTCCGTCGCTTCGTCGAGCGCATACGGCCTCCGGAAGGGAAACGCTCCTGCCGGGAGTTCGTCGCCTGGCTCGAGGAGCTGATCGGCGAGACTGAGCCGCTGGAGCCGGATGCGCCACTGGATGCGGCGCCGGTCGCGGACATCGGCGTTGCCCGTCGAGCGGCGGACGGTCCGGCACGCCTGGTCGAGCGGGACCTCGCTGCTCTCAACGCCCTCAAGGACTTGCTCCGCGGGTTGGTTTGGGCCGAGGAGGCAGTTGGATGCCAGCCCGTCACCTTCGAGGCCTTCCTCGACGATCTGGTCGGAGCCGTCGACGCCGCCTCCTACCGCCTTCCCCTGGCCCCGGACGAGGAAGCCGTCCTGGTCGCCAACGTCGCGGAGGCCCGCGGGCTCGCCTTTGGCGCGGTAGCCATTCTCGGTCTGGCCGAGGGGGAGTTCCCACGGACGGTGAGCGAGGACCCTTTCCTGCGGGACGCCGACCGAACTCAGCTGCGGGATGAGCACGATCTGGCCATCGACCTCTCGACCGACAGCGCCGAGGCGGAGTACTTCTACGAGGCCGTCACCCGCCCCCGATCGAGCTTGCTTCTGACCCGCCCTCGCATCGCGGATAACGGCGCGCCGTGGCAGCCCTCCCCCTACTGGGAGGAGGTGCGCCGCCTGATCGACGCCAGGCCGCGCCGGCTGACCAGCCGCAGCCAGCCGGCGCCGAGCGAGGCCGCCTCCTGGCCGGAGCTGCTGCAGACCGTGTCCGCCAGCGCACGAGACGGGGGCGCCTGGTCCTGGGCAGCGCAACGACGCCGGACCCGCTGCGCCGCTATCGAGCGGGCCAAGACAATCCTCCTGCAGCGGCTCGGCACCGAAGAATCGGGCACCGGTGCTTTTGACGGCGATCTGAGCGGCTGGGAAGATATCTTCTCCGACAGGTTCGGTCCAGACCGCGTCTGGAGCGCCAGTCGCCTGGAGACCTACCGCACGTGTCCGTTCTTCTTCTTCGTCAGCCGAGTCCTCAATCTGGAGGCCCGGGAGCCGCCGGCGGAGGGATTGGACGGAAGGCAGCTGGGCAACATCTATCACCACATCT
>CAZQXX010000095.1:1662-5770 GCA_964597105.1 uncultured Anaerolineales bacterium
CCGCCGGCGGAGGGATTGGACGGAAGGCAGCTGGGCAACATCTATCACCACATCTTCGAAGAGCTGTACCGACGCGTCGGCAGAGATCCCAGCTTGCCCGCTCTCCTGGAGGCTCTGCCGGGCATAGCCGGCAAGATCCTGGACTCGGCGCCGCGCGAGGAGGGGTTCCGCGCCACCGCCTGGTGGGAGCAGACGCGCCGCGAGATCGTTGAGAAGGTAACGCGTTCCCTCGAAGCCCTGGAGAGCCTGGATGAGGGCTTCCGCTTCTTTCAGGCGGAGCAGACGTTCGGCATCAGGGGAGAGCCCGGGGGTCCGCTTCTCGTCGAGGACGACGAGACCGGCGACCGTTTCCTGCTCCGTGGTTTCATCGACCGGGTAGACCGAGCCACGGGGGCGGACGGCGACCCTGTCGTCCGGGTGATCGACTACAAGACGGCCGGACCGACCACGTACACCGCGACGGCCGTCAGGAAGGGCAAGAAGCTCCAGCTTCCGCTCTATGCCCTGGCGGCGGAGCACGCCCTGGGGCTCGGCGATGTGGTGGACGGCTTCTACTGGCACGTCCAGCAGGCCCAGCCGAGTCCGTTCAGTCTGGCCCAATACGGGCCAGGGGCAGCGATAACGGCGGCGATCGAGTACGCCTTCGACGCTATCCACGGCGCTCGCGGCGGCCACTTCAGGCCCGAAGCTCCCGACGGCGGCTGTCCCGGCTACTGCCCGGCAGCGGCGTTCTGCTGGCGGTACACGCAGAAGCGGTGGGGTTAGCGGATGACGACTCGTCTGAGGACCCCTCCAGCGCTGGCAAGGCTTTCGTCATGACTGAGCTCCACCCCATCCTCCAGCAGATCCGGCCCAGCGATGAGCAGCTTCCCGCCGTCACAGCGCGGGGGAGCGACGTCGGGGTCACGGCCGGCGCCGGCACCGGAAAGACCCGCACCCTGGTGGCCCGTTACCTATCCCTCCTGGTGGATGGACTGCCGTTGCGGGCAGTCGTGGCCATCACGTTCACCAGGAAGGCCGCCCGCGAGATGCGGAATCGCGTGCGCCAGGAGGTGCGGCGGTACCTCGAGCGGCCGCACCTGCCGCAGGCGGAGCGCCGCCGCTGGCGCGGGCTGTACGAGCAGCTTGATGCAGCCCGAATCGGCACCATCCACAGTCTATGCGCCGAGATCCTCCGCCACCATCCGGCCGAAATGGGGGTCGATCCCCGCTTCGAGATGCTCCCGGAGGGGGAGATGGCGCTTCTTCGGGCCCAGGCGGTCGACGTGGCCCTGGCGAGAGCGGCCGATGATCGGGACATCGTGCGCCTCTTCGACGATCTTGGCGAGCGGAGACTGCGCCGGACAGTCGGGCAATTGCTCAAGCGACGCCTCGACGTGGATGAGGCTCGCCAGGCCCTCCCGGCCGATCTATGGACCGTGTGGGAGCCGCACTTGACCGCCCCTCTCCGCGCCTTCGTGGGAGATCCCGCCGTCCAAAACGGCTTCAGCGAGCTTCTCTCGCTGCGCGCAGACGGCACGCTCGATCGGGCGGAGGCTGCCGCGGATTCGTTGGCGCCGGACCTGCGAGAGGCACTCGACCACTGGGACACGATCGAAGCGGCACGCCAGACGGGTGACTGGGCGGATGTCTCGCGCCATCTGCGGCCACTGCGGGACGTCCTGAAGCAGAAGGGGCGGAAGGCGAACTGGACCCCGCACGAACCGAAAGTGGTCATCGCCGAGCTCCAAGAACGGTACGGGGAGACCCTGGGCACGGTGCTCAAGAGCGACACTGATCTGGAGCTGGACCGCCGTCTGGCCCGGGAGATCGTCCCGGCGTTGCTCCAGCTCTACGACCGGGCACTGGAACACTACACCCGGGCGAAGGACCGGCGCCGCGCCCTCGACTTCGACGACCTGGAAAGCCAGGCACTCGAGCTCCTCGAGGAACACGTTCCGGTGCGCGCTTACTGGCAGGAGCAGATCCGCGCCCTGCTCGTGGACGAGTTCCAGGACACCAATGCCCGCCAGCGCGACATCCTCGACCTCCTGAGCGGTGGCGAGGGGGAGCTCTTCTTCGTGGGCGACGCCAAGCAATCGATCTACCGCTTTCGCGGCGCCGACGTCACCGTCTTCCGCGCAGAACGGGAGGCCGTCGATGAGCACGGCGTGGGATTCGAGCTGTCCACCTCCTACCGGGCCCACCGGGCCCTGGTCGAGAGCCTCAACGCGCTTCTGCAGCCGGTGCTCGGCAGCGAGGACGACCCGGAACGCCCGTACGTCGAGCCCTTCGCGCCCCTGGAGCACCACCGGGAGGATCCCGCGCCGGGTCTCTCGCCGCCCTACGTGGAGGTCCATCTGGCCGTGGGCAGCAAGTCCGGCGGCGCCCTGGAGCGAGCGGCGAGCGCATTAGCGGCTCGGCTGGCCGCTCTCGTCGAAGAACAAGGCGTCAGGCTGGAGGGGATCAGCGAAGAAGGAGGCGACACGGTGGAGCGCCCTCTCGACTTCGGGGACATCGCCATCCTCTGTCGCGCCTCGACCTCCTTCGAGGCGTACGAGAACGCGCTCGAGGAGGCGGGGATCCCCTATTTGACCATCGCGGGAAGGGGGTTTTACGAGCGGCCCGAGGTGCGCGACCTACTCAATGCGCTCCAGGCCATCGCCTATCCCACGGACGATCTGGCCCTGGCAGGCCTCCTCCGGTCCCCCGCCCTGGGACTCTCCGACATGGCGCTCTACCGATTGCGCCAAGCCCAGCATGCCCGGGGCCTGCCGTCCCTGTGGTCGCTTCTCCGTCAGGATGAGCTCACCGTGCTGGACGGCGAGGGAGAGCGAGCAGCGGCCGCCTGCGACCTGATCGACCGCCTCCACACCATGGCGGGTCGGGTCCCCGTGGCCGACGTGCTCAAGGCATTCCTCGATGAGACAGCCTACCGCGCAACGCTCTTGCGGGCCGGCCAGACGCGGGCGGCCAGCAACGTGGATAAGCTGCTGAACGATGCCCACGCCAGCGAGACCGTCAGCGCCTCGGGCTTCCTGGCCTACGTGGCGGAGCTGCGGGACGTGGAGACCCGCGAGGGCGAGGCGCGGGCCATCGCCGCCGGGGCCGTGCAGATCATGAGCGTCCACCAGGCAAAAGGGCTCGAGTTCCCGGTGGTCGTCATCGGGGACATCGCGAAGCGAACCCCCTCCGGCGGTGGCGTGCTCATCGACCCGGAGCTGGGTATCGTCCCCCCTCTCCGGGAGGACCGTCTGACAACCACTCCGGACGGCGCCCGTGAGGTTACCACGGTGAGCTCTGCGGCCCACCGCTTGGCGCAGGAGCGCGACCGAGACGAGATCGCGGCCGAGTCGGAGCGCCTGCTCTACGTCGCCGCCACACGAGCCCGGGAGATGCTGCTGATCAGCGGCACGGTGAGTGCCTACAAGGGCGGCCGAATCGGCACCCACGGTTGGTTGGACCGTCTGGACAAGTGCCTGCACCTGAGCGACGAAGCCCCGTCCTGTGATGGCGAGGGGGCCACCGTCCATTCCTTCAACCTCAGCGCCGGCGCTCAGCCGGTCCGGTGTTTGCTATACGAACCAGAAGCACCTCTGGCGCCAGTGAGGGTGAGCGAGCCCGCGGCGACACCACCGCCAGCGCCTCCGGACGAGACGCTGCTCGAGCCGATCGGGGCGGCCCGGCATCGGATCGACGAGGCGGTGCGCGATGCGGAACGAGACCCTCCCCGGCGGGTCTGGCGGGTCGTTCCCAGGACGGGTCGGACCTGGGCGCCCTCGTGGGTGGTAGGCAAGCTCGTCCACCTGGCTCTGGAGCACTGGTTCTTCCCGCAGAGCGACCGTATCGACTTCCACCGCTGGGCCGCGTCCGAGGCCCGCAGCGCCGGGCTTACGGACGAGTCAGTGATCGCGAACGCCATCCAGCGCGCCGCGCGAATGATGACCCGCTTCCAGGCATCCTCTCTTTGCGCGGAGATGGTGAGGGCGGAACAGCGGTTCCACGAGGTGCCCTTCAGCAGAATCAACGCCCAGGGGAAGCTCATCAGCGGGGTCATCGACGCGCTGTTCCGGTCCGACGACCAGTGGACGCTGGTCGAGTTCAAGACGGACCGGTTGGCGGACCGGGC
>CAZQXX010000095.1:5870-9363 GCA_964597105.1 uncultured Anaerolineales bacterium
GTGGAGGGGACGTTCGCCCGTCTGTTTGCCGATCGGATCTCGCCGACGAAGGTCGCCGCCCGCATCGAGCGCGCAATAGAAGAGCACCAGGTATGCAGCAGCGGCGGGGTGGCCCAGGCGCCAACCCACTACTGGGTCTACCTGAACCCTGAGGATTACGAAGCCCTGAAGCCGGAGCCGGAGGAGATGGGAGAGGCGCCCGCTGAAGAGGTCCTGGCCCGCGAGATCTCCCAGCTCATCTCGGAAGCCGATCTCGTGCTCGAGGCTCGACCCACCGTCCACATCCAACCTGATGCGGACGTCTCACCCCGAGAGGTCCGCGTCAACGCAGAGTGGGCCCCGGACGAGGAGGAGCTCGGTAAGACTCGCAAGATGACGGCGGCCGATGACCAGAGAGAAGAAGGTGCTGCGTCTGAGGGCCCGAAGGGGCGTCCCTTCTTCATCGTGGAGGGTCGGCGTCACGTGAATCTGACGGACCCCGCGGTCTCGATCGGCCGCGCACTCGACAATGACGTGATCATCGACGATCCACGCGTCTCCCGCCACCACGCCCAGCTTCGACACCGGTACGGTCATTACGTGCTATACGACCTGGACAGCTCCGGGGGCACGCGGATCAATGACTATCCGGTGGAGGAGTGCGTTCTCCATTCCGGGGACGTGATATCCTTCGCGGGGGTGGAGGTAGTGTACGGCGAGGATCCGCCCACGCCAATCCGCCTACCAGACGAGGAGGGCACCTCCGCCCTGACCAAGGTCACCCGGGTGGAGTGACGAATCACCAGCGATGGACATCTTTTTGTTCGTGCTCCGATTCGTGCTCGCGGCCCTCTTGTACGGGTTCCTGGGCGCCGTCCTTCTTCTGCTCTGGCGGGATCTACGGCAGGCGACGGCTGAACATCAGGCGAGCCGACCGCAGGGGCGCCTGGTGGTGTTGAACGAACGCGGGGACGAGACCGATGGGGTGACCGCCGGCGCTGCCTTCGCGCTCCAGCCGGTGACCTCCATCGGACGGGGCCCAAGCAACACGGTTGTGATCCCCGACAGCTACACCTCCTCTCAGCACGCTCTGTTGACCTGGCGAGAGGGACGGTGGTGGCTAGAGGATCGGGATAGCCGGAACGGGACGAGGCTGAACGGCAAGCTGGTTGAGGAGAAGACGCTGGTGAGCGCCGGCGACGTCATCACGCTGGGTCGGACGAAGCTAAAACTCGAAATCGTCTAGATTGGCCCTATAGCCAGAGCCCCCCTGCTCCAGCAGCCTGTCGACCGGACCGCCGCCGGCCATCAGCTCGCTCTTCCCATGCGTTCAGGCTCTGCCAGCGTAGAACACCCACGGACCTACGCGCCGAGTCACGAGAGGATCGGTGCACACTCGGGACGGAATGGAAGTCGGAGAGGGAGGCAGAACCCATGGATCTGGGACTGAATGGGAAGGTCGCCCTGGTCACCGCCTCGAGCCGGGGGCTGGGGAAGGCCGTCGCCCTCGGCCTGGCGCGGGAGGGGGCCCAGGTGACCATCTGCGCCAGGGGTGAGGAAAATCTGGCGGAGACCACCGGTGAGATTCGCCAGGCGACGGGGCAGGACGTGCTAGCCATCCCCATCGACGTATCGGACGCAGGAGCGGGCACGGAGCTGGTGGAGGCGACGCTCGAGAGGTTCGGCCAGCTGGACATCCTCGTCACCAACGCCGGAGGGCCCCCGCCCGGGGAGTTCCTCGATTTTGCGCCCCCGGATTGGGAAGACGCGATCGATCTGACGCTGATGAGCGCGGTCCGGCTCTGCTACGCCGCCGCCCCGGTGATGAAGGCGCAGGGTGCGGGCGCTATCCTGGCCATGACCTCGATCACGGTCAAACAACCGCTCCCCAACCTCGTCCTGTCGAACAGCCTGCGGCTAGCCGTGGCGGGTCTGATAAAGACGTTGGCCGACGAGCTGGCCCCGTCGGGTATCCGGGTGAACGCCATCTGCCCTGGCTGGACCCGGACCGCGCGGGTCGACCAGCTGCTGGAGGACCGGAGTGGGCGCGCCGGCACGACCCCGGAGGCAGAGGCCGCAGAGATCGCGGCGGACATCCCTCTGGGCCGGATGGGAACACCGGAGGAGTTCGCGGCGGCGGCCACCTTCCTGGTCTCGGAGGCAGCATCGTTCGTCAACGGAGTAACCCTCCTCGTTGACGGAGGGATGTATCGGGGCACCCTGTGAGGCGTCACGAGCACCGGGCGGCGGAGGAGGGGTCCTCAGCCGGACGCCGCGAGTCGACCGGGAGGCATCTCGATCAGGGAGACTGGCCCTGGCTGGTGGCCGTCCTGATCATCGGCTGCCTCAGTCTGGGAGGGTTCGCCGTCACCGCGCACCGGCTGATCGAAACCCAGCCGGACGCCCTACCGAGCCTGTCGAAGGGGGTTCCCCTCGACGACGCGTGGATCCATTTTCAATTCGCCCGCAATCTGGCTCGGGGTGACGGCTTCGCCTTCAATCCCGGTCAGCCCACGGCTGGCTCCACCGCTCCGCTCTGGTCGGTTCTCCTGGCTGGCCTCTACGCGGCGGGCGGCCGCTTTCCGCAAGCCGGGCAACTCCTGAGCGCAGTCTGCCTCCTCGGTACGCTGACGGCGACGTACGCGCTCACGAAGCGTCTGACCGGCGAGCGGTGGGCCGCCGGCCTGGCCGCAGCCGTGGTCGCTGTCAACGGACGCATGGTGTGGGCCGGTCTGTCGGGCCTGGAGACAGCTCTGTTCGCGGCTCTGTCGCTGGTGGCGATGGTGAGTCACCTTGACGACCGGCACGAGGGGCGGTATCGGCTGCGCACAGCAGCCCTGTTCGGCCTGGCCGCTCTCGTCCGACCGGAGGGCTTCCTGCTCTTCGGCCTGGCTCTGGCCGACCACGCCGTCTCAGCCGTCGCCTCCCATCGCAGGCTCTCAGATCTGGCGTCCCGGCTCTCGAACCTCCTGCCAGCCGCGGCGCTCTTCGCGATCCTGGTTCTGCCGTACTCGATCTTCTCCCTCCGCACCGCGGGGCACCTCCTACCCAACACGTTCAGCGCCAAGGCGACGGTGGATCTCCGCCCCGATCTCGACTTCTTGAGCCTGGCGGCCCGCTACCTGATTCTCGACAACCCGCCGCTGCTGCCCTTCGTCATTCTGGGGGTGGGGGCCATGTTCGGCCGCGCGCGGCTTTTGAGCGTATGGACGGTGGGACTCCCTCTGGCCTACGCCTTCCTGCATGCCGACCTGTACCAGCACGGGCGATACCTGATGCCACTGATTCCCTGCCACGCGGCGGCGGGCGCCGTCGGCCTTCTTGAAGCGCGGAAGCTCGCGCGACGTCGCGGGTGGCGGTGCCCCGGCTCTCGCCAGGCGTGGGTCGCATTTGTCGCGCTGATCGTCCTGGGGGGAACGGCCTGGCGGCTTCCCACCATGGCGCGACAGTTTGCCTCTAACGTGGACAACATCAACGAGATGCACGTAAGCATCGGCCGGTGGGTCGTGGAGAA
>CAZQXX010000095.1:9463-11174 GCA_964597105.1 uncultured Anaerolineales bacterium
GCAGGCGCACGTCGAACGCTCGAGGCGATGTGCGGTTTCCCGCGGTCAGCTCCCCGTCTCGCCCAGGATCTCGGTCACGGTCCGAGCAATGGCGCCGATGGTGATGGGCCGCACCAGCGTGGCAGCGGATCGGCTTCGCAGGTCCTCGAACGCGGCGCGGCGCAATCGGCTCAGGACGAGCACTAGAGGGACGTCCCGCTTCGCCTCCGCGAGGCGCTCCACGTCCGCGGCAGCGATCTCCTGACCGGTATCGACAATGATTAGACCAGGGTCGAGACCGTGGAGCTTGATCAGCTTGAGCGCAGACTTCACACCCGGCGCTGACATGACGTCCCGGTCGGCCATCTCCCCGATCTGCGCCGCCAGCAACGCCCGTGTCTGCCATCGGGCCGACACCAGCAGAATCGGGAATCGCGTCTTTTGCCCTCTCATTGCCCTTTCAGTATACCCTCCGGGGCATCGGACAACAAGGCCGTCTGCCCGCCGCGTCATACGATGACATCCTGCGAGGCTCCGATGCGCTTGCGTCTATGACGTGCGAGAGTATAATCAGGAACCGGTTGTTTGGGAAGCAGACCATAAGGTAACCGACAGAATTCTATGCTACGTGGATTGATAAACAAACTCGTTGGCAACTCCGATCAACAGGAGATTGCGCGTCTGCAGCAAGAGGTCGAGCGCATCAACGCGCTCGAGCCTGACTATGAAGCCCTGAGTGACGCCGACCTCCGCGCCAAGACTGCGGAGTTCCGGGCGCGTCTGGAGGAGGGCGAGACCCTCGACGACCTGCTGATCGAGGCGTTTGCGGCCGTTCGGGAGGCAGCAAAGCGGACGGTGGGACTGCGCCACTACGACATCCAGCTGATCGGCGGCATGGTGCTCCACGAGGGGAAGATCGCGGAGATGAAGACGGGTGAGGGGAAGACCCTGGCGGCTACGGGGCCCCTCTACCTGAATGCGCTCGGAGGGAAAGGGGCCCACCTGGTCACGCCCAACGACTACCTGTCGAAGGTAGGAGTGCAATGGATGGGTCCGATCTACGATGCGCTGGGCATCTCCGTGGGGGTCATTCAGTCGGCGGCGGCCGACGCAGACAAGGGATCATTCCTGTATGATCCCGGCTACCCGTCGGATGACGATCGTTTCCTCAATCTCCGCCCCGTCTCTCGCCGCGAGGCGTACGCTGCCGATGTGACCTACGGTACGAACAACGAGTTCGGTTTCGACTACCTGCGCGACAACATGGCTCGAGATCTTAGCCAGTGTGTCCAGCGCGGGTTCCATTACGCCATCATCGACGAGGTCGATAACATCCTGATCGACGAGGCCCGCACGCCGCTGATCATATCGGGCCCGGCGGAGGAACCGTCGCATCTGTACCGCAGTTTCGCCCAGGTGGTCCGCAGCCTGGTGCCGAGCAGTCCCCAGAGCGTGGAGGAAGAAGCTCCCGACGGCGACTACGTGCTGGATGAGCGGACGAAGAACGTGACCATGACGGAGCAGGGCGTGGAGAAGGTCGAGGCCATGGTGCCGATGGTGGAGCAGGGAGAGAGCATCTACGACCCCAAACACGCTCACATGCTCCCCTACCTCGACAATGCGCTGCGGGCCCAGGTCGTGTTCAAACGCGATAAGGATTACATCGTCCAGAATGGCGAGGTGATCATCGTCGACGACTTCACCGGTCGGCTGATGTACGGGCGGCGCTTCT
>CAZQXX010000096.1:0-11148 GCA_964597105.1 uncultured Anaerolineales bacterium
ATGTTCGGATGCCGACCGGCATCCATCATTTTGGGCCCCAGTATTCAGGTGCTACAGTCGAGGGTGGGGAAGGTCTTGTTGAGCTGAGCCATGCGACCGCCGATAGAAGGTTCTCGCTCAACCAGGTAGACCTGGTACCCCATCTCAGCGATGGCGAGGGCCGATTGGATGCCGGCGATTCCTCCGCCTACGACCAGAGCGGCCTCCGTAAGTGGTTCCTCGCTAGCCACCAAGGGAGCGTGCAAGGCGACACGAGCGACGGCGGCGCGGATCAACCGGAGGGCCTTCTCGGTCGCTCTTTCCCTGTCCTCGACGACCCAGGCGACGTGCTCGCGGATATTCGCCATCTCAAAGAGGTAACGGTTGAGTCCCGCCTCTTCCACGGTACGCTGGAAGGTAGACTCGTGCATGCGAGGCGTACAAGAAGCCACGACAACACGGTCCAGATTATGACGCTGGATGTCCGTTTGAATCATCTCCTGCCCCGACCCTGAACACATATACCTGTGATCACGGGCCAAGACCACGCCAGGCAACTCAGATACGAGCTCCACCAGGTCATCGACCTTTACCCCAGCTGAGATATTGGTGCCGCACTGACAGATATAGACGCCGATCCGAACGTCTTTCACAACCAACTCCTTTCTCACGTCTCTGCTGTCTGAACTGATCGCCAGAGCAGCTCTACCACGTCGACAGCACGGATGCGAATGCGATTCTTCCGGGCCCCCTCCTGGAGCGTACGCTCGCACTGCTGACAGGCGGAGACGACGTACTTAGCGCCGGTCGCCTCAACCTGAGCCAGACGCCTTGCTGCCACCCCGGCGGGGATGTCAGGGTCTACCGTCTCGACGTCCCCGCCGCCTCCACAGCAGAGGGCGTCCTGCCGATTCATCGACATCTCGCGCAGCTCCAAGCCGGGGATAGCGGTCAGCACCTCCCGAGGTGCATCATACACCCCACTCTTCCGTCCGAGATCACAGGGATCATGATAGGTCACAACCTCCTCAACAGGCCCGAGCGGCAACCGATCCTCTCTCAGCAGCTCAGCCAGAAGCTCTGTGGCATGGAGAAGTTGAATGCCCGATGTGTCTGTGACCTCCGAGTAGAGATGCGACCAGGCATAATAGCACGAGGGACACGTGAAGACGACCTGTTCTGCCCCAACCGCTCGCACCTGCGCCACGTTGTGCTGAGCCAAGCTTGCCATCCGATTGCGCATCCCGGCTACGTAGAGGGGGTAGCCACAGCACCACTCGTCCCCACCCAACGTCGTGAACTCGATCCCTCCCCGATCCATCACCTGGACCAAGGCACGCGGGATGGCGTACGCACGGGGGTAGAAGGAGCTGACACAACCGACGAAGTAGACGGTCTCCGCTGTCTTCCGGGGTGGGTTCACACCTACAGGAGGATCAAGCAGGTTCTCACTCCAGACAAGACGAGTTGCATTGTCGTCGCCGGAGATGTTGTATTGATTCAGGACAGTCTCTCGCAATGCACCGAGCCTTTCTGGGACTCGTACGTTCTCCTGGACCGCCCACTCCTTGAGAGCGACCATCGCGTCCTTGATATCAATACCCCGCCGGCAGCGTACCTGGCAAGCATCGCAGACCGTGCAGAGCCAGAAGGTCTGGCTGTTCAGCACCTCTTCCACAAAGCCAAGCTGCAGCAGACGCCACACCTGACGCGGCGTGTAATCCATGGCGTAAGCGGTGGGACAGGAAGCGGAGCACGTACCACACTGGATGCAATGCTTGATGAGCCGCCCCGCGGGCGCGAGACGGTCCACAAACGAGGGGTCGCGATCCACCGTACTCAAGTCGATCATCCTAGGAAAAGTCAAAGGACCTCCCTACTGTGCTAGAGCGTCATTGGCAGGGGCAGGCCCGTATGCAGACAAACCTGACCGCCAACCACGGCGCAACGGCAGGTTCGCTGTCCCCTCCAAGCCAGGCATCAAACCGGAAGAATCAACTCAGGATTTCCCCGTACTCCTCCAGCTGATCCTCAATGAAGGTCCTGAACTCCGGCGAGTCCGCCTTCATCAGGTTGTCGAGCTCTGATGGATCGGACATCTCGATCTCGACGAGCCATCCTTCGTCATAAGGGGATTCATTGATGAGCATGGGTTCCCACTCAAGCTCATCGTTCGCCTCCAGGATCTTGCCGCCGACCGTGGCCGGGATACGCCCCACCCACTTGCCCGACTCCATCGACATAAAGGTCTCGTCTTGCTCTACCTCACGGCCGACGCGAGGCATCTCGACGAAGACGATCTCTTGAGCGATCCGCTGGCCAAAATCGGTCAGACCCTGGACCACACGGTCACCCTCGACGCGAGCCCAATCATGACTGCGATCGTAGTAGAGGTCTTCGGGGAATTCGATACCGGCGATGTTCATTGGTTCCCTCCTGTGGGTAAGTGATAGCGTCGCCAACTCGGGATTATATCATACAAGCCTCGAAGCACCAAGATGTCCCCTCAAACAAGCGGAACAACTCGCCTCCGGACCAGCACGGACATCCAGGAAGAGACCCGGCGTCCCCAGCACTGGAAGCCGAGCCATCCTATTGCGGTTCCCATCAGTCGACCGTCAAGGTCTTGCTCAGATTACGAGGGAAGTCGGGGTTATAGCCCCGGGCCAGGCTCAGCCGATAGGATAGCAGCTGCAGCGGCATCGTGGCCAGCAACGGATTCAGGAGCGGTCCCCCCTGAGGGAGCCGAATCAAATGATCGGCATTGGCCTCCAGGCGAGCGTCGCCCTCCCCGATCACGATAGCACGCCCTCCCCGGCACGTGGTCTCGTTGATCCCGCTGACCAGAAGCGGCACGTCCTCAGGGCCGGCGACGAAGATCACCGGATAGCCCTCATCGACAGCGGATAGCGGGCCATGCTTGAACTCGGTAGAGAGCATTCCCTCACAATGAGCATACGTGACCTCTTTCAGCTTCAGCGCGCCCTCCAGGGCGATGGGATACGTTGAGCCGTAACCCAAGCAGTAGAGATCATCCTTGTCGGCGAGGATGCCCTCCACGGCCTCCACCTGAGGCTCGACACTCACGATAGTGCGCTCCAATAACTCGGGCAGACGTGCCACGCCCCCGGTTCCCCGTCCGCCCATTCGCAGTGCCAGGTAGAGGAAGGCAAGGGCCTGGTTGGTGAAGGTCTTTGTGGCGGGCACGCTGATCTCGTATCCACAGGCCAGCGGCAGGTAACGCTCGCTCTCATTCATCAACGTGGATCCCAGCACATTGACCAAGCCCAAGATCCCCATGCCCCGCTCCCGGGCGACCTCGACAGCGTTTAGAACGTCCTTAGTCTCCCCACTTTGGCTCACAAACACCCCGACATCCTCAGGGCCCACTGCAGAGCCGTACTGGGCAATGAACTGAGGCGCCAGGATGGGCACAGCCGCCCGACGAGCCAGGCGATTGAAGTAGACGGCCCCGAGCATACATGCGTGATAACTGGTCCCGCAACCGATCAGATAGAGATGGCGAGCCTCAGCCATACGCTGCACCATCGGCGAGACATGGGGGGACGAGTCGAACAGATGGATGAGCTCGCCTGCCACCTGCGGCTGCTCGTGGATCTCCTTCAGCATAAAGTGAGGATAGCTACCCCGCTCGACGGATGCCATGGTCTCGGTGACTGTCTCAGGCTCGCGTTCCACGCGTTCCCCGTCCTCGACGCGTCGCAGCTCTACGCCGCTGGACTTGAGCACGACGATCTCACCGTCCCGCACGCGCACGATCCGACGGGTGAGGGGAAGGATGGACGGTAGGTCAGAAGAGACACACGTGGCATTCTCGGCCAGACCGACGACCAGGCCAGATCCCTTCTTGATCGCATAGAGACAATCATCCTCCCTTCGACCAATGACGAAGGCGTAGTCTCCCTCCAAGTCATCGTAGGCACGACAGATGGCCTCGATGATATCGTATCCCCCGTCAACGTACCGTTCTACGGCGTGGACACACGACTCACCGTCGTTTGTGGAGCGCACGGTCATTCCCTCTGCCATGAACTCCTGGCGCAATTCGAGGTTGTTGACCACGTTGCCGTTGTGGGCCCCTACCATATCCCCATCGGAATCGAGGTGCGGCTGGGCGTTAACCTGCGAGGGAGCACCGAACGTCGCCCAACGGAGCTGGACGATCCCTCGACGACCAACCATCTCGGAGAATCGAAGCCTGCTTGAGACGTCGTCGACCTTGCCGACATCCTTGCGGAGATCGATAGACCCGTCATCCCGGAGCGTAGCACAGCCCACAGAATCGTAGCCACGGTACGATAGCCGATGCCCGGCCTCAACGAGAACCTCTCCCAGGCGCTGTTCCTGTTCCACAACTATGCCAAAGATGCCACACATAATGTAAGCTCTATCTCCAATCGTTGGCGACGACGACTCAGTCGTTCAGGAGCCTGCAGCCAGGGCGAGGCTCCGAATCGAGCACGTCTACTCCACCGTCACACTCTTGGCCAGATTCCGCGGCTGGTCGACGTCACAGCCCCGGCGCACGGCCATGTAATAAGCCAGCAGCTGCAACGGGACCACGTTGACCACGGGTGAAAGGAGAGGGGGGCACTCAGGTGCCCGGATCACGTGGTCAGCCTTGGCTGCGATGGTCTCATCAGTCTCGTTAGCCAGAGCTATGACAACGCCCTCCCGTGCCTTCACCTGCTCCACCTGGCTGATCATCTTGTCGTACACTCGATCACGGGTCGCGATGGCCACGACGGGCATCGCCTCGTCGATCAACGCGATGGGTCCATGCTTCATCTCTCCGGCCGGGTAGCCCTCCGCGTGAATGTAGGAGATCTCTTTCAGTTTGAGTGCGCCTTCCAGGGCGATCGGGTAGTTGATGCCACGCCCGAGATAGAGGAAGTGGGCCCGGTCGTAGAACAGGTGGGCCAGCTTCTCGTACTCATCGCCGTGGTCGAGGACACGCCCCATCAGATCAGGCAGCATGCCGAGCGCATCCACGCCCCGGCGCAGCCTCTCACCGCTGAGAACACCGCGTCTCTCCCCGAGATAGAGACCAAGCAGGTAGAGATCGACCAGGCTGGCTGTGAAGGCCTTGGTGGAAGCGACACCAATCTCCGGCCCCGCGTGCATCAGGATATGCCCGTCGGAGATGCGGTGAGCCTGGCTGCCGATCACGTTGACGATGGACCAGAGCCTAGCTCCTTTCTCGCGTCCCTCTTCCATCGCCGCGAGGGTATCGACGGTCTCACCGCTCTGCGTAATGGCGAGCACGGCCGTCTTCTCGTTGATGATGGGGTCCCGGTAGCGGTACTCGGAACCGTAGTCAACCTCGACGGGCACGCGGGCCAAGGCCTCAATGACGAACTTCCCGACCAGGCCGGCATAGGCGGACGTCCCGCAGGCAACAATGACGACTTTTTCCAGGGAACGGGCGTCCTCAGGGGATAGATGAAGATTCTCCAGACGCACACAGCTCTGATCGAACTGGGCCCGACCGCGGATTGTGTCGGTTATGGAACGGGCCTGCTCATAGATCTCCTTCTGCATGAAGTGACGATACGTCCCCTTGGCCGCTGAGACCGGGTCCCAGGGGATGGTGTGCACCTCAGCATCGAGCGCCTCGCCGGTCATGGTGCTGATCCGCGCTTCGTCGCGGGTGATGACCGCCATCTGACGGTCCTCCAAAAAGATCATATCACGCGTATGCTCGAGGATGGCGGGGATGTCCGAAGCCACGTACATCTCGCCGTCACCGACCCCGATCGTCAGGCCTCCGGCGTTACCGAGACGGGCAACCACCAAGCGATCCGGGGTGTGCTTGCTGAGGAAGACGAAGGCGCTGGCACCTTTGATGTGCGTCAATGCCTTCCGCACCGCAGCCTCCAGATCGAGACCCTCCTCCAGGTAGGCTTCAACCAAGTGGACCACGACCTCGGTGTCGGTCTCGGAGGCGAAGTCTCGCCCCCTTGCCTCCAGGTCCTGGCGCAGGGTCCGAAAGTTCTCGATAATGCCATTGTGAACCACGGCCACCGCGCCGGTAACTCCCAGGTGGGGATGCGCGTTGCGCTGGCAGGGCTCCCCGTGGGTGGCCCAGCGCGTGTGTCCGATGCCGATTTGCCCTTTGACTGGCCGGGCCTGAACCTTTCCCAGTAGAGCCTCCAGTTTGCCCGCTTCTCGCCGAACGGCGATACCCCCGCCCGTCTCTACCACAGCCAGGCCGGCCGAATCATACCCGCGGTACTCAAGCCGCTTTAGCCCGTTCAGAATGATCGCAGTCGCGTCCCGCGACCCTACATAACCGACGATGCCGCACATAGCTTTCCCTCCTATCAGATGATGCTGGATAGCGACCAATGACATGCGTGGACGCTGCAGATCCCTTTGCCCGGGCGGTTGCCCACCGGCTTTATGGGAATCTGCTTCGATCTCAGGAGGGAAAGATGGGACGCGACCGGGCCCCAGGCGGCATCCGCCGAACACTCGATTTTCTCATCCTGCGGCGCGTCATCTCACGTCGTCGCGCGGGCAGGACAATTGGCTCTGCTCTGCAGCAGAGAACCGCCTCCTCGTCACCCGGGCTCCAACGGAGATCAGCCCCCCTGCACAGAATCATACGGGGCAGGCCGATAACCTCCACAACAGGTCCCGGGCCTGGCGCTGCTTCCCTCTCGGTGTCTATTCTACGTGTATTACCCCCTGGTCTCCCAAGGCTCTTCCGCAAAAACCTCGCTGAGTACGTCGACCTCCAATCCTCGTCCTCGCAGCAGATCAATGTACGGCTCGATACCGAATGCATCTCCAAGCACGTGGCCAGTGACGACGAGCTGCCCGTCGCTATCCTCTCGCAGGCGCTTCAGGTCGTCGGGCGCGATGTGAATATAGATCACGGTGTCGACGCCATGCTCAAAACAGGCGTGAGCGACGTGGTAACCCCCATTCGTCAGCGCGCCGTGGGCGACCACGACCTTCCCGGCACAGGCAGCCGGGTCCCCTAGCAACGCCATCACCTCCGTCTCTGCGCGTTTCGCCGCGGGAAGCGCGGTCAAGACATCGACGATATCACCCAGCGTGGCACCCGGATCAGCCTCCAGCGCCTCATCGATCGCTTGCTGCACCAGGCGCCGGCCCGTCTCATCCAGGGGACAATGGACATTGAGAAAGGGCATTTCCAGCCGTCGTGCGGCCATCGGGACGCGCTCGTAATTGCTACTTTGACCTCGCACGCGCAGGGCCTTCAGCTTGGGCTCGACTGCCTGACGGGCGACCTCCTTCGGCACACCAGCCTCGACGAGGAGAGGGATATGGCGCTCGAAGACAGCCCAAGCACGGTGGGCCAGGCCAACTGGATGATGAGCGACGACCACATCATAGCCCAATTGCTGAGCCAACAGTAGCTCCGCCACACCGACGTCGAGGGCGAAAAGAACACGCCGCAGGTCGTCGCCCGGGACGTAGATGGCGCTATCTTCAGGAACGGCTCCGAGCCCGGCCAGGTCAAGGGCAATCTGCATCAACTCGTCTGTGCTCACGGAGGGCATTGGGGTCATGCGTAACGCTCCATTCCTGAGGCTTCCCCGCTCTCGAAGCCACCGTGACGTCGTGTCCCTCTGGCGGGACGATCGACTCGATCGGACGCAATCCCGACGGATACGGGACGTCCCAGCGCCTGTTCAACATCCCCAGGCCACATCTCATCAAGCGACTGGCCTTCGGGGCCAGCGAACATCGCCGGGGGAAGGACAACGACGCCGGGGAGTTCCCGGCCCTGCAGCTCCGTGATGACGTCCTCCGCCGTCAGCAGGCCTGCCACCGTCACCGACTCGCCAAAGAAACGGTTGACGACAGAGACGACTTCAACGGGCAAGTCGGCCACAGTGGAACGGAGCACCGGGGCAAAGAGAGTCCCGGTCACGAGCGTGGGGGATTCAAGGTCGGGCAGTTGAGATCTCAGCCTGTCCCGTCGCGCCGTCAAGAACTCACGCGTCAGGCCGACACCGTTCTCGGTCAGGTCGAGCCCATCGTAGTGCTCAGCCGGGGGCACATCCTCATCCAGCTGAAGGTACCATTCATCAGATAGGTAGACGAAAGCGACCCCAAGCTCCTCACGGAACCGCGTCTGCCAGTCGGAAACCTGCTCGACCACCTGCCGCATCTCAGGCCGGGTATGGACACGGCAGCCGAAACTATGGCACTCCGTCAGCCCCACGGGCACAACGCTGAGCGAGCGGACGCTGGGATAGAGCCCAACGAGATCGCCGATGGACCTATTTAGATGAGGACCGTCGTTGACCCCCGGCCGCACGACGATCTGCGTATGGATTGTGATGCCCATGTCAGCCAGTCGATGGAGCTGGGCCATCACGTCCGGAGCACGGGGATTCCGCAGGAAGCGACGGCGGAGGTCGAGCTCAGTCGCATGGACAGAGACGTAAAGGGGACTGAGGTGCTGCTCGTCGATCCGCTCCCAGTCGGCCTCAGTCAGGTTCGACAGGGTGACGTAGCTGCCGAAAAGAAACGAGTAGCGGTAATCGTCGTCCTTGACGTAGAGGGACGGACGGAGCCCCTGCGGCATCTGGGCCACAAAGCAGAACTCGCAGCGGTTGTTGCAGCGTCGGATTCGGTCGAAGACCGGTTCGGCGAACTCGAGCCCCAGGGGCTCGTGGTAGTCCCGCTCCGCCTCGAAAAGCCGCACCTCACCATCCCGGCGCACCCGGAGCTGGAGGAATGGCTCTGCGCCGTAATACCGGACGTCGATCACGTCCCGCACTGGATGTCCGTCAATCGAGAGTAGCTCATCGCCCGCGCGGATGCCCACCCGTTCAGCCAGACTGCCAGAGATGACCGTGGCGATGCGCCCCGAAGGCCCCTGGTCAGAGAGATCAGCCGTCACGGGCACCCCTGCCCCTCGACCAATCGTACGGTCTCGTCCACAACCTCATTCACGCTCAGGTCCGTCGTATCGATGATCACCGCGTCCTGGGCGGGTCTGAGAGGCGACACATCCCGGTTGGAGTCGATTTTGTCGCGACGGCGCATAGACTGCAGGACATCCTCGTAATCCGTATGTTTGCCGCGAGCCTCCATCTCCTGCCAGCGACGACGCGCCCGTTCTTCAACAGTGGCGTCAAGGTAAATCTTGAGGTCAGCGTCAGGCAGAACCACCGTTCCAATGTCCCGCCCGACCATGACAACGGGCTCCTTCACGGCGATCTGCCGCTGCTTGGGGACAAGGGCCCAGCGCACACCAGCATGGGCGGAGACGGCTGAAACATGGGCATCGACCACGGGGGTGCGGATCGCCCACGTGACGTCCACGCCATCGGCCAGTACCGTATACTGCCGTCCATCGTTTTCAGTGGCGTCAGTGATGTCGATCTCCAGTTGTTCAGCAAGAGTCGTCAGCTTCTCCCCATCCTCGACGGAGATGCCCTGGTCCAAAGCTGCCCAGGTAACCGCGCGGTACATCACGCCGGTGTCAAAATAGAGATAGTCAAGTCGCTCAGCAAGAGCCTCACCGACAGTGCTCTTTCCCGAGGCAGCAGGGCCATCAATGGCTATAGTCGTTGGTCGCAAACTCACCCCTTTCTGTCTGGAACCGGGCTCAACGGTCTCTGTGGCGCTGGATTTGGGGACTTCATCAAGACAATGTGGGCGCTGAAGCGCTGTCAGCCGGCTAACGGGCGGATGCACGCTCCAGAACCCCGGTCAGGCAACCGATCCCACCGGCTGCCTTGACAAGCTCGCTCACGTCGACGGTCTGACAGGAGATGGCGACCTCTTCGTAGAGGGATCGGGCGACGGGATTTCCGCCCGGCATCAGCACAGAGCGGGGCCCCAGAGTGACGACGTTGAGGGCCATGCCACGCCGGGACTCATCCCCCTCAGGAAGAAAGAGGACTTCGAACCCGCGAGCTCGCAGAGCCTCAACGGCAGCGTGCGGTACGCGACCCGGCCAGGCAACAGCGAGATCTCGATCCACCAGGCGGAGTTGCCCCATCAGATGCATCGTCCCGTAGGGTAGACCAACGCGGATCACCTCGACGCCCATCTTCTCAAGCAAGCCAGCGACCTGAGCTGCTCCCCGGGCATTGGTGCGCAGCCCGGTCGCCAGGAGGACGGTTTCCAGGTCGATCCAGGCAGCGTCGGCGCCCTCGAAAGTCCCCTCGCCATGCACGCTGAGCAAGATCGGAATGCCCAGCTCAGCCAGCCGACGGGCAATGAACCTCTCCTCCCCAGCGCGGACGATGGAAGCTGGGCGACCGAGGATCGCACCCTCCGGCGTCATGAACATGAGATCAGCGAGGAACATCAAATTCGGGGGCACGTCCTCGTCAGGGTCAACGTAGTGGACGCTGACCCCAGCCGACCGGAACGCTTCTGCCAGAGCATCGTGCTGACGTTGCGCGAGACGAACGTCGACGGGCTCGATCATCTGGGATTTAGCCGGATCTGCAACTTCCAGCTCTGCGCCAGGTCGATGGAGAAGGACTGCCCGGAGCGAAGACCATTCATCGGTCACGCCGCACGGGCCCCAAATCGAGCCAATCTCGTCACGGAGCGAGGCCGTGCGAGGGGACCACCCAGGGCCGCCGTACGCAGCAGCCGAGAATAGGTTCTTCACAGACCTACCAGCGCTCGTGTCGCACCAGCTCGTCAAGCGACCTCCGCTTCTTGGGCCCCGGCTCGTCGGCCGGATAGCCGAGGGGCGTGAAGGCGATGGGCTCGACCTCTTCTGGCAATCCAAGCACGCGCCGTGCAGCGTCCGGGTCAAATGCTCCAACCCAGCAGGTTCCCAACCCCTCGTCTGACGCCGCCAGGATCAGGTGATCCATCACAATGGCCACATCCACGTCGACGTAGCTCTTGCCGTCCCTCCGGGTCCAGGCCCGCTCTGGAAGCCCGCAGGCACAGATCACGAGAGGGGGCTGGACGAACCAGTCCTTGCCGTAAACGTCGGACAGCTCCTCCTCCCTGCCCTCGGTATGAATCACGACCAACTGGAATGGCTGGCGATTGGCTGCCGTCGGCGCGAGACGCGCTGCCGCCAGCACCCTCTCCAGTTTCTCCTCCTCAATGGGGTCCGGCTTGTAAGCCCTGACGCTGTACCGCTGTCTGATCAACTTCGAGAAGTCCATAGATAACCCTCCTCACATC
>CAZQXX010000097.1:0-11141 GCA_964597105.1 uncultured Anaerolineales bacterium
TGGCACGTACCGCCGGACGATCCCGACCGCGATCTGGCGGCGGCGCAGATCGATCTGCTGCTGGCATCTATCGAGGACGAGCACGGATCCGCGACGGTCGCGGGGCTTCTCCCCCAGCTCCACGACGCCGACCAGCTGTCGGAGCTTCTGAGCGGTGTCGAGGGACGATTCGTGGACCTGGAGCCGCGCTTCGTGGCCTACGCCCGGAAACAAACGGTCGAAGCGGTCGACGAGCTGGCATCCTTCGACGGGTATGACCTGCTGATGAGGTGCTCGGAGACGATTCAGTCCACCTCCCTCTCGGAAATCTGGGGGTGGCGACTCGATCCTGGAGAGGCCGTTCTCCTCTCCGTGCTGCCGGCGGAGGAGGGTTTCACCCCCCTCTCCTGGTCGCCCGACGGGAAGCGGCTTCTGGTAGAACAAGACACCAGACAGGGAAGCAGACTCTCTCTGCTGCAGGCCGGAAGCGGGGAGCTGGAAGACAGCGTGTTCCCCGAGAACGCCCAACCGTTCGGCTACTGGACCAGCGATAGCTCCCCCTGGCCGGCCGATGGACGCTGTGTGGCCTACCGGGTCTATGTGTATGAGGAGGAACTCGATTCAAGGCGTGCGGAGTCGAGGATCGTGAGACTGAGCGGAAGCGAGGCCGTCACGGTCGCGCTCGAAGGTACGTTCGTCGCCTGGTCGCCCGATGGGACGCAAGTGCTCCACGCAACGCCACTCGCTCCCGACACCCGAGCGGACGACCAGAGCTCAGTTGGGCCTGCCAGGGACTTCTTCGTGGCTTATCGCGACGGCAGCGGATCGCGCTGGGTCGGCCGGGGATACGCAGCGGCCTGGGCGCCGGACGGTCAGCGAGTGGCCATCGTCGATTCGGAGGAGGAGTTGCAGGTGACCAACATCGAGACGGGGCTGCAAACGACGATGCTGGAGCGAGGTGAACTCCGGGACGCAGTCGGATTCGCAGCGAGCGCATCTCCCAACTTCGGCGTATCGCCTCTCCTTCTGACCTGGTCGCCGGACGGCGAAGGGATCGCGCTGGCATCCTCGTTGATCGAGGATGATAACCCCAAGGAGAGCGCGATCGTGCTGGTGCAGGACGACGGGTATCGGATCTTGAGACGAGACACAGGGGGCATCTTCAACATGGCCTGGGCCTCCGAGGGGCGATGGCTGGCAGCCCTCGCCTTCCGCGCGGAGGAGTTCGAGACCGTCGTGATGGCACGGGACGGGTCCGTCGCGCTGAGGGAGAAGAACGCTCTCGGCCACTGGGCACCCCAGGGGCAGACCATGGCACTCACCAGGATGACCGAACAGGGAACGAATATCGAGATCGTCGACATAGCGACCGATCGACGCACAAGTATCGATCTGCCGGGAGATTGCTGGTGGTTCCCGGTCTGGAACCCACGCAGCTCGCTCCGTCGGCCGGCCCACGACGACTAGGAGACGGGGGACCGGCCCTGGCGGGGCCGGACCGCCGTCTCTGCGTACCCTCCCTCTCGGATGGCCCACAGGTCGCCCCGCGGGCACTCCGTGCGCCGTCCTGCACAGCCCTGACATCTGAAAGACCGATCGGCTGACCGTTTCAGGCGTCCTGTGCCGCAACACAGTGACGTCTGGCAGTTCGCCCAACGGAACTCCAACTCTCTCCAACCCAGCCCATCATCACCACGAACCGATCCCCACCTGATGATCACCCAGCTTGTGGTATCCTATAAAGACGCGACAGGACCGGAACGGTGAAGATCGAAAGGAGACCGACCATGCGACGCGTCTTGATCACCGGATCGAATCGGGGCCTGGGGCTGGCGCTGACGCGTGAAAGCCTCGCCCAGGGCGACCGCATCTTCGCCACATGCCGCCATCCGGATAGGGCGGACGAGCTCCAGGCACTGGTGACGGAGCATTCCGATCAGCTCACTATCCTGCGCCTGGACGTGACAGACGAGGAGACGATCGAGGCATCGGCCGAGGCGGTCCGCTCCCAGGCAGACGGCCTGGATCTGCTCATCAACAACGCCGGGATCAACCCCAGGGGCGAGCGACCAGGCAACCTGGACGCGGAGACCATGCTGCACACGTTCCACATCAACGCAGTGGGGCCGATGATGGTGGCCCAGGGTCACCTGGCTCTCCTGGGTGCCGGGGACGCACCGAAGATCGTCAACATCTCCTCCACGTCGGGGTCACTGACCCGGAAATCAAGCGGAGGCACGTACAGTTACAGCAGCAGCAAGGCGGCGCTCAACATGCTGACCCGGGCCCTCGCCTTCGACCTCCGCTCAGATGGGATCACCGTGGTGGCGATGCACCCGGGCTGGGTACGGACGGACATGGGCGGGAGCGGGGCTCCTCTCTCGCCCGGGGAGTCAGCTCGAGGTATTCTCAGCGTCGCAAGCGATCTGACATTGGCGGACAGCGGGACGTTCATCACGCATCAGGGACAGGAAGCGCCATGGTAGAGGCCCGCGCTACGTTGCGGACATGCCGCGAGTAACAGGCCTGGGGCGGGATCAGGTTTGTCACGAGAGTAGAGATTCCCCTGCACTCCGTGTGGGATGCGGAGGGAGAGATGGCCCAATCAGTCATCGGTGGATATGGAGTTCCGCCCTACGTAGTGGTTTAGAAGATAGAGATTCCTCCACTGCGCTTCGTTCGCTCCGGTCGGAATGACAGATGCCTGACGCTCCGCGGCAGCCGCTGATGGCTGCCGCGAGCGCTTCATATCCGGGCGGGTGCGTTCAGGACGGCCCCCAGGAAGGGGGGTCGAAGAACCCCTTAAGCCACTGATCGCGCAGGGCACCGCTCCACCTCCAGCGTGAGATGAGCACAAGGCAGGGAGAGTGCCTTGTGTGACGAGACTGCCCTGTTTGAGAGCACACGCTCCCATCGACCGGGCCAGTCACGACTCATTCAGCATCCTCCACGCTGCCTCTGTTCGAGAGCGCGCTTTCATGGTATAACATCATCGGGGCGAGTCCAAGGAGTTCATCTATGAAGAGAACGGGTACAGTCGTGCGCGTCGCCGGGGTGGTGATCGACGCCGAGTTCCCCAGTGGCGATCTGCCCAGCATCCACAACGCCCTGGTCATCGACCGAGAGGAGCAACCAGATCTCGTCGTCGAGGTGCAGGAACACGTCAATCCCCACGTCGTTCGCTCCATCGCCATGGACGCTACGTCGGGGCTCCGACGTGGCTTGACCGTTCGCGACAGTGGGCAGCCCATTCGCGTCCCGGTGGGCAGAGAGACGCTGGGGCGGATGTTCAACGTCCTGGGAGAGACGATCGACGGCAAGCCCCAACCGGAGACCCTGGAGCGCCGGTCAATCCACGTCGCCCCCCCGCCTATGGACCAGCAACGGGTGATCGAAGAACCCTTCGTCACCGGCATCAAGGCGATCGATCTGTTGACCCCCTATCCTCGCGGTGGGAAGATCGGCCTCTTCGGCGGAGCGGGGGTGGGCAAGACGCTGCTGATGATCGAGCTCATGCGCCACACCATCCAGGCGCATGAGGGTATCGCCCTCTTCACGGGAGTGGGAGAACGGAGCCGTGAGGGGAATGACCTTTGGCGGCAACTCCGGCAGAGCGGCGTGTTGGAGAACACCATCCTGGTGTTCGGTCAGATGAAGGAGCCGCCAGGGGCACGCCTCCGCGTACCTCTCACGGCCCTGACGATGGCAGAGTATTTCCGGGATCAAGAGGGGCGGCAGTCCCTGATCTTCATTGACAATATCTTCCGCTACGTCCAAGCCGGATCGGAGGTGTCGGCGTTGCTGGGGCGCCTGCCCAGCACGGTCGGCTACCAGCCCACGCTGGATACGGAGATGGGAGAACTACAAGAACGGATTACCAGCACGGAAGCTGCCAGCATCACCTCGGTGCAGGCAGTTTATGTGCCCGCCGACGATATGACCGATCCAGCCGTGGTGGCCACGTTCGCGCACCTGGACGCGACGACTATTCTGACGCGCCATCAGGCCAGTCGCGGCTTCTACCCGGCTATCGACCCACTTGATTCGGCGAGTTCGCTGCTCACGGAGGAGGGCGTCGGCGAGGAGCACTCCAACATCGCCAATGAGGTACGAGAGACACTGGCACGGTATGAGGAGCTTCGAGATGTCATCGCCATTCTGGGTAAGGAGGAGCTGAACGAGGAGGATCGCGTGACCGTCGACAGAGCCCGGCGGATACAGCGGTTCCTCACCCAACCGTTCTTCGTCGCGGAGGCATTCACCGGGATGGAGGGCCGCTACGTACCACTGGAAGAGACACTGCGCGGCTTCCGCGAGATACTCGACGGCGAGCACGATGATCTTCCGGAGCAGGCGTTCTATATGGTCGGGTCCATCGACGAAGTCGTCGAGAGGGCGGAAGAGCTGGAGGTCGCGGGTGGCTAGAGGGATGCGGCTGCGCGTGCTCACCCCGGCTGAGACGCTACTTGAGGTCAAACAAACCAAGTGGGTCCAAGTGCGGCTATCGGATGGAACGGGTCTCAGCATTTACCCCGGCCACGCGCGACTGCTGGCGGAGACGGTGACGGCCCCTCTGCAGTACGCTGACGAGACCGGGGAGCG
This sequence comes from uncultured Anaerolineales bacterium, assembly GCA_964597105.1. Classification (GTDB taxonomy): domain Bacteria; phylum Chloroflexota; class Anaerolineae; order B4-G1; family B4-G1; genus SKLM01. Next base: position 4,582 of record CAZQXX010000097.1, read on the forward strand.
GGTGTTCGACGTGGAGGCAGGGGTTGTTCAAATCGAGAACCACGACGTGACGGTCTTCACCAGTGGAGAGGCAGAGGTCGCTGACGCAGCTGAGCCCTTAGCGGTCGCGAGCGAGAGAAAGTTCAAGCGGCTGGCCCGAGAGCTCCAGGACAGACTCAAACGGGAGGAAGAGGTTCTGCTGGAGAACGGCCTTGAAGAGATCTGATGGAGACCTGTGGAGACTGGCCCTGCGAGCCACATCTCTCGGATGGGAGCTGGCATTGCCCATCTTCGGAGGCGTGCTGATCGGCTATCTCCTTGATCGCTTACTGGGAACCCGGTACGTCATGACGCTCGGATTCCTAATGCTAGGTATTGCAGCCGGCTTCTACAACGTAATCCAGTCGATCCAGCGTGTGGACGAGCAGTCTCGCCAGGGTGCTGCACCCGAGAGAAAGGAAGAAGACCGAGAGGGATGAGTGCTTATTGGGCGTGGGCCGTGGCGGGAGTGGGCGTCGGTATCGTGAACGGCTTTAGCCGTTGGAAAACGGTGTCCGACATCTCCCCAACAGCCGTCGCCGGCTCGCTGCTATTGACACTGGGTGGCATGGTCCTTCGTCTCGGGCTCGTCGCCGGGGTGCTGATCGGCAGCTTGAGACACGGCATCATCTCCGGACTCCTGGCCTTCGCGGGGCTGTTTATCACGCGCTGGATCATGGTCCTTTGGTTCAATGCACACGGAGGCTGGAGCGGACACCGGTCGATCGAGGTGCTCAGAGACTGCGGGTGAGAGAGGTAGAGCTATGGAACAAGCCTTTCCAAGCGTGGCGTTCTATGTGATGGGTGTCCCTGTGCGGAACACCGTCGTCTCAACGTGGGTGATGATGGTCGTCATCATCGGCCTGACAGTACTCGTTCGCCGACAGCACCCGATGATGCTGGAGATGTTGCTCGATTTTCTAGAGAGCATGGTCGCAGACCTGCTCGGTGACCATCCTATCGACAGGTACCTCCCGTTTCTGGGCTCGCTGGCGATCTTTGTTGGGTTCGCCAACGTGTTCAGCGTTCTACCCGCGATTCCCCTGCCAGGCGGGACTATGATGAGCATCGTGGCTCCGACGCGGGATCTGAACACCCCAGTGGCTCTGGCGATTGTGGTCTTCTTCTCCGTGCATTATTACGGTATGCAGCAGCAGGGCGTGTGGGGTTATCTGAAGAACCTGGCGTCGCCCATCTTCCTTCTGCCACTCGAAATCATCGGACAGATCAGCAGGACAGTCTCCCTGGCGATTCGCCTGTTCGGCAACGTCTTGAGCACTGAGTTGATCGTCCTCGTCGTGTTTATGCTGATTCCGCTGGTCGTCCCCGTAAGCGTCACCGCACTCAACATCTTCACAGGCTTGCTTCAGGCCTACATTTTCACAGCCCTCGCAGCCGTCTACATCTACACCGGGCTGGAGGAGACGGAACAGACAGAAGAAGCAGAGTGACATAAAAACATCATTCAGAGGAGCAAGGAGGCTACTATGGCAGAGATGGATCCGGGAACGCTTATCACGCTGGTCACGATCATTGTCTCGGCCGCGGGGATTATCTTGGGTGCACTGACCCCGGCAATTGTGGAGGGACGGGCGGTGCTCAAGGCACTGGACGGAATGACCCGTCAACCTGAGGTCTCGGATGACCTACGGACGACGCTCCTGATCGCAATGGCCCTGCTTGAGTCCACGGCGATCTACGTCCTGCTGGTTATCCTGGTCTTGATCTTCGCCAACCCGGTGCTTGACCGCTTCTTCCCCGGAGGATAGCGCATGCTCAGTCTAGATTGGGCGACGATCGCGTTTCAGATCGGTAACTTCTTGATTCTGGCCGGAGGTCTCCACTATCTCCTGTTCCGTCCGATCATGAGCCGTATGAGGGAGCGCCAGGCTGAGAAGAGAGAGATGATGGAACAAATCAGGGAGGAGCGCGAAGAAGCAGAGCGGCTCCGCGATGAGCTTGGGGAACGGCTATCAGACGCGGAAGCGGAGGCCGACGAGATCGTCACGAAGGCCCAGAAACGAGCGGAGGCAGACCGCCAGCAGATGCTTGAGGACGTCGAAGAACAGATCGAACGCATGCTGGTCAACGCACGCGATGACGTCCGGCAGATGCGCCAACAAGCCGTGGAGGAGTTCCACGATGAGTTGGTCGACGCCATCCTGGACGTGAGCACGGAGATGATCGAGCAGGCTGCCCCACCTGAGTTGCACGACAAGCTGGTTGAGCAGCTGGCTAATCGGATCTGGGAGATGGGACAGAAGGAGATGGAGCGGGTGCGCGCGTTCCGCCGGTCGCTGGGCGAGCGGACACCGACGGCGCATGTGACGACGGCGCGGTCGCTGTCATCGGAGCAGCAGGGCGAGCTAGCACGCACGTTTACGGCGCTAGCGGACAGGAACGTCGACATCCAAATGGAGACCGCCCCGGAACTAGGTGCCGGCATGCGAGTTCGCATCGGCGACATCGTGGTCGACAACTCGATCGCAGGACGGTTGGAGACCCTGCGTGAGGAGGCCTCAGACACCCTGGAAGAGCGCTTTGCCTATGAGCAACAACAAGCTGAGTGAACGGGTTGAGCCTCAGGTCTCGCACCTGATCGATACCATCCTGGAGCAGGTCCATGCCGCGACAGACCAGCCCGTTGTCGAGGAGCTCGATTTGCGGGAGCGGGTCAAAGACCGGGTGGCCGAGATTGCCGCTCCTGCCGCGAGGGAAACCGACCTACAACCGGTGCTGGACACGCTGCGGAGACAGGTCAGGGAACGAGAAGACCGAGTTGTTTTCCGGGAGGTCGGGACCGTCCAGCACATCGGTGACGGGGTCGCGACCCTGTCTGGACTACCCCTGGCCCGCACCGATGAGCTAGTGACGTTCCCCACGGGTGTGCGGGGCTTGATCCTGAACCTGGATCACGCACGCATCGACGTGGTCCTCCTAGGCGCTGACGAGGGCATCCAGGGAGGGGACCTGGTGACCGGAACCGGCGAGCGGGCTCGTGTGCCGGTGGGCCATCAGTTGCTGGGACGGGTCGTGAGCTCGATGGGAGAGCCTCTCGACAACGGCGGGCCGCTCCAGGCGACGGAGATGCGCTTTCTGGATCGAGAGGCACCAGGTATTGTGGAGCGCGCGCCGGTCAACGAGCCACTCTACACCGGTACCAAGGTGGTAGATGCCCTGCTTCCCGTCGGGCGGGGTCAGCGCGAGTTGATCCTGGGAGACCGGCAGGTCGGGAAGACGACCCTGGCAGTGGATGCCATCCTGAGCCAGAGGGACACGAATGTCGCCTGCGTCTATGTCTCGATCGGCCAGAAGAAGAGCTCCGCCCTGAAGATCATTGAGACGTTGCGCCGTCACGATGCCCTGTCCTACACGACCATCGTAATCGCCAGCCCCGAGGCCCCGCCGGCGCTCCGCTACCTGGCGCCCTACGCCGGCTGCACCATCGCCGAGTTCTTCATGGACGAGGGACGCGACGCGCTGATAGTGTACGACGATCTGAACAAGCATGCGGACGCGTACCGGGAGCTGAGCCTGCTGCTGCGCCGCCCGCCGGGACGGGAGGCCTACCCAGGCGATATCTTCTACATCCACGCGCGGCTGCTGGAGCGGGCATGCAAGTTGCGGAAGGAAGAGGGAGGGGGGTCCCTGACCGCCCTTCCCGTGGTCGTGACCCAGCAGGGTAACGTCTCTGCCTATGTACCGACGAACCTGATCTCCATCTGCGACGGGCAGATCGTGCTCGACACTGATCTCTTCAACCGGGGCGTCAAGCCGTCCGTCGACGTGGGACAGTCCGTGTCCCGCGTGGGGGGCGAGGCCCAGTCCAGGGCAATGCGCGATGTGGCCGGTGAACTCCGGCTCGCGCTATCGCAATATGAAGAAGTCTCCCGGTTCGCGCGATTCGGAGCCGAAGTCGATGAGGCCACGCGACGTCAGATTGAACATGGGCGACGGCTGCAGGCCGCGCTCAAGCAGCCGCCCCATCAGCCGCTGTCTCTCGCCTCGCAGATTGTGACGCTCCTGGCTGCCACGGAAGGCGTCCTGGATCAGATGGCAGTGGACGAGGTGCCCGCTTTCGAGAGAGGAGTGCGAGACATCGTCAGGCACCGGGAACCTGAACTGCTGCAGCAGATCAACCGCACGGGTGAGCTGACGGAGGATACCCGCGAAACGCTGCTAGAGCTGATCTTCAACTACGCCACTGAATGGTCAGGAAGGGGCATAGAGCGATGAAGATGATCATGGTCGTCATGCCGCGGGACGAGGCAGAGCGTATTCTGCAAGCGCTGGTGGCAGCGAAATACACGGCTACCTACACGGAGACGCGGGGCGGCATGCTGCGTCAAGCTCAGATGTCACTCTTCATCGCCGTGGACGATCAGGATCTGGAAAGCGTTCTGACGATCATCGAGGAGGCCTGCGGTTCAGAGATCACGGTTCAGGCGGACAGTGAAACAGACGGCCCCGCGCCTATGCCGGCCAGACCGAGGATCGGAGGGGCTGTGGTGTTCGTCTGGGACGTGGAACGCAGCGAGGCATACTGACCGCTCCCAGGATCGGGGACGGGTGTTATGCAAGAGGTAGAACGAGCTCGCGACAGACTCGAGAACATCCGCAGTGTGAAGCCCATTCTGGGCGGCCTGCGGACCATCTCGCTGGGGAGCTGGCAGGCTGCGCTCAAGCGCCGCAGCGGCGTACAGAACTACGCTGAGCAGCTGAAAGGGATGCTGCCCTGGCTGGTTCCCCATCTTGAGACGGCACCGGACCTTATCGCCCGGCTGCGCGAGTCTCTTCCCGCCATCAGGCCGGGCGGACGGCAGCGGGATGATGAGGCAGAGTCCCGACCCAGCAAACTGAAGGCACTGGTCGTCGGCAGTGAACGGGGGCTGTGTGGTCGCTTCAACGTGGCGGTGGTCGAAGAGGCCGAACACTACCTGCACCGGGAATCGGCTCGGGAGGCGACCGTCGACCTGCTGGTTCTGGGCAGTCGAGCTCAGCGTGTTCTCAAACGACGAGACTACGCCGCGACTGAGGCCGGGGCGCTTTCTATGACCGGGCTGCCGTCCCTGTCGTTGGCATTTGATCTGGCTGGTCAGTGGCTCGAGGCGTATGAGGAGCGGGAGATTGACGGTGTCGACGTCGTCTACAACCAGTACCACGGCACCGGTGGTTACGAGCCGACGGTGATGCGGCTGATCCCTCCGCAGATCGCGGCGGAGAGGGTAGCGCCAGAACAGGGTGGCGCCGGACCCGTGGAAGAGGGACAAGGTGCTATGGAACGCGAGAGATCGTGGCCTCCCCCGATCATAGACACGGATCCACTAAGCCTCTACACAACCGTGATCGAGCAGTCAGTGGCAGTGGAGCTCTATCGAGTGTTATTGACTTCGTCGGCTGCCGAGCACTCGCTGCGGTTCCAGCTCATGGAGTCAGCCACACAGAACGCCGATCGGTTGATCGAGGAGCTCACGTTGATCATCCGGACTGCGCGCCGCCAAGAGATCACACAAGAAATGCAAGAGCTAGCCGCCGGTGCCGGTCTCATCGGCCGCGAGTAAGATACCTCGCCTAAGTCAGTTTCTCCCCTGGCGCATCAGAGTCAATCTGAAGGTACTTGAGGACGCGTTCCTTGAGCCGGTGGGACAGGATCTCTGGATTCCGGTCCTCCAGCGGGATCTGTCCGGCAGCCATTGACCCGTGTCCTCCCGCTGACCCAAGATCACGGACGATTGACTGGATGAGGTGGTCCGCCCCCTGCTGTCTATTCGTGCGAATCGACACGACCATCTCGTCCTCGTAGATCCCCATACACATGACCCATTCGATACCCTTGAGACGGAGAAACAGGTCCGCCATCTCAGCCGGGAGATCGGGACGCTGCATGGTCCCGATGTAGGCGATGAGCAGCATATCCTCGTAGACGTACGCCGACTGCAAAGCGGCAACCAATCCCTGGAAGTACTCAGGCGGCACCTGCGCGCGCTCGATGTTGACGAGGGCCTGGACGTCCACGCGGGACTGGAGGAAGAAGTAAGCTGCGACATCCGTCGGGCTGGCGCCCCTGCCCAATCCCATTGTGTCGGTCTTGATGCCGTAGAAGAGGGCCGTGGCGATCGAGGGGGGAAGCACGGCGTCGGCGGCCTGGCAGTACTCGGTGAGAATGGTGGACGTAGCGCCCACATCCGGTCGCACATCGATGAAATCGGCGGCCGCGGTCTCCTGGCGAAGGGGGTGATGGTCAAAGACGATGGCCACGTCCGAGGACGGAGAGAGGGCGTTGTTGCCCGCACCAGGCTGAGTATCGACCAGGGCTACCGGCAGCGAGCTGGAGACCTCAGCCTCGGTGAGCAACCGGAGGGGATAACCAAGATAACGAACGAGGGCCTTGTTCTCGGCACGCCCCACAATGCCCTTATACGCGACATGGCTCTCTATCCCGATCTTCTCCTTAAGCAGCCACTGGAGAGCGGCTGCGCTGGCAACGGCATCGGGATCGGGGTCGTTGTGAGTGAGAATGACCAGACTGGTGGCATCCCCAA
>CAZQXX010000098.1:0-11049 GCA_964597105.1 uncultured Anaerolineales bacterium
TGGGACTCGTCTGGTGCACGGCAAGATGGCGCTGGCCCTCCAACGCGTTGCTCCTGATCTGGTTCTGGTCCGCGCTGATCACGGGGTGGGTTATGACGGAGAACCCGCCGAGCAGCCAACGGCTCGTAGGCACGGCGCCGGCGCTGTCAATCTTCGTGGCTCTCGGGCTGGATTGGGTCGGTAGGATGAGCCAGCGAATCCTGAATGCTCCCCACGTCGTGTGGCAGGCGCTCAGCGGTGCCCTGCTCGTGGCTGTGGTGGGGCTGAATCTGAGCTACTACTTCTTCGTCTACACGCCGAAGCGGGTGTACGGAAATCCAACGGCCGAGATGGCGACACACCTGTCGCGCTATCTGATGCGTCAGAACGATGATCTCGTCGTCTATTTGCACGGCCCACCCTTCATCTACTGGGACTTTGGGACGTTCCGGTTCATGGCCCGGGACGTCGATGGAGTGGATGTGCCCCCGCCAGCTGAGGCCGATTCCCCGCAGCTTGAAGTCAGCGACGGAGCGCGTTTCGTCTTCCATCCCGCGCGCGTGGATGAGCTCGAGGCCGTCCGCGTGCGCCATCCCGGCGGGTCTGTGGAGCTTGTTCGCTCGAGGGCCAGCGAGGAGTTGCTCTACGCTATGTATGAAGTGAACCGATAGGTGGGTTTGAGAACCGGTATGGAGACCATCACCGAGAGCAGAGCCGGCGACACCTCCCTCTCATCTGGACTCAGGGCCTTGGCGGTCCTTGTCCTGATCCTTCTCGCGGCCAGCTATTTCCGCTTTACGGGACTGAACTGGGATGAAGGCCAGTACATCCATCCTGATGAGGGGCACATGCGCAATACGGTGTCGCTCATCAGCTGGCCGGACGACCTCTCCGACTACTTCGACACCCATCGCTCATCGCTCAACGTGCGGAATATCGAGGGGCGGCGGTACAGCTATGGGACCCTGCCACTCTTCATAGTGCGAGGGGCCGGGGAATGGCTCGATAAGGCTTGCACGAATGCCGGGGATCCGCTGAGTCGCACCATCGCCCGGCTGCTGGTTGGCTCCTCGATCGAAACCTGCTCATCCGGCGCCTTCACCGGCGTATACAGCGCTATCGTCGGGCGAACAGTGTCAGCGCTGGCCGATCTCGGTACTCTGATTCTCATCTACCTTATCGGTCGGCGACTCTACGGAGAGACGACTGCGTTGCTCGCCGCAGGCCTGGGGGCCGTCACCGTCTTTCTCATCCAGCAGGCCCACTTCTTCACCGTGGACAGCCCTGCCTGCTTCTTCACCATGGCGGCGGCCTACTTCAGTGTGCGCGCGAGCCAGACCGGGGCGTGGGCGGATTTCGCGGCGGCTGGTCTGGGCGTTGGCCTGGCCGCCGCCTGCAAGGTCAGTGCCGCCACGTCCGCTCTGCTGGTGGTGCTGGCCGGCATCTCCTACGTGATCGGTCACGTGCCGGGGGCACGGGGTGAGCGATCGGCGTTCCGAATCATCCGGTCTCGCGTCTGGCCCGTGCTGCTGTCGCTTCTTCTTGCGGGCGTGTTGTCCGTCGTGGCATTTCGGATCGGCCAACCCTATGCCTTCGAGGGCCCTGGGTTCTTCGGCCTGCAGCCGAGTCCGGAGTGGTTTGGGCGCTTGAGTCAGATCCGCGCGGAGCAGGGGGGCGAGGTTGACCTTCCATCCGGGAGACAGTGGGCCAATCGCTCAGCCATCGTGTTTCCCTGGCTGAACATGGTGGTGTGGGGGATGGGACTGCCCCTGGGGCTCGCTGCGTGGATTGGCTGGGGGATCGCTGGCCTGGAGCTGCTTCGCAGCCCGCGTCTTGGGCAGAGGCATCTCGTTCTGTGGGGTTGGGGTACTGTCGTCTTCTTGTATCACGCCACGAGCTGGGTGAAGACGATGCGCTACTTCCTGCCCCTGTATCCGGTTCTGTTGCTGTTTGCCGCTTACTGGCTGGTTCGGTTGGCCCGTTCTTCGTCGGCGTGGCGCCGGCGTGTGGGTCTCGGACTGTCTGGCGTTGTCGTGTCCGGTGCCCTGTTCTGGGGCCTGGCTTTCTTCACGATCTATCTGCGGCCGCACCCGCGGATCGAGGCGTCACGGTGGATCTACGAGCACGTGTCGCCTGGTACAACGGTGGCAAACGAGCATTGGGACTGGGGGTTGCCCCTAAGGGTGGACGGTCATAATCCCTTTGGTGGCATGTACGAGGGCATCGAGATGGAGAACTACAATGAGGATACCCCCCAGAAGCGAGCCCAGCTGTACGACTGGCTTGATCAAGCTGACTACATCTTCCTGGCCAGCAACCGGCTCTATGCCTCCATTCCCCGCCTGCCTGCGCGGTACCCATTGACGACCGAGTATTATCGGGCCCTGTTCGCTGGCGAGCTTGGCTTCGAGCTCGAGGCGGAGTTTACGTCGTATCCTGCCCTCGGCCCCTTCGTCTTTCCCGATCAGGAGAATTCCTTCGACTTGGGTGAGGCGGACTACACCAGTCAGAGCGCCCCGATCCCAATACACCTCCCGCCGGCCGAGGAGGCGTTTAGTGTTTACGACCATCCGCGCGTGCTGATCTTCCGCAAGACAGACGCGTATTCGGACCAGTTGGTCAGAGGGGTGTTGAGTGATGTAGACCTGAGTCGCGTGCAACAGGGCCGTACGCCTCGAGAGGCGAGCGAAGCCCCCAACATGCTGATGTTCGATGATGAGACCTGGGCCGATCAACAGAGCGGTGGCACGTGGTCGGAGATGTTCAGCCGGGATAGTCTGCTCAACCGTTCCCCGGGTCTCTCGGCGGTTGTGTGGTGGGTGGCCATTGCTGTGCTGGGCTGGCTGACGTTCCCCATCCTCTTCGTAGCGTTGCCCGGGCTCCGGGATCGAGGCTACGGCGTCTCCCGTACCATCGGCCTTCTCCTCGTCGCATATCTCACCTGGTTGGCGGCCAGTATCCATCTCTTCCCCAACACCCGTGCCACGGTTGCCCGCATGACGGCTCTGCTGGGGTTGGTGGGGGGCGGGATTGGATGGGCGAACTGGGGGCAACTGAAACAGTTCCTGCGGGCTCGCTGGCGTGTGGTGATCTGGACCGAGGGCGTCTTTGCGGTGCTGTTCATACTGTGGATTGGGGTGCGGATGCTCCATCCGGATCTATGGCACCCGGTGGTGGGTGGTGAGAAGCCCATGGATGTCGCCTATCTCAACGCAGTGATGAAGTCGACCTGGTTCCCCCCATACAACCCGTGGCTCTCTGGAGCCTGGATCAACTACTACTACTTCGGTTTTGTCATCGTGGGATCCCTGATCAAACTGGTCGGTACGGTCCCCGCCGTGGCCTACAACCTGGCCGTTCCCGCCATCGCCGCCCTGACCGGGGTGGGAGCGTTCTCGGTGGCGTACAACATGTCCCGGGCGAAGCGTCGTGGCAGATTGCTGGCTGCCCTGACGGCCGTCGCCTTCGTCGTTCTCATCGGCAACCTGGGGGTGGTCCACTTCATCATCAAGCGGCTGATAGCACTCGGCGAGGTGTCGTTTCTCAGTACGATCCCTGGGTTCCCCGACATTGTCGCGATCGTCCGGGGGCTTTGGCAGCTGATTGTCCGCGGGGCCCGATTTGAGGTACGCCCTGAGTCCTGGTACTGGCATCCGACACGCATCATACCGGCAGAGTTGGGAAATCCGATTGCCGAGTTCCCTGCGTTCACCTTCCTGTATGGCGACTTGCACGCCCATATGATGGCATTCCCCCTCACCCTCGGTGCGCTGGCGCTGGCTGTGGCCTGGCTGCGCACCGCCAGGCCGACCTGGAGCAGTCTTCTGCTCGGCGGGCTTGTGATCGGTGCGCTGCGTCCCACGAACACCTGGGACTATCCCACCTACCTGGGGTTGGCACTCGTCGTCCTGGGAGTGGGTGCCTGGCGTCAGGAGCGCGACCAGCGAAGAGGCGATGTCGATGCCGAGTTGGCGGCGAGGAGTCAGGCGCAGCCGACGGAAGCGGGTCATGCTCCGTCGCGGGATCCGACCTGTGCATCGCGGCTCTTGTCACTTGCTTGGCGTGGAGCGGTGCTGGTGGGGCTCACTCTCCTGTTGTATCTGCCCTATGGCCGTCACTACGTGGGTGGGTACAACTCCCTCGAGATCTGGAAGGGAGGCACCACGCCTCTGAGCATCTACCTGTGGATCTATGCGATGCTGCTCTTCCCGGTGATGAGCCGCGCTGTACTGGAGCTGGTAGCGCGGGTCATACACGGGGCGCTGTCCTGGGCCGTGGCTGCTGTGACAGTCTTCGGCGGGGTGGCATTAGGGGTGGCACTGGCGGTCTCAGGGTGGCCGGTGGCCCTTGTGGCGGGTCCGGTTACGGCGATAGCAGGGTTGCTCTTCTTTGGGAGACCAGAGGACGGGGAGAGCGACAGCAGATCAGAGAACCGACTGCTCTGGCTCTTGGTCGGGACGGCGATGGCCCTCTCCCTGGCCGTCGAGATCGTCGTGCTTGAAGGCGACATTGGCCGGATGAACACCGTGTTCAAGTTCTACCTACAGGTATGGATTCTGCTGGCCATCGCTGCGGCCACAAGCGTGGCGTGGATGTGGCGGCGTGCCCGGAGCTGGAGTTGTGAGCAACGCTGGCTGTGGCAGGCTGCCATGGCTGCTCTGGTGTTTGGAGGGGCGCTGTTTCTGCCCTTTGGCATTCCTGCAAGGGCGGGCGACCGGATAGCCCCTGAGGCGGGGAAGACACTGGATGGGATGGCCTTCATGCGTACCGCTGAAATCATCGCGGGACCACAGGGCGATGAGCGACCGATCTCCCTGTCCGGAGACCACTACGCCATCCGGTGGATGCAGGACAACATTGAAGGGGCGCCGGTGATCCTCGAAGGGTTGGGATGGCGGGAGTACCTGTGGGCCAACCGGGTCTCGGTTCACACCGGGCTGCCCGCGGTGGTCGGCTGGCGTCACCATCAGGCTCAGCAGCGTGTGGGGGTGGATGGAGATACTGTGAGCCAGCGTCGTCAGGACGTGGAGACCTGCTACAGGACGCCGGACGTCGCGCAGGCGCAGGAGATACTGGAGCGCTACCGTGTCCGCTATGTCTATGTCGGGGAATACGAGCGTGCCTACTACGGCACCGGAGGTCTGGCTAAGTTTGAGCGGATGGCTGAGGAAGGTCGGTTGCGACGTGTCTACGACGCTCGAGGGGTCGCGATCTACGAGGTCGTCAGTTGAGGTGCGTGATGGTGCTCAGCTCTGAGCTGATTCGCCGTCTCATCTCACAAACCGCCTCCTGGGTGTGTATAAGGTAATAGATTGATGACAGCGTCTGATTCCGAAGCGGCCAACATCGCCCAGGCGAACATCGCCCAGGCTATGGACGGCGACGACGCGGCGCAGCGCGCACTCTATGATGCGCATCACGCGTCCGCCTTTCGATTGGCCTACCTCCTGCTGCAGGACCGTTTGGACGCGGAGGAGGTGGTCCAGGATGCCTTCGTCTACGCGTTTCGGAATATCGCGCGCTATGACCCTGAACGGGCGTCCTTCTCGACCTGGCTCCGTGTGATCCTGGTCAGTCGCTGCCGAAACAAGCGGCGGCGGAGCCGGTTGTCGCGGGTATCCCTGGAGACCCTGATAGCCAGCGGTCAGGCACCGGCTGATGATAAGCCGGCTGTGGAGCCCGAGGGCGCGCTGGAGAGGCTGGCCACACGCCGCGCTGTCTGGAACGCTCTGGAACAGGTGAGCGAGGGGGCACGCGATGCCCTGATCTTTCGCTACTACGAGGGACTCGCGTATGCGGAGATAGCGGAGATCCTCGGTTGCTCAAGCGATGCTGCGCGATCAAGAGTGGTCCACGGCAAGGCACAGATGCGGCAGTTATTGACCGCAGCTGACCAGGATTCAGTGCTGGGGCTCGGATCTGTGGAGGCAGTGGAGGCGGGATGATAGAGGGACATCTGACTGAGACTGAACTGGCGCAGCTTAGCGAGGAAGCGGTGGACCAGGATCTGAAGGTGCATGTCGAGGGGTGCCTGCAGTGCCGCCAGGTGGCAGCAGACTACGGCTGGGTGGAGGGAGAGATTGCCGCTGCGTTGCAGGCGAAAGCGGGTGGTGTGCCGGTGCCGGAACGGAGCTGGCAGGCAGTCCGAGACCAGGTCAGGCAGGGCGATCATCGCAGCGGGCGCCGACGGCTGCTGGTGGTCGCTGGCGTGGCATCGATTCTTCTGGCCACCATCATTGGGCCGTGGCTCCTTGACTCAGACGTGGAGGTGCAGAGGGCGTCGTCGTTCGCTGCAGTGACGGCCCCTGCGCCACCCGCGACCACGGGCCTTATGACCCGCGTTGGCCCCGCGCGTCCTCAGGGTACGACCTCCGAATCGATCCGACATAGTAGAGAGGCAGGAGGGGCGGTGCCCTTCGGACCGCCCCCGACGCCGCCAGAAAACCAGGGTTGATCCAGGTCCCGGGATGCGATTGACCGAAGTGATGGGTTAGTTCCAGGATGATCGATACGATACGCGCGACAGATAGTGCCGCTCACGACGTGACGACGAGGCGTGAGGTTGCCCTCTGGGCCCTGGTTGTCGGGGTTGCACTGGCAATGCGATTGGTGCAACTCGACGCGGCTCCGCTCGCGGCTTCCGAGGCCCGGGAAGCGATGGGGGCTTTGCGGGCGGCGACGGGACAGGGGATACCGGTCCGGGGCTACAGCCCGCTGCTCCTCACCGCCAACAGCGTCCTGTTTTGGATCTGCGGGGCGAGTGACGGACTGGCGCGGTTCTGGTCGGCCATATTCGGTTCGGCGCTCGTGCTCGTCCCCCTGCTTTTCCGGCGGCGGTTAGGGCGGGTAGGGACCCTCGCGAGCGGGATCTACTTGGCGTTCTCTCCCACCGCTTTAGTCGCGTCCCGTCAGGTGGGGGGTACGGTGATCGCGGCTGCTGGGGCGATGGCCTTTGTTGGTGGGCTCACCCGCTTCCTGGAGACGGAGAACCGCCGCTGGCTGACGGTCGGGGCCGTCAGCCTGTCTGTGGCCCTCACCAGCGGAGCAGCGGTATATGGGTTGTTGCTGCCCCTGGTTCTGGCCTGGATCCTGGCTTCTGGACTGGGGCTCGGTGGTCGCGCGATCAGTCACAGATGGGAGATCTCCCTTCTGAAGGACTCCGCCCGTCACTTCCTTTTGGTTCTGACTCTGTCCGCGCTGGCCCTTTCCACCGGGTTGGGCTGGAATCCGTCCGGGGTGGGGGGCGTCGGCGGACTTCTTGCGGGCTGGTTCGAGCGGTTTCGGCTGTCGGATGTGCAAGTGACGGCACCAGTGACGCTCCTGATCGTATATGAGTTGCTCGGCGTGGTGTTTGGTCTGGGAGGGCTGGTCTGGGCCCTGCGGTATGATCGGCACTGGGCTGCTCTGCTCGGGCTCTGGACGGGCGCGGCGGGCATGCTCCTGGCGATCATGCCGGGGCGGGCGCCCACGGACCTGATCTGGGTCGTCGTTCCCATGGCGATGTTGGTGGGTCTCGCCGCCCGCGCAATCATGAGCAGTCGCTGGCCGGCCCGGGTTGGTCTGGACGCCGTATATGGAGTCCTGGTTCTGGTTCTGTGGGTCCAGGCCTATCTTGCGGTGGCACGGTACACGGCGTTCGGCCAGCATGTAGATCTGATCGTCGCGGTGGCCGTGATCGGGCTGCAGGTCCTTCTCGGGACGGGCTTCGCCTTCCTATTGGGCACGGATTCGGCGCTGCGCACCGCTGCTTCGGGAACGGGTCTGGTGCTGATGGCCCTCACGGTTTCGGCGGGGTGGGGCGTAGCCTATGAGCGCCCTGCTGATCCTCGGGAGGCACTGATAAGCCGGCCCACGGCCATCAACGTGCGGGATCTGGTGACGACTATGCGAGACCTCTCGTGGCAGCAGACAGGGATGCCTACCACACTTGAGTTCGTCTATGAGGCACCGGTGGACTCGGTTTTGTCCTGGTATCTGCGCGACTTCCGGATGGCGAGGCGCGTGGGGCGGCTGAGTGACCTTCATCCTGACGAAGTTGGGTCAATCGTGGTGACAATGGGTGATGATGAGACAGCGACCCCGGACGCTCTCGAGGGGGAGTATGTGGGACAGGACTTCAGCCTGGAGAGACAGTGGGCGCCCAACCTCATCGGCTGCCGGTTCTGGCAGTCGGGCTGTCGTGTTGCGATCGATTGGTTCTTGTTCCGGGATGGCCCGAGCCTGCCTGAACCTGAGCGGTGGGCGACGTTGTGGCGGCGCACTGAGCCCGTCCGGAGCGACTAGAGGGTGGTGGTCTCTTCCGCGAGTCTGAGGTGTGCGCCGCTGTCTCGGGTGCTTATCCGGATGAGTCGGTTGGCGCCGAGGGCAGGCAGGATGCTGCGCCGAAGCTCGCGGAGGATCTTCGTGATAGCCTTCGTTGTAGGGGGAAAGGGAAAGACGTGAGTTCACTGATTGACAGATCATTGGATCGACCGGTAGCGCGGTGGATGGTGCTGAACTGGGAGAAGGCCCTCTACCTGACGCTCATCGCTATCGCCCTCGTCACGCGTCTCTGGGGGCTTGGGATTCGGGTGCAGAGCCACGATGAGAGCCTGCACACGAAGTACTCCTGGAACCTGTACGATGGTCAGGGCTTTCAGCACACGCCGCTGATGCACGGGCCGTTCCTCTTCCACGCCACTGCCCTCTCGTACTTCCTCTTCGGTGACAACGATTTCACCGCCCGTCTCGTCGTCGCCGTGATGGGGGTAGCGATCGTGGCGTTTCCCTACCGGCTGCGGCGCTGGCTGGGGCGCACAGGCGCATTGGTCGCGTCCTTCTTCCTCTTGATCTCCCCCTCCATTGCCTATTACTCGCGCTACATCCGCCACGACATACCGGTGATGCTTTGGGCCCTGATCGTTGTCTTTGCCATCTTCTCCTATCTGCGGGACGGGCGCGAGCGCTGGCTGTTCTGGATGGCAGCGGGCATCTCTCTGATGTTCGCGACTAAGGAGGTCGCCTTCATCTACAATGCCATCTTCGGATTCTTCCTGGTCGGCCTGTTCGGCCGTCAGGCGTTGGTGCAGGACTGGGGAGACAACGAGAGGCTCAAGAGGATGGTGGGTGTGGCACTGGTTGGAGTGGGCCTGGGCGTTGTGATCGCCAGCCTGGGTGTGCTGTCGCAAAGAGGCCTTGATCCGGAGAGCCAGTCACCGCTTCCCTGGTGGGCTCTGACCGGAGGAGGGCTTGCGGCAGCGAGCCTGATTGGGGCAGTCTCAATCGTGCTTGTCGGCTCGTGGCGACACCTGCGAAGCTACCGCTCGTTTGACTTGATCATTGTGCTGGGGACCCTCTCCCTCCCCTTCCTGGCCCCTATTCTCATTCAGCTCGTTGGCCTCGATCCGGTGGATTATACGACGCCGACGATGGTCTACTCTGGGGCGATACTGGCTGCCGTGTTCGCTGTCTCGGCCGCTATCGGTCTCGCGTGGAACTGGCGTGTATGGAGCATCGCGGCAGGCATCCACTACGCCATCGCCGTCACTCTCTTCACCACGGTGTTCACGAACGGCGGCGGGATTGCCAGCGGATTTGTCGGCTCCATGGGCTACTGGCTTGCCCAGCACGGCGTGCAGCGCGGCGGGCAGCCCTGGTACTACTACCTCATCATCGTCCCGATGTACGAATACCTCCCGCTGCTATTGGCCGTTGTCACAGGGGGATACCTGGCAGTCCGTTCTGTGTTCAGGGTGGCTCGGAGCCCTGGCCCGGATCCGGCCAGCTTCAGGCTCGAGCCCAGGAGGCTGTTTATCCCCTTCGTTCTCTGGTGGTTGGGGTCGGCCTGGATCATCTACTCCTTCGCGGGGGAGAAGATGCCCTGGTTGACGGTTCATCTGGCGCTGCCCATGATCTTGCTGGCTGCGTGGGGGGTGGGGCGCTTCATTGACGCGATCGACTGGGAGCGCGTGATCAAGGGGCGGGTGTGGATCGCCGGGCTCCTGGCGCCGCCATTTGTGATGGCGTTGGCTACGCTGGTCGGGGCGGTCGTGGCAGGGCCGTTCGGAGGCTCCAGCCTTGCCGAACTGACCGTGACCGGGCAATTCCTGGGCAGCCTGGTCGCTGCTTTCGCGTTTGGAGCGGCACTGTTGATCGTCATCGGACGGAGCCAGTGGGGGCTGTCCCTGCGCCTGCTCCTGCTGGTGGGCCTGGTGGGGCCGGTTCTGCTAACAGTGCGGCACAGCTGGCGCTTCTGCTACGTCAACTATGGGTATCCCATCGAGCATCTGGTCTACGCTCACGCTGCACCGGCGGTGAAGGAGACGATGGGGCAGATCGAGGAGCTCTCGCGGCGGGTCGCGGGCGGTCCCAAGCTGATCAAGGTAGCATACGGGGCGGATGGTTCTTGGCCCTTCCATTGGTATCTCCGGGACTACGAGAACGCCCCGTTCTACGGTGAGAACCCGTCGGAGGATAGTATGGACGCGCCGGTCATCATCGCCGGCCGAGACCAGTGGGATGAGGTGGCGCCTTACACGGCCAGCGGCTACACGGTCAGCGAGTATACGTTTCTCTGGTGGCCCATAGAGGACTACAAGGGATTGACGTGGGAACGGCTGAAGAACGCCGTGACCAATCCGGAGATGCGCGCCGCCCTGTGGCGCATTTGGTACGATCGGGACTACAGCCTGTATGATGAGGTGACGGGCAAGACGCACACCCTCGACGAGTGGCCTCTCCGCAGTGACTACCGGGTGTACGTCAGGAGGGATGCCATCGCCCAGATGTGGGAGCGGGGCACGCTGGGCCCACGGGAGCTGGAAGATGCCGAGCCCTATGCGGGAAACCACGTCGAGCTGACTGCTGCCGAGGTCTTCGGCGTTCAGGGGTCAGGCCGCGGGGAGCTTCAGAGCCCGAGGGGCGTTGCCGTTGGCCCTGACGGCCTTGTATACGTCGTTGACTCCGGCAATCACCGGATTCAGGCGTTCACGCCCGACGGGGAGTTCCTTAACATCTTTGGGGGGCGGTCGTTATCGACCGAGGAGTCGGGTCAGCCGCGCGGCTTCAACGAGCCCTGGGACGTGGCGGTCT
>CAZQXX010000099.1:0-3071 GCA_964597105.1 uncultured Anaerolineales bacterium
CCGTTTGCCCCCGCCCCCGGCCGGGTGGGGCGGCGGGAGGTGATGCAGTCTGTGCGGGGGCCGGTGATGAGCATCCGGCCTAAGCTGTACGTGGAGAGCGCGGTGGCCCTGGGGTTGACGACGCCGCGGATCATCCTCAGCCACGTGTTGCCGAACCTGCTGTCGTCGCTGATCTCGATCACGGCGTTGGAGATGGGGGCGGTGTTGATGCTCCTGGGGGAGCTGGGGTTCGTGGGTATCTTTATCGGCGGCGGCGCCTTCGCCGAGCTCGATACGTTCTCGGCCCCCTACCACTACTCGGACGTACCGGAGTGGGGCGCGCTGCTCAGTAACGTGCGGCGCTACGCCCGCTCCTACTCGTGGATGGCCCTCTATCCATCTGCCGCGTTTTTCATCGCCATTCTGGGCTTCAACCTGTTCGGAGAAGGGGTACGCCGCCTCGTCGAGAGCGTCGGCGTGGTCATCAATCGCCTGGTAAACCGGTACACCATCGCCGCAGCTGTTCTGGCCGTGATCGGCATCAGCTGGGTTCAGGCAAACACGGGCGCGACCGCGTTCTACCAGCGCCAGGCGACTGCCTTCGACGGGGAGCGGGCCTACGAGGTTGCCGCCGACCTGGCTGCTCCCACCTTTGAGGGCCGGGCGCTGGGCACGCCCGGCATAGACGCGACGGCCGATCATATCGCCGAGCAATTCAAGGCGTTGGGGCTCCAGTCCGCCGGCGAGGGGATGAGCTACTTCCAGGAGCGCACCAGGTCGTTCGAGGAGCTCGATGCGGTGCCACAACTGGTCATCCACGACGAGGGGCCATCCCTCAGCTACCACGAGGATTTCGTGGAGTACGTCAGCACTGCTCGTAACCTCGGTCGGGGAAAGGGCGAGATTCGCTTCGTCGCCCTGGGGTCGGTGACGAGGAGCGGGGCCATGATCACCAGCTACGAGAAACTGGAGGAGCTCGACTACTCCGGCAAGCTCCTGCTGGCTCTCGAGGCGGACGTCTTTTGGTTGAGACGGGTGCCATGTGACGGGATTCTCGTCGTGGCTGATGGATCTCAAGCTCTCGATCGCCGCCAGACCCTGTCGTCGCTCGATCCTCACTACCGAATGTTCGGCAGCGGCAATACTCGTGGCCAGGATCTGCCGCAATTGCGGATCAGCGAGGCCACGGCGGAGCGCTTGCTCGACGGGACCGGCTACGACGTCAAGGCGCTGCGCTCGATCCACGACCGATTGGACGTCAACGAGGTGTTCGAAGTGCCTACCGGCAGCGACGGACTGATGGAGGTCGAGGGCACGGTTCGAGAGGGAGTGCCGGTGCGTCACGTCATAGCCAACTGGACCGGGACGTCGGACAGTCGGCAGGGTGGTATCAACGACCAGATGATCGTCGTGATGGCCAAGTACGACGCGCCGCCGGTCACCCCGGACGGGAGCCCCTATCCCGGGGCCAACGACAACGCGTCAGGCGTGGCCGTGATGCTGGAGGCCGTCCGGGCCATGCAGGCGTCCGACTACGAGCCGTATAGGACGTTCCTCTTCGTGGCATACAGTGGCGAGGGCCAGGAGGGCGGCGAGTGGGTCTACCCGCCCAACGTGAAGGGATTCCTGGAGGCGAAGAAGGGCTTCGCCAGCAACTTTGATATCGAGGCCGTGGTCGACCTTCGCGGCCTGGGGGCGGGGGAGGGCGATGGGCTCCTCATCTCGGCCGGAGGGAGCGTGCGCCTGGCCGATCTCCTGGAGCAGGCCGCCCGACAGATGGGCGTCAAGGCCGAGCGCGGCGGGGATCGAGTCGACATCAGCATCGTCTTCGAGGATAAGAGCCGCTACGAATCGGGCCAGGGAGCCCCTCAGGTGGGCGTTCACTGGAGCGGTTGGGAGGCCACGTCCTGCCGGCCGGAGGATACCGTGGAGAGCTTGTCCGAGGAGAAGCTGGAGCGCGCCGGAGAGGTCGTGACCCTCGCCCTGATGACGATGGGTCGCGAAAGACAGTACTAGCCGGTATAATCTGGCTGGGAGGTATTGTGACCACGTCGCTCCGTGCGGTGCTGATCTTGTTGGCCCTTAGCCTGCTCGGTCTGGCGCTGACCGGGCTGCCCATCTACGCTCGCCTCAGCTATCTCTGGGCTGCCTTGGTGGCCGTGAGCTGGGCCTGGTCGAAGCTGTCTCTCCGCGGTGTGACGTTGGAGCGTAGAGCGCGGACCCGGCGGGCCCACGTGGGGCAGATCTTTGAGGAGCGTTTCTGGATCGAGAACCACGCACGTCTCCCCCGGCTCTGGCTGCAGATTCGGGATCGGTCCGACCTCCCGGGATCGCAGGGATCGCGGGTGCTCACCCTGATTGGGGGCGGTGAGCGCCGCTCGTACCGCGCTCGGACCCGCCTCGTACAACGCGGTGTCTTCTCCCTCGGGCCCACCGAGATCATCTCTGGTGATCTTTTTGGATTGTTCCCCGTCAGCCGGGAGGTGGCTTCCCAGGGAACCCTCCTGGTCTACCCCATGATGGTCGATGTGCACGCCTTCCCCAGTCCCCCTGGTCTGCTGCCCGGCGGGGAGGCGCTGCGGCTCCGCACCCACCAGGCCACCCCCAATGCCGCCGGCGTCCGCGAGTACGTCCCCGGCGATCCGCTCAATCGCATCCATTGGCTCAGCACCGCGAGACGAAACGAGCTCATCGTCAAGGAGTTCGAGCTCGATCCCATGGCCGAGATCTGGGTCTTCCTCGACGCTCAGGCCAGCGTTCACGCTGCGCAACCCTATTCCCCCCCGTCCGAGGCCGTGGCGGCGACCTGGTCACCGTGGCGGGAGATCGAGTTGCCCCCCTCTACTGAGGAGTACGCGGTCAGCATCGCAGCGTCTCTCGCCCGCTACTTCATCCGCCGCGGTCGATCGGTGGGGTTGGTCTCGTATCACCATCCATCGCGCGAAGCCCCGGACGTGTTGTCGCCGGATCGAGGGGAACGGCAGTTGGGGAAGATGCTCGAGGCTCTGGCGCCGCTCCGGGCGGAGGGCGATCTCTCCATATCCGCCCTGGTGGCGGCCCACGCCCAGCACATCCCGCGCGGCAGCACCGTG
>CAZQXX010000099.1:3171-11046 GCA_964597105.1 uncultured Anaerolineales bacterium
GGGGCAAGGACCTGATGGATAGGCGAGCCTCCCGCTGGTGGGACCTCCCGGCGGCCCTCCTGCTCGCGGCAGCCCTGCTGACCGCCTCCGGTCGTCTCGTGGCGACCGAATGGGTGGATCATCTCGACCTGGTTCGCACGCTGGCCCTCATCGGGATGGGCGCAGGCCTGGCGCTGGGACAGAGCGCGTTCCACCCCGCGCTGGTCGCTCTCTTCGCGCTCCTCTACGGCTCCTTCTTCGTGCCGTGGCAGCTGGTCACGAATTTGTCCCCCCTATCTGAGGATGCCCTCTGGAGCGATCGGCTGATCGTCCTCGGCAATCGCCTCCTCTACGCTCTGAGGCAGGTCGCAGCGCAGAAGCCGGTGCAGGACCCGGCCCTGTTCCTCTTCGGCATGGCCGTGCTTTCCTGGGTCTTGAGCGTGCACGCCGGCTACACCCTCACCCGCCGGGCCCGTCCGTGGCACATCATCCTCCCCACCGGACTGGTGACGATGCTCGTTCACACCTCAGATCCCTATCGCCCCCGGGGCATCTGGTATCTGGCCGGGTATCTTCTCTTCTCCCTTCTCCTGCTGGCTCGCCTGACCTTCCTCCAGCTACGCGGTCGATGGGAGGACGATCAAGCCCGCATTCCGCCGCTGATCAGCCTCGATCTCAGCTACGTCATCGTCCTGATCACCGTCGCCCTGATCCTGCTGGCATGGACCGTCCCGACGATGGCCGATGTGCTGCCCGCGGCGAGGAGAATCTGGGAGCGTGCCACCGACCCCTGGGAGGAGCGCGCCGACAACCTCTTCGCCTCGCTGGAGCGCCGGGGTGCGACGGTCACGGCCGTCGATTACTACAGCGACAACTTCCCCCTGGGGCTGGGGCGTGAGCTCTCCGATGCCCTTGTCGCCTCGGTTCAGGCGCCTCCCGACAGCGCCTACAGCCGCTACTACTGGCGTGCCCGGGTCTACGATCAGTATCAGGAAGGCGGCTGGACCACGGCCGCGCTCACCGGGACCGAGCGGGTCAGCGGGACTGCCTACGATTTTCCCTTGGCCGAGCTGGAGGGCCGCCGTACCATCACCGCCGCGTTCACGTCTCCCGAGCCATTGATAACCCTCTATGCTCCGCCTCAGCCTCTCTGGGTGAGCCAGCCTGTCGAGGTGGACCTGGCGGAGAACCCCGACGGCACCGTCGACGTGGCAGCGCTCCACGCCAAACCCCCCGTGGGTGCGGGTCAGACCTATCTGGTCCGATCCTCCATCAGCGCTGTCACCGTTGCCCAGCTGCGGGAGGCGGGGACCGACTACCCGGATTGGGTGATGGATCGTTATCTGGAGGTCCCCGCCGCGATCACGCCTCGCACCCGGGCGCTGGCTGAGGGTATCGCCGAGGGCTCGGAGAACCCTTACGAGACCGCCTCTGCCGTCACCCGGTACCTCCGGGATACCATCCGCTACAGCGAGGTGATCACTGGCACTCCCTCTCCCGATCAGGATCCTCTGGACTGGTTCCTGTTTGACGTCAAGGTCGGGTTCTGCAACTACTATGCCTCCTCCGAGGTGATCCTGCTCCGTCTGCTCGGCATTCCCGCCCGCCTGGCCGTCGGCTTCGGCGCAGGCGAGCGTCAGGTGGGCACGAACACCTACCTGGTCTACGAGCGGAACGCCCACGCCTGGCCCGAGGTCTACTTCCCGGGTTTCGGTTGGATCGAGTTTGAGCCCACGGTGTCGGAGGATCCCCTCATTCGCCCCCTCGGCGACGTGGGGGCGGAGGATGAGGGAGATTCCGTCCCGCCCGGCGGCGATACGGAGGATCGCTGGCGCGAGCGCCTGGCGGAGCTTGAGGGCCTCGACGAGATAGGCCCGGGTGAAGGGGGGCCCGTTCCCTCGCCGGGGCTGCTCGACCGGCTTCGTTCGTCCTATTGGCTGGTGGCTATTGTTGTGGTCGGGATCCTCGTGGTCCTCTCCTGGCAGGCACGGCGACGGATTAGCCTCCCGGTCCCGGTGCTTCTGGAGCGAGGGACGCGGCGCATCGGGTGGACCCCGCCGGCTTTCCTGCGGCGTTGGGCCAGGCGCGCGCTGCTCAATCCGCTGGAGAAGGCCTACGTCGAGGTCGATCAGGCCCTCCTGCGGCTCGGCCTCTCGCCTCAGCCGGCGGACACGCCGGCCGAGCGTGCTGCCGCCCTGGCTCACGTCCTGCCGGCAGCGTCAGCGCCCGTGAGTCGTCTGCTGGCCGAGTATGAGCACGCCACGTACAGCCCTCGCCGGGCGGGTAGCATCCACCAGGCTCGAGAGGCCGCCCGCACCATCCGCAGGCTCTCCTGGGTGGCGAAGCTGCGCCGACTCGTCGGACAGGCGTAAGCCGCAGATCATCCACCATCGCCCGACTTGAACCACCATCCGGGCCGGGAAACGTCCGCTCTCCGGACGCTCTCATTCCATCAGTCAGCCTCGGGTGGGGGCGCTGCCGCCCCCGCCCGGCGGGCCACCGTTTGCGCCTGGGAGCGGCTGATGATATACTCGCGCCGTGATTAAGATCCCTATGTGGCGCTTTGTGACGCTGGCTCTTCTCCTGACGGCTCTATTGGTGGCCGCGTGTGCTCCTCGCCCGGTCACCGTCACCGTGACTGGGCCGATGGAGACTGTCGTCGTGACTGCCACGCCCTCCTCGTCTCCCTCTCCCTCGCCGCCGCCGACAGGGTCGAAGTCGCTCCACGTCTGTGTCGTCGGCGAGCCGGACACCCTCTATCTCTACGGCGGCTCTGAGCTCCCGGCGACGCGTCACGTGATGGAGGCCCTCTACGATGGGCCCATCGACCACCGCGACTACGCCTATCAGCCGGTGATTCTGGAGAAGCTCCCCAGTCTGGCCGACGGCGATGCAGTTACGGATACGACGTACGTGCGTGAGGGAGACCTGGTCGTCGATGCGAGCGGCGACCTGGTCACGCTCGAGGAGGGGGTAGACGTCCGTCCCTCTGGATGCTACACTACCGGGTGCGAGATCACCTTCGAGAGCGGGCTGTTGCGCATGGATCGCATGGAGGTCACCTTTGCGCTGCGCGACGACGTCACCTGGTCGGACGGCGAGCCCCTCACCGCTGCGGACTCGGTGTTTGGCTTCGAGGTCGCCTCCGATCCGGTAACCCCGGGGTATCGCTACCTGGCGGATCGCACGGCGGGCTATCGCGCCCTGGACGAGTCGCACACCGAGTGGGTCGGAGTCCCCGGATTTATCGACCCCTCTTACTTCCTCAGTATCTTCCCCCCGCTGCCGCGCCATCAACTGGAGGACCGCCTCCCGAGCGAGCTGACCGGATACGCCGGCACGCGACGCGCTCCCCTCGGCTGGGGCCCCTTCGTCGTCGACGAGTGGGTGCAGGGAGATCGCATCTCCCTCTCCCGCAACCCCCACTACTTCCGTGCCGAGGAGTCGCTTCCCATGGTCGATCGGGTGGTGTTCGAGTTCACCGAGGGCGCTCCGGAGATGGTCGCTGCCCTGTTGGCCGGGGACTGTGACGTGACCGCGCACGATCCCAACCTCATGTCCCTCATGCCGTTCCTCGTGCGGGCGGAGGATCGAGGGCTCCTGCAGGTGGCGTCAGCGCCCGGTGTGGGATGGGAGCACATCAACTTCAACCTCGATCCGGCGCCCGGGTATGAGCCGCCCGCCTTCTTCGCCGACGTGGACGTGCGGCAGGCGGTCGCTATGTGCATCGATCGCCAGGCCATCGTTGAGGAGGTCGCCTACGGTCGCAGCGTCGTCCCGGATACCTACGTCCCACCGGGCCACCCCCTGTATCCCGAGGGTGGGCTGGCTCACTGGGAGTACGACCCTGCTGCGGGGCGGGCGCTTTTGGGGGAGAAGGGATGGCGTGATGAGGACGGCGACGGCGTGCGAGAGGCTCGCGGTGTCGAAGGGATCAGAGACGGTGAGCCGTTCGAGGTAACGCTGCTCACGCCATCAGATGCCGCGTCTTCTGATGATGGCGTGTCGCGTGAGGTGACCCGCATCGTGCGCGCCCAGCTCGCCGACTGCGGGATCCGCGTGACCCTGGAGACGATGCCCCGCTGGGAGCTGATGGCCCCCGGCCCCGAGGGACCTCTCGTCGGCCGCCGGTTCGACATGGCCCAGGAGACCCGTGCGCTGGGTGAGCAGGCCCCGTGCGAATGGTACCTCTCCTCCGAGGTGCCTGGCGACGACCACTGGGACGGCACGAACGTGACCGGTTATCAGAACTCGGTGTATGACGAGGTCTGTCTGTCGGCGCGTCAGGCCCTCCCCGGCACCCCGGATTTCGAGCGCTACCACCGGGAGGCGCAGATCATCTTCTCCCACCACGTTCCCGCCCTGCCGCTCTTCATGCGGCTGCGCGTGGCCCTCGCTCGCCCGGAGGTGGAGCACTTCGAGATGGATCCCACGGCGCCGAGTGAGCTCTGGAATCTGGAGACCTTGGACGTCCGGAGGGACACACCCTAGGGCTCGGTACTGCTCTGGAGCACTCCCCACAGTGGCAATGGTCAACACCGACAGACAGGTTCGAGAGCCTCCGCGAATCTTGATCGTCGAGGACGATCCGGAGACCCTCGACTTCCTGCACATCATCCTGACGCGGGCGAATTGCAGCCTGGAGTCCGCCTCCTCGGGGGAGGAGGCCCTGGCCGCGCTGCGCCGTATGCACCGGGCGGGGGACCCGGTCGATCTCGTCCTCCTCGACATCATGATGCCGGGGATCGACGGATACGAGGTCATCGCCCGCACCAAGGCCGATCCCGACCTGCGAAATACCTCGTTCATCGTCACCACGGCCCTCGATTCGGTCAGCGACAAGACCCTCGGCCTTGGAATGGGCGCCGACGATTATCTGACGAAGCCCTTCGATCCCCGCGAGCTGCTCGCCCGCATTGATGCCGTGATGCGCGTCCGCCGCAGCGAGCAGGCCCTGAGGCGTCGCAATCGCGAGCTGGCCGCCCTGGTCGAGATCAACCGCGTGGTCAGCTCAAGCCTCGACCTGGAGGAGGTCCTGGAGGCGACCATGGAGGGTATCCAGGAGATCATGCGCGTCGAGGCGGGCGCTCTCGTCTTGCTCGACGAGGCGAGCGGTGAGCTGACCTGTCGTAAATCCTTTCACATGCCCCTCAATCGGGGGCCTGAGGGCTCCGAGCGGACGTGGATCCCGGGCCAGTCCGTCAGGCCGGATGACGGCCTGGTCGGTCACGTGATCGCCTCGGCTGAGCCGAAGCTGGTCAACGACGTCGAGCGGGATCCTCATTTCTCGGGCGCGCCGGCTGATGAAGTGGGCGGCGTCGTGCCCCGGGCCGTCCTCTGTGTGCCGTTGACGATTCGCGATCGCACGATCGGAGCTGTCGAGCTCATTAACAAGCTTGACGGCGCCTTCGACGAGCAGGATCTCGATCTGCTCAGGGCGATGGCTGCCTCCGTCGCCGTAGCGGTCGACAACGCCAATCTCTACACCGAGCTGACCGAGTTCGCCGACGAGCTGGAGCGCTCCCAGGCGAAGCTCGTGCAGGCGGAGAAGATGGCCGCCATCGGGCGGCTGGCTGCCTCGCTCGCTCACGAGATCAACAATCCCCTCCAGGCCATCCACAATAGCCTCCATCTGACCGCTCACGAGGGGCTTGCTGTGGAGAGGCGTCAGGCGTACCTGGGGATGGCTCAGGGGGAGGTCGAGCGGCTGATCGACATCGTCCAGCGTATGCTCGATTTCTATCGTCCGTCCCGCGGGCGCGTGGAGGCCACCGACCTCAATCGCGTCGTCCATAAGGTGTTGACCCTCGCCCAGAAGCGCCTCCAGCACGACCACGTGGACGTGCGCACCGAGCTGGCCGACCGGCTGCCGGCGATTCCCGTTGTCTCCGACGAGATCAGTCAGGTGATTCTCAACCTCCTCATCAACGCCGTCGAGGCCATGCCGGCGGGGGGAGAGCTACGGTTGAAGACTGCTCTGTCCGATGACCGCCAGCACGTCTTGCTGAGCGTTCAGGACAGTGGCCCCGGGATGTCAGCGCGGCAGATCAAGCGGCTCTTCGAGCCGTTCTACACCACGAAGCCGGAGGGGACGGGCCTCGGCCTGGCCATCAGCTACGGCATCGTCGAGCGCCACGGCGGCACCATCGACGTCTCCAGCGCACCCGACCAGGGGACGACGTTCGTCGTCAGGCTGCCCGTGGACCCGGCCACAGATCGCGGCGGAGGGGAGGACGTCTGATGGAGAAACCATATGCACCGGCCACCATCATGGTCGTTGACGACGAGGCGGTGACGCGCGTTTCCCTGTCGGACGCCCTGCGTCTGGAGGGCTACCAGGTCGCGACGGCGGCCAGCGGAGAGGAAGCCCTCAGCCTGCTCAAGAAGCGCGATCCCTTCGACCTGGTCGTGCTCGACCTGAAGATGCCCGGGATGGATGGATTGGAGGTGGCCGAGCATCTCCGCGAGAGCTCTCCCGACACCGTGATCATCCTCCTGACCGCTTTCGGCAGCCTGGAGACCGCCATCCAGGCCGTGCGGCAGGGCGCGCACGACTATCTCCTTAAGCCATCTCCCATCCCCAAAATCTTGGAGAGCGTCCGTGAGGGGCTGACCAAGCGCCAGGAGGGCCGCAGGCGACAGGAGTTGGTGCAGCAGTTGAAGCAGACCGTCTCTCAGCTGGACGCGATGGAAGAGGGGCGGGGCGGTG
The DNA here is from genome assembly GCA_964597105.1 of uncultured Anaerolineales bacterium. Classification (GTDB taxonomy): domain Bacteria; phylum Chloroflexota; class Anaerolineae; order B4-G1; family B4-G1; genus SKLM01. The sequence continues at coordinate 9,860 of CAZQXX010000099.1, forward strand.
AGCGGGATGCGTCCACCGAGCCCCCGCGCTTCCTCCAGGTTCGCGACGTCGTTGTGGATCGTCAGCGACACGCAGCAGAGCGGGCGGGCGAGCCCCTCGATCTGACCCCCACCGAGCTGAGGGTGCTGGCGTGTCTCATGGAGACTCCCGACGAGGTGTGGAGCCCGAAGCAGCTGGTCCAGCGCGCCCGCGGATATGAGGCCGACACCGAGGGGGCGCGCGCGATCATCCGCGTCCACGTCCGTCGGTTGCGCAAGAAATTGGAGCCCGACCCGGCCGGACCCACGTACATTCTGAACGTCCGCGGCGTGGGCTATATGTTCGCCAGCTCCCCTCCCGAATCGGATTGACCGAACAGACGGGGCGCCGGTCATCCGTGCTTGCGCGAGACGAGACCTATTTCCGGCTTGCCGTAAAGACGCCGGCGGCTATCCCCGCGGCTCCGTTCACCCCGTAACCAACCCGTAATCCCTTTGCAACGTCGCAGACCATCTCCCTGTGGTATCCTTATGCTGCGGAATACCCGTCTGGTGGCCGATGCCCATGCGCGGCGTACGAGGCCGTCGGTCACCGTCGCGGACGCACGTGCCGAGGGAATAGCAGGGCGGATGGAGGACGAATGGCCCGGGCTGAGAAGGTCAGATCGTGCATCGAATGGAATGGGGAGGATCGGGCGAGGCTCGCCGAGGTAGGGGAGTGGCTCGCTGCCGAGCGCGAGGGAATCGTCGAGGATCTCGGTGAGCGGCTCGCCACGTTCAACGGCATGCGGGGGTTGATGACTAATGTCCGTTTTATGGAGCGCCTGCACGGTGTCCTCGGCGAGTGGCTGATGGGGCTGTTCGACGGGGCCCCTGCCGGGGAGCGTCGGGACGTGGGACACGCCCTCGCCCGTGTCGATCTCGGGTTCGAGGACGTCATTCTGCTTGAGGGGTTGATGCGCGAGCACGTGTTCGAGGTGGCGCAGAGACATCTGAGCGGGGATCCGGACAGACTATCGGACGTGATGCGCACCTTGGATAAAGCGCTCAATCGGGACCTGGCCCTCATCCACGCCGGCTACCTCGACGTCCGCGATGCGAAGATGGAGCAGGCGCTGCTCGACCGCTTCCTGGCCATCACCGGCTTCAGCCCCACCCTCTACGATAGCCTCGCCCAAGCGTGGCGCTGGCAGCAGGAACAGGCCGACT
>CAZQXX010000100.1:0-10985 GCA_964597105.1 uncultured Anaerolineales bacterium
TGAAGAAAGAGCGTATCATATCGTCATCATCAATCGTAAGAATTGTGGCAGTCATAAGCGAACTCCTATGGATAACCTCACTGCGCCCGCACCAGTAGAGTTATAGTGAAAGTCCCCAGTGTTGTCAAATCGCCTGGGCCGAGAGGTTGAGCAGTGAGCCTCTTCGAACCCAGCATTAAACCTCTTCCCGCCATTGACCGGCACCTTCCGACCTGCGAGAGTAGAAGAGGACACGCAGGGAGACCCGCCTGAGCACGAGTACAAAGAAGAACTTCCGATGAGGGAGGCGAAACTGGAGCGGGAGTCCTTTCCAGCCGCCTCAGCAAGGCCCAGTGACGCCAGAAGAGTATCAGGGGCCGAGAGGGACCGACTGACGCAGAACCAACGGCAGGTATACGGTCACTTCAGTCTCCACCTCGTCAGCCCCGATGTCGGTCGCTCCGCCCAACGGTCGCTCCTCTCCGTCCATGTCCGCAAAGGTGTCGATACCGTGGGCCTGATCGACCGCGGCAGAATCACGCGTGATGTGATAGTCATTCTGCAGGGGATCCGCGAACTTCGGATCACCAAAGATATTGCTCACACAAGAGGCTCCAGCGATACAGGGATTATCTACGCGGTGAAACAACGTCTGATGGCCGGCGGTGCCGGCGCCGAAGAATCCAGTGGTGTGGGACGAGACAATGCTGTTCCGAAGCCGGGCTGATCCGCTGTCGATCTGAATGCCGAGATCGGCGATGACCCCGTAGCGACCGTTGTCGGCCAACGTCCAGTGACTCCCGGTGAGGTGACCACCGCAGACGTAGATTCCGGCATCGGCCATGTGGTTTCCTGCCACCGTGACATTGGTACCCGTCAGCTCGCCCCCACCCATCGCGATTGCACCACCCACCGGCCCAGCGTCATTCTCCGTGAAGACGTCGCTCTCAAGCGAGACGACACCCTGATCGACGTAGAGACCACCCCCGTATCGGGCCGAATTGCCTCGAATGATGTTCCTTCGCAGAGTCACGTCGCCCCCGCCAACAAAGACGCCGCCTCCAGAGGTATCTGCCGTCGAGCTGAGGATCGCGTTGTTCTCCAGGATCACGAGGCCACCTGCGACGTGGATCCCGCCACCTGCCGACTCCTGGGCATATCCATGCTGTATCTGGAATCCCGTGAGGGTGATCGTCAGCGCGTCCGTGCCATCGATGTAGACACCCCGTCGTCCGGGGGCCCCTTCAGCGTCTAGAACCGGACGCTGGACAGCCGGGTCAGATCTCGACCAGTCTTCCACGGCGTAACCACCGACGAGGTCTACTGTCTTCTCAATGACAAGCACGTGCGGTTCGGTACTGGTGTACACACCTGCCGCCACCTTGACCAGAGCGCCCTCCGGAGCGGCATCGACCGCGTCCTGGACGGTCCTATAGCATGGGGCTCGCCCTGCACACCCGGGAGAGGCTGCGACATACAAGGTCTGGGATGGGACGGGAGAGGGCGTGGCAGGGCGCCCCTCCCTACCTCCATCTGCGGCAGCACAGGCCGCAACGACAAACATCGGGATGAGTCTACCGATCACCCCCAAGAGTCTCTTTGCATCCAAGTCGATGCCCTCACGCGGACGCTTCTCTCACCTGCCTCCGGCCCGATTTGGACCGGCGCCCCCGCATCCACCGCCAGTGCTGCTCATCCAACCTCGAGCTCAGGCAGGAAGCACCAGCCGACGAAAACGCCACTTCGCCCGTCATTGCGATGATAGGTCCTTTCTTCGTCGCCGGAGGGAATAGGGGAGAATTCCCAGGGCATTTCGGTACTTCGCCACCGTTCGACGAGCGATCTCGTAGCCACGCTCTGACAGTATCTCAGCGATGGCACTGTCGCTCAGAGCCTCCTCCTCTTGATCAACCAGATCTTGAATGACGTGTTTGACCGGGGCTGCGCTGTCGAAGAATTTCTCCAGCGGCACGACCTCCCTGCTAGGCAGCTGAACGTACTTGCCTGCCACCGCCCGACTGACAGTCGACTCGTGCACCCCTATCATCTCAGACACCTGAGCACGGGTAAGGGGCTTCAATTCGGCTTCTCCCTGGCTTAGGAAATCCCGCTGACAATCGATCAGGCAGACCATAAGCTCGCGAAGGGTCCTCCAGCGTTGCTCGATGCTGTTCACGAACAGACGAGCACGCGAGTAGAACTGCTGCCATCGCTCGGACCGCCCCGGTCCCGATGAATCAGTACTCGCATCCAGCGCATCCATGGCCTGGCGGTACGCGGGACTGACCTGCACCCTGTACCTGCGCGCTCTTGGCAGTTCGATCTCGTACTCGCCCTTTGCAGTCCTGCTCTCCCGGATGATGACGTCCGGCTCCGGGCACGCGACAACGTCCTGACCGGGGTCACGCCGGCTGTCCAAGAAGACGTGAGCAGGATACGGATTGAGATTCTGCCTGATAAAGCGAAGGGCTTCAGAGACCTCATCGCGGGAGATTCCAGCCGCCTCCGCCACGCTCGACAGGGCGTGTGTCCCAAGGATATCCCAGTGTTGTTCAATGAGTAGCCGAGCGACTGGTTGCTCGACACCCTCGTCACAGAGATGCTGAATCTGGACCAACAGACACTCCCTGGCGTCCCTCGTGGCGATACCGACCGGCTCCAGAGATTGGACGATGGACAGAACGCGTTCCACGCCACCCCGTTCCACACCAATCATAGATGCGACCTCGGCCAGGTCACAGCGGAGAAAGCCTCTATCGTCAAGGCTCTCAATGAGATGGGCAGCGATGACAATATCATCCGGCGGCATGCTCAGACGGGCTTGCTGCAGCAGATAGTCAGTCAGGGTCATACGAGAAGCCAGACGCGCGACCGGGTCCTCCCAGCCGGCATCAGCACCGAGCTCGAAAGAGTCATACCCGTCATAAGACTCGGTGCGGGCCGGGACATCCCAGTCCTGCTCGGCCTGTCCCTTAGAGGCGCCGCAGGAATGGCAGTAGCCGTCAGGCATATCTGAGCCGCATTGGGGACAGCGCTCAACCGCGCTCAACTCCAGAGCTGGATTCTCGGCCAACTCATGGGCGATGACCTGCTCCAGCTCAACTGTTGAGAACTGCAGCAGTTCGTTGGCCAGCACGAGCTGGGGAGATACGGTCGGTCTCTGTCTAAGGGTCTGCGTGTGTCGTATCGGCATGTTAGGAGCGACGCTTCCGCCGGTGATTCCTAGGGATCAGAACCTCCGATGACGCCAGCGGATCGTCAGATCGTCAGTAGACCCGGTCGTGCGGTCAACGAACAAGATGCTGGGTAAGCTCGCCCTGCGGAGCGGGAGGAGACGCCCCAGAGCGGATTAGGTCAAGCGTGCTGCACGCCCTGGCGCGGGTGAATGGTACCCCGTGCCAGCTAGCTGGCACCCTGCAAGCGCTCGATCGCTCTGTCAAGCCGCCTCACAACTCGATCGCGCCCGATGGCGGCCAAGCTCCCGAAGAGCGGTGGTGTGGCCTTCTGGTTTGTCGTCGCCCAGCGCAGGGTACCGAGTAACTGTCCCACGCTCACCTCCAGCTCATCCGCCAGATCGCGCAGCGGTTGCTCGATGACCTCCGCCTCAAATGGCTCAATCTTCGCCAACAGATCTCGAACTGCCTCGAGCATCTCCGCACTCTGCTCCGCGGTCAACCCTTTGGGCACGAGTCTCTCCACCGGAGGGGTCTCAATATCCGCCAACATGAACGCGGTCCACTGGACGACCTCGTCAAGCGTCTTCAACCGCTCATGGATCAAGGGCGCGATGCGCCGAAGTTGGGGCCGCATCTCCTGCGGGCAGGGATCCGGCACAAGACCGGCGCGCTGCCAGAAGGGCAACAGACGCTCTACCAGCTCCTCCTCTGAAAGACCGCGGATGTAAACGCCATTCATCCAGTTCAGCTTGTCGTAGGAAAAGGTGGCCGGGGAGGTGCTGACCCGGAACAGATCAAACCGCTCAATCAAGTCCTCGCGCCCGAAGATCTCCTGCTCCTCACCCTCGCCCGGTGACCAACCGAGCAATGCCAGGAAGTTGAACAACGCCTCGGGCAAATATCCCTGCTCGCGGAACTCGGTAATAGACGTAGCACCGTGTCGCTTTGAGAGCTTCTGCCCGTCGGGACCATTGACCAGAGGCACGTGGCAGTAAGTGGGCGTCTCCCAACCCATCGCTCGATAGATGAGGATGCGCTTGGGCGTGCTCGAAATCCAATCATCCCCACGAATGACGTGGCTGATCTCCATGTGATGATCGTCGACCACCACGGCCAGGTGATACGTGGGGTAGCCGTCGGTCTTCAGCAGGATCTGATCGTCAATAAGTCGGTTATCGAAGTCGACGTCACCTCGAATTGCATCGTGGACAACAGTCTCTCCCTCAAGTGGCACCTTCAGACGGATGACATGGGGCTCTTCGGGCGACACCGGCACGGAGAGGTCGCGACAATGGCGGTCGTACATGACGTGCTCGCCAGCAGCGCGCTGGCGCTCCCGCACCCGAGCCAAGCGCTCGGGCGAGCAATTGCAGCGGTAGGCCCAGCCCCGTTCAATCAACTCCTGCGCAGCCTGTCGATACATCTCGAGCCGCTCTGACTGGATATACGGTCCGTGCAACCCCCCGACGGCGTACTTCTGAGCATTCCCGACACCAGAACGCTCGAGCGCCTCCCGGCTCGGCCCTTCATCCAAATCCAACCCCAGCCAGTTCAGGCCATCCATGATCACCGGAATGGTCTCGGGCTGGTAGCGCTCACGATCAGTGTCTTCAATGCGCAGGATGAACTGACCATCCTTCTGACGCGCGAAGAGCCAGTTGAAGACGACGGTGCGGATATTGCCGATATGAGGCTCTCCGGTTGGACTGGGTGCGAAACGAACGCGAACCGACATTATGTCCTCCACTGAAAACGACAAACTGATCTGGCGAGCCGGCAATGAAGGCCGACTGGCCTCACTTCTGTTTCATCTTCTCGACGATCTTAGCCCAGGTGCTGCGCAGAGGTACCGTGCGATTGAAGACCAAGCGGTCCTCCGTGGAATCTGGATCGACACAGACATAGCTCTTCCGGTAAAACTGGAACCGATCCCCCGGTCTGGCGTCACGCAGACTCGGTTCGGCCTTGGCCGTGGTGACCTCCAGCGAATTGGGGTTCACGTAATCGGTGAAGCGCTCACCCTCCGAGATATCGCCCATATCGGCTTTGGTGAAGAGACGGTCATAGAGGCGCACCTCCACGTCGAGGGCGTGCTCGGCCGAAACCCAGTGGAGAGTGCGGACGTACCGCCCATCCGGCGCGACGCCTCCCTGGGTCTCCGGATCGTACGTGCAACGAAGCTCAACGACCTCACCGCGCTCGTCCTTGATCACGTCCTCGCAGGTAACCAGGTATGCCCGCTTGAGCCGGACCTCACGACCAGGCGCCAGACGCTGGAACTTCTTCGGCGGATCCTCACGGAAGTCGTTCCGTTCAATGTAGATGACGCGAGAGAACGGTACCTGGCGCTTGCCCGATTCGGGATCCTCGGGATTGATGTCCACCTCGAAGACCTCCGTCTGATCCTCCGGGTAGTTATCGATCACCACCTTAAGGGGCTCCATCACTGCCATCACGCGGGGCGCATTCTGGTTCAGATGGTCCCGGACAATGTGCTCGAGCATATCCATGTCGATCAGGCTCTGAGTCTTCGACACGCCGATCTCATCACAGAACCTGCGGATCGTCTCTGGGGGATAGCCCCGTCGCCGCATCCCCGAGATAGTCGGCATGCGGGGATCGTCCCAGCCACTCACGTACCCTTCGTCGACAAGCTGCTTCAGCTTCCGCTTGCTCATCACGGTGTGGCTGAGGTAGAGGCGGGCGAACTCGATCTGCCGTGGATGATAGATGTCGAGCTGTTCGAGGAACCAGTTGTAGAGAGGGCGATGATCTTCAAACTCCAGGGAACAGAGGGAGTGTGTGATTCCTTCGATCGAGTCTGACTGGCCGTGGGTCCAGTCATAGGTTGGATAGATGCACCAGTCATCGCCCTGTTTGTAGTGCGTCTCGTACAGGATGCGGTACATGACTGGATCACGCATGTTCATATTGGAGTGCTTCATGTCGATCTTGGCGCGGAGGACACGGGCGCCCTCCTCGAACTCGCCGGCACGCATGCGCTCAAAAAGGTCCAAGTTCTCCTCGATGGACCGATCGCGATAGGGGCTCTCTTTGCCCGGCGTGGTGAAGTCGCCCCGATACTCTCGAATCTCCTCCGCGCTCAGGTCATCGACGTAGGCTTTCCCCTTCTTGATCAAGTCGATCGCCCACGCATACAACTGCTCGAAGTAATCAGAGGCAAAGAACATCCGGTCGCCCCAGTCGAAGCCAAGCCACGACACGTCTTTCTGCTGAGCCTCTACGTATTCCCACTCCTCCTTCGTCGGATCTGTGTCGTCCATGCGGAGGTTGCAGAGACCGCCGAACTCTTCAGCTATGCCGAAGTTAATGCAAATGGCTTTGGCGTGCCCAATGTGCAAGTAGCCGTTGGGCTCCGGCGGGAAGCGGGTGTGAACTCTGCCGTCGAGCCTCCCCTTCTCAATATCCTCGCGAATAATCTCCCGAATGAAATCTGAGTATCTCTCATCTGTCATCTTCACCACTCCTCTGAAACTGCCACGATATCAGTTCTCGCCTCCGGGGCAGATTGTAGGTACCGTCTGGCATCCTTCATAGGCCAGTCAAGCTGATCCTCGTAGGTAGGGTGAGGCTCAAAGGTCCCTTCAACGTTACCCGAGGAGATGTCTCCAACCACATCGATCCGGGACACCTCCCCCACACCCAGATCGAGATCACGACAATACTGGAGGTATCCGACGTTCTCCGGATCAAACCCCATCAACTCAGTCGTCAACGTGTCCACGGCCAGCGGATCGGGGCCGGCCAGGGCCACCCGCCATTCCACCTCGTCACCCGCTGACGGCCCCTCGCCCTCCATCCCGCTCCAGCCATCGATGATGGCCAGGTCGGGCCAGACGTGAGGCGCTACCATGGCCAAGTTAAGGTTGATGACCCGAGCTCCCTGATGCATTGCCATCTTGCTCGAGCCAAAACGAGAACCGAGAATTGCTGCCTTGAGCCGCTCAACGGAGGCTGAGTACCTCCACGGATGAGGTATCAGCCGCGCCAGCCACTGCGCCACCGCGAAAAGGGCACCACCGTCGCTGGTGACTCTCGGATTGACGAGTGCCCCCATGACCATATTCTTTATGGAGAGCGTCACGATTACCACGTCATGCGTCTTGGGCGGGCCGACGGTTATGCGATAGTCAGCCTCGACAGCCGTGCGGGCCAAATAGACGGTGATGGGGCGCAAGCGACGGTCATAGACCTGCACGGGAACGGGCTCATCAGCGTTTAGATCCAGAAGCTCAACGCCATATGTATCGACCAGCGAGTCGTAGCCGAAGCGACGGAAGCCCTCTGACGTTGGGGCCACTGCAGCCCCCTCGGCGACGACGATGGGACCATCGTAGCGGGCACGAACGAAATCGAGCACCGCTCGAACGGCGTCCACGTGGGTTGAGGCCAGCTGGCGTTCAACGGAGACGAAATTCGGCTTGATCAGCAGCCGCTGAACGTCCCCGAAATCGATCCGATCCTCGACAGCGCGCAGTGCAGCGCTGACGCTACCATACCGGGAGTCTCCTCGCACCAGGGCTACACACGCGTGCGGTTCCTCCACTCAGAACTCCAGCTTCCGATGGCGCACCACGACGTTCTCCGAGAGTCCAATCCCGATCATCGTGGTAAGCAACGCGGCTGGACCGTAGCTGACGAAAGGGAGCGGCAGCCCCACAACAGGCAGCAGCCTCAAGTTCATTCCGATATTCACAACTGCCTGGAACAAGATCATAGCTAAGGTTCCCGTGGCGATCATCCTCCCGAAGCTGTCGGACGCGATGAGGACGACGCGCAACAGGCGGTAGAAAAGGATCAAGTAGAGCACAAAGAGCAAGATCACACCGGCAAAGCCCAACTCCTCAGCAGTAACAGCGAAGATGAAGTCCGTATGACGCACCGGCAAATACCGGAGCTGACTCTGAGTGCCCTGAGCAAACCCCTTCCCCCATAGCCCTCCCGATCCTATGGCAATTGCTGCTTGCTGGAGCTGATATGCAACATTCGTATTGCTGCTGGGATTGATGAAGCCCATGATCCGATCCTGCATGTAGCCGAAGTCGAGCGCATCCATGACCCTCCACATCGGATACAGAGCGCCCAATCCCACCAGGACTGTCCCCACGATGTAGCGCCACCCAAGATCGGACTGGAAAACCATCGCCAACCACATGGCAACAAGCACCGCAGCTGCACCCATATCTGGCTGTCTGAAGACCAGGCCTGCCAACACCAGGGTCATCGCCGCTGAAGCCAGGTAGTTGCTCAGCCCTATCTCCTCGGACAGAGCCGACGCAAAACTCGTCTTCGGCGTGCCGAATAGCGGAGTCGAGGACGAGCGGCGCTTTCGCTGGCGGCTAAGGATAGCCCCGACCGAAATGGCGAGCAGATTCATCGCCAAGAAGGAAGGCTGGAATCGAATAAACCCCAGATTGAACCAGCTGCGGACCCGTCCTATCTCACTCTGTCCAAACACGAGTACAAGCAACAGAAGGGCCACAGCGATCAGGTAGAAGAGCCACCAAAAATCGCCGAGCCAGTGGAAATCCCGCGGGAAGATCGCCAGCAACACAATAAGCCCGATCCCAACAGCTCCAAAGATCGCCTGGCGTCGCCATAGATCTTGCAGGTGAGGGTCGAGGCTGCCCAGGTTGGCACTGTAGATCATCACTACCCCGAAAAGGGTCAGCAGGATGACCGTCATGAGCAGCGTATAGTCGAAGTGGCGCCAGAACCGCAGTTCGCCCCTACCTTCCCCGGGTGCCCCGTGGTTTCTTCAGCGGAATATCGGCGACCAAGCTTGATTCATGGCCATCTTGTGTGACGGACACCTGAACAGCGTCAACGTCGACGTCCATATGCCGAGATATCACAGCAATAATCTCGTCTTTCAGCGTATCCAGGAGTACAGGCGAGATGCCAGCTCGGTCTTGAGTCAGCACAAGACGCAGGCGGTCTTTAGCCACCCTTCCGCTGGCCGGCTCCTGACGACCAAATAAGCGTTCAAGGAATCCCATCTCGGTCAACTCCTCTCTAGACTCACGAAACGCAGGAATCGCTCAAGCATACCGGGCTCCCGCAAGGGCTGGAAGGGCACATCCTCACCAAGGAGCCGACGGGCGATATTATGAAAGGCATGGCCTGCGCGGGAGTGGTTACTTGACAAAGTCAGCGGTTGACCGCAGTTTGCAGCGATCAGTATGCCTTCGTCCTCCGGTACGACACCGATGAGCTCAATCGCTAAGAGCTCGACGACATCGGCGATGTTAAGCATCTGGCCCTGTTCCACCATGTCTGGCTTGACCCGGTTGATGACCAGCCGCGCCGGTCCCTTCTCTTCAGCCTCGATGAGGCCGATGACCCGATCAGCATCCCGCACAGCAGGCACCTCCGGGTTGGTGACAATCAGGATCTCGTCTGCGGGCTCCAGAGCATAGCGGAAGCCCTGCTCGATACCGGCCGGGGAATCGACGAGCATAACGTCATACTCATCTCGGAGCTCGTCGCAGATGCGCAGCATATCCTCGGGCTGAACCGAACTCTTGTCACGGGTCTGGGCAGCAGGCAGCAAGTAGAGCTTTGAGAGCTGCTTGTGCCTCACAAGCGCTTGCCGGAGCCGGCAGCGCTCCTCAATCACATCGACCAGATCATAGACGATACGATTCTCCAACCCAAGCATCACGTCGAGGTTTCGGAGGCCGACGTCAGCATCGATGACGACCACGCGCTGCCCTCGCATCGCCAAGGCAACCCCGAGGTTGGCCGAAAGCGTCGTCTTGCCGACCCCTCCTTTGCCCGACGTGATGGTTACTACCCTCGCCTCCATTAGCTCTCCTTTCCCATCCTAAATCTCATTCACCAGGCCACGGGACCGCCACAATCTGTCCATCGTGGACCGACGCCATCTCCGGCAGGGGTCCGGACGGTCGCTCCTCCGGAGAGCGCGAGATATGCCTCCCAATACGGAGCTGAGTAGGAGCCAGGTCGAGAGCGCAGATCACGGCGTCGTCGTCGCCTAAAGCGCCGGCGTGCACGAGTCCGCGCAGCCTTCCCCATACCACAATGCTCCCCCCCGCCACCACCTCTGCGCCTGGATTGACGTCCCCAATGATCACCAGGTGACCAGGATGGCGCACGCTTTGACCAGAACGAATGGTACGCCGAACGACCACTGCTTTGCCAGCCGGGTCTTCCTCTCTCTCGGACGAACGAACTTGTTCGCGACCATAGGCCAGCTCGGTGACCAGCCCAGCCCCGCGCGCCTCGTTCTGAGTGGCCGCACTCTCGCTCAGAAGGGCCCATAGCTCCACCTGGTGGCGAGCTGCCAACGAACGCACTTCCTCAATCTGAACAGGACTCAATTCTCGCTCACCAACGTCGATAGCTATCCGCCCTCCGCGGAAGAAAGCGGGATTCTCACCCAGATGTGCTTCCAGGGCACTAATGAGACTGCTCCATTCACCGTCTGCCAGGGTGACGAGCAATCCCTGTCGGATACCTTTGATGGCGATTCTCTCTGAATTCATAGGAGCGCGCTCCGAGCGACGAAGCAATTATAACATAGGACATGCGATCGGGAAAACAGCCCGTCCCGAGGCTACCAGGGCAATCGCATCTAGCCGGATAGCACCTCAAGAAGATGATCTTGTCCCATCCAGCGCTTAGGCGCTTGGCCTTTGTGCCGCATTGGACGGTCTTCTCTCGTGCCAAGCTCAGAGGGACATGGCGGAGGAGCGATGGATTCTGTGCTGCATGTCCCTGGCGCACTCGGTCCCGTGTCCTCGATCTCCCAGCGTGTACGCACCGTTCTGAGCCTCCGTTCGGCAT
>CAZQXX010000101.1:0-10915 GCA_964597105.1 uncultured Anaerolineales bacterium
AGCCTCCCCGTGGGGTTTGAGGCACCAAAGCGAGATGGAGCGGACTGAGAGGACGCTCCACGACCGAGCCTGGTGATCCTGCCTGGCCATGACGTCAGACGGCCTCTCTGTCTGGTGCAAGCCCTTGGTGGCGGGATGGGGCTGGCGAGGGGCTGGGTCTCCTCTGGCGCCTGCCAGGGGAGGCGCTGAGAGGGAGCATGGGGCTTGACATGCTTCCTATTCGAGCTGCTCCCTATTCTCGCGCCTGGCGGGCGTCGGGAATCTCCGCCGCCGGGCTTGGATCTCTCTACAGAATTCCCTACAGAATGTACGTAATCTGTAGGGGCCTTAAGTGGCCGCCTCGATACCCAGGGTGGGCGAGAGGCAGAATGGCGCTCAGGCGCCCCCTGAGCCTCTCAGGGCCCGACGGGTCGGGAACCGAACGCGCCGGGCGACGACAAAGAGAACGATCGACGCTGGGCACCTCATCTCCGGGGTGGGGCAGCGATGCTGAACGGAGGCTCAAGACGGTGCGTACACGTTGCGAGATCGAGGACACGGGGCCGAGTGCACCAGGGACATGCAGCACAGAAGCCATCGCTCCTCCGCCATATCACCCTGAGCTTGGCACGAGAGGAGACCGCCCAATGCGGCACAAAGGCCAAGTGCCTGAGGGCTGGATGGGAGAAGATCATGTTCTTGAGGTGCTATCCGGCTAAATGCGATTGCCCTGGCCAGAGACCCCATCCGCCTTGACGGCTGTATCTTGCGTCAGGCCTCAGGTCTGTGCATGCCTCTCTGCCAGCTTGAGCTCTCACCTGGACTATTGACGATTTGCACATAGCATGGTATAGTATTCCGGCTGGAGATGGAAGAGCGGAACGTGAGGATATAACAGGTATGCCAGGTCAAGGACGAGGACGGGGACGACGGTGGCGGCAGCAGGGATGCTCCCGGCGGGCAGTGAGGCTTCTTAGCCCGACCCTGCTGCTGCTCCTCCATCACGGACCGGCCCACGGGTACACCCTCATCGATCAACTCAATGCCTTCGGGTTGGGCGACGTGAACACCAGCGTCGTCTACCGGGCGCTACGCGACATGGAAGAGAAGGGCTGGGTCGCGTCGAGCTGGGACGAGGAGCAGACGAAGGGCCCGCCCCGGCGTGTCTACCGTCTCACGTCGCTGGGAGACGAGGTTCTGAGCTGGTGGACGCGCGACCTGAGAGAGACGCGGCGGATGATCGACCACATATTGGAGACACACGCCCAGCATATGGAGGAGGGTGAGGGTGCCCATCACTGAGGTCCTCCTCGACGATCTTCATCGAGACGCCCCGGTGCTCGAGATTCTCATGGGGGCGTTCTGGACGGCCGTCGTCCTCGACACGGACCCTCCCCGCTGTGGACTGGCGTCGACGTTGCGGGGGGAGACGAGCCATCAGGGGCCGCCGGTGCCCGGCGCTGGGGATCTGCTTGATCGTAGCGCTCGTGACCTGGCGGAGTGGCTGTGCTCATCCGAGACGTTGCAGGCTAGCATCGGGCTGGCGACCTATAACGCGCTCCTGGACATCGATGAGGCAGCCTGCGTCCCACTCAATGCATCGGACGTGATCCTCGAACATGGGGCCGGACGCCGGGTCGCGATTGTGGGGCACTTTCCCTTTGTCGATGACGTGCGCCAGGCGGCCGAGTCCTGCTGGGTGCTGGAGCTCCATCCCCGACCGGGGGATGTCCCCGCCGACCGTGCCGACGAGCTACTACCTCAAGCGGACGTGGTCGCCCTCACGTCGACCTCGCTCATCAACCACACGTTCGACGACCTCATCAAGCTGTGCCGTCCCGACAGCCTGGTGATCCTGCTGGGTCCGAGCACGCCGCTTACCCGCGTGCTTTTTGACGCGGGCGTCGACGTCCTGAGTGGCACTCAAGTGAAGGATCCTGAGCGCGTGCTGCAATCGATTGCCCAGGGAGCGACATTTCGGCAGATCAAGCGCATGGGTGGGCTACGCTTAATCACAATGACGGTTGAGATCTGAGAGGATCTTAGAGACATTTGAAGGAGACTAGAATGGTTGACGAGTCGCAAGTTATTGAAGCGCTGAGGACGGTGCAGGATCCCGAGTTAGGAGAGAGCATCGTCGAGCTTGGTATGGTGCACGACGTTGAGGTGAACGACCGTGAGGTCAGCTTTACCCTGGCCCTAACCACGCTGGCCTGTCCCCTCCGGGAGCAGATTGTCGAGGAGGCGGAGCAGGCGGTGCTGACCCTCGACCACATTGAGGATGTGCACGTGCAGTTGCGCGAGATGACGGCCGAGGAGAAGGAGAGGATCTGGCCTGAGCAGCCACCCCGCCAGCAGCAGGCTGGTGTGGCCGAGCACTTGAACCACGTGAAGCACGTCGTTGCCGTTATGAGCGGTAAGGGCGGTGTGGGAAAATCGTCCGTGGCGGCCTTGCTCGCCGTGGCGCTACGCCGCCAGGGCAAGCGGGTCGGCGTGCTCGATGCCGACATCACTGGCCCGAGCATCCCTAAGATGTTCGGCCTCCACGAGACGCCCCCTATGGGGCCGATCGGAATCATCCCCGCGGAGACAGAGGAAGGCATCCACGTGATGTCGATCAATCTGCTGCTCCCGGCGGAGGACGAGGCCGTCATCTGGCGCGGTCCCCTGATCAGTGGCGCAATCAAGCAGTTCTGGGGCGACGTGGTGTGGGGCGATCTGGATTATCTCATCGTTGACCTTCCTCCGGGTACGTCCGACGCATCGCTGACAGTGATGCAGTCGATGCCGCTCAATGGTGTGGTCCTGGTGACCTCGCCTCAGGGGCTGGCGGGGATGGTCGTGCGTAAGGCGGCGCGTATGGCCGAGCAACTCAACGTTCCCATTGTCGGGGTGGTCGAGAATATGAGCTATGCCCTGTGCCCCAATTGCGGGGAGCGGATCGAGATCTTCGGACCCAGCAAAGCGGAGGGCGTGGCCCGATCTGTAGGCGCCCCATTCCTGGGGCGGTTGCCCCTTGATCCGGAGCTGGCTGAGCGGTGTGACGCTGGTGAGATAGAGCTCTATCCTGCGGAGGATTTCGAGTCGATCGTTGAAGAGGTTCAGAAGCGAGTGCCAGAGAAGGCCAGACAGCCCGCAACCGCAAGACAGCAGCGTCCCCAGGCTCAAAGGGGACGATAGCGAGGTGTGAAAGGCCCTGGTCGGGCGTCCGGGTGGCGTGGTGAACGGCCACCCGGGCTTCGACCGTGTGCGGAGCTCTGCGTAGGGTCTGAATGCTTCAGAGGTTGGTATCTGACGCTACGACGTATCGATCAGGTGTGTCATCAGAGATGAATTCAATTGCAGAGGAGGCTTACAAATGAAGATAGCTGTCACGTCGAATGGCCCTGAGCTAGATGCCCAAGCGAGCCCTGTGTTCGGTCGCTGTCCCTGGTATCTCTTTGTGGACTCAGATACCATGGAGGTTGAAGCGCTGGAGAATCCGGCTACGGGTGCAGCGAGCGGCGCCGGCATCCAGGCGGCTCAGTTCGTGGTCGAGCAAGGAGCGGATGTGGTCCTCAGTGGAAACGTGGGACCGAATGCCTTCGATATCTTCCGGTCGGCCGATGTTCCCGTCTACGTGTCTGAGGGTGGGACCGTCCGAGAAGCGGTTCAGGCCTACAAGGAGGGGCGGTTGCGGGAGGCGGGTGGCGCCACAGGCCCGGCACACGCCGGTCTCGGGCGCGGCCCGGGCATGGGGCGGGGTGCGCCTCGAGGAGGGCGGGCACAGGGTCCTGCTCCTGGCGCAGAGGCACGTTCCACGCCGGTGACCCCGGCTGAGAAGCCGACGCCGGCTGACGCGCGTAGTGGGGAGGTGGCTGAGCTGAAGGAGATGGCGGCCGATCTGCGCAAGCAGCTGGCCGAGGTGATGGATCGTCTCGAGAAACTAGAGGAAGGGGAGTGAACGATGGAACGTGAGATGCGAGTAGCGGTTTCCGCCGATGATCGAAACGGGCTCGACAGCGTCGTCAGCCCTCACTTCGGGCGGTGTCCCTATTTTATCCTGGTTGATCTCGACGGGTGCGAGGTGGAGCAGGTCGCGGCCATAGAGAATCCGTACTATGGGCGCCACCAGCCAGGTCAGGTGCCCCAGTTCATCCGCGGACAGGGCGCGGACGTGATGCTGACCGGTGGCATGGGACGCCGCGCCATCGGCTTCTTCGAGGAGTACGGCATTCATGCAGTGACCGGAGCGTCCGGCACGGTGCGTCGGTCGCTAGAGCAGTATCTGGGCGGTGACTTGGAGAGCGCTGAGCCCTGCCGTGAGAGCATCGAGCATGCTCACGAGCACGAGGAGACAGCCGACGCCGAATACGAGGAGGATGAGGTGGGTCGTCTCCGTGAGGAAGCCGACATGCTGCAGCAGCAGCTCGGCGAGGTGATGTCCCGGCTGGATAAGCTCGGTGGAGATGCCTAGTGGGAGGCGGCGACGTGGCTCGAGACGCAAAAGACAGCTACGACATCATGCTGGATGAGCTCCAGGAGGAGATCGTCAGGCGGCAGCAGGCGCTCTACTCGGAGATCGTCCTCCGGGAGGCTGTGAAGCCCCGGAATATGGGCCAAATGGCCGAGGCCGACGCTCACGGTCTCGTCCACGGATCGTGTGGCGACACGATGGAGATCTATCTCCACCTGGAGGACGGTAAGGTGGAGGAGGCCAGCTTCGTCACTGACGGATGTGGAGCAACGCTCGCGTGCGGCAGTATGCTCACCCAGATGGTGATGGGTATGGATGTCGAGGAGGCCGAGTGGGTGCTTCCCGAGGACCTCCTGGAGGCTTTGGGCGGATTGCCGGAGGAGAACGTGCATTGTGCCGGTCTCGCGGTAAGCACGCTGCAGAACGCACTCCTCAACTGGCGTGTGGATCAGATGGAGGAAGAGGAGGCTGACTGATGCTCAGTCAGGAGGAGCGAGCGGTCGCCGCGCGAGCGGGCGAGTTGCTGGACGCCGGTTACCACTGATCCGAGGCCATTCTGCTCGCCGTTGGCGGGCATGTCCTGGATGATCTCAATAGCCAGTCCTTGCGTATGGCGACCGGTTTTTCGGGGGGCCTCGGGGATTCGAGGGAGGAGCTCTGCGGAGCCCTGAGCGGGGGCGTCATGGTGATAGGTGCCCTGTACGGGCGCGCGAGTCTGGACGAGGCAGACGAACCGGCGAATAGAATGGCCAATCAGTACCGAGCCCGTTTCTTCGATGAGTTCGGCCATACCCAGTGCGGTCGGCTCCGCGATGAGGTCGTGAGCGCTGCCGGCCCGCCGAATTCTTGCGCAGATCTCGTGGAGAAGGCCGCCGCGATCCTTCTGGAGCTACTTTCTGAAGCTGGATGAGGCTCTAGCAGGTAGATCCGTCGTGGTCGAGCTTAGCCGATTTGAGTTCCTTTGATACCGGTCTGGTGTGCGGATAGGAGGAGCGAGATGAGTAGACTATCAGCGCAGGTCAGTCTCTACCCGCTGCGCCGTGACTCGATCGGACCGCCCATCCGGGAGGCCGTGAGACACTTCCGTGAGCAGGGGCTGGAGGTGCGGGTCGGTGAGATGAGCACGTTGATCTGGGGTGAGGAACGGAGGGTCTTTGATGCTCTCCAAGAGGTGTTCCACCGAACCGCAGACCAGGGGGACGTGGTGATGAACGTCACGTTCTCCAACACGTGTCCTGAACCAGACGACTCGTCTGGAGCGTAGCCCGCGAAGGATGATCGATGCCGGGAGCGACGACGTTCGACGAGGAAGTCGCGGCGCATTATGAGGGCTGGTACGAGACTGAGGAAGGAAAACGCGCCGATGCGCTTGAGAAGGCGTCTCTCCGGCAGCTTCTTGAGCACGTCGCGGATGCCCACTCTGTTCTGGAGGTAGGCTGCGGCACCGGTCATTTCACCCGCTGGCTGGACGGGATGGGCATGATCGCGATCGGGTTGGATCTCTCGGGTTCGATGCTCTCTGAGGCGGAGGCTTTGGATGCGGTCCCTTTAGTGCAGGCGGATGCGCACCGGCTTCCCTTCGCCGACGATGCCCTCGATCTGACCGCTTTCGTCACCACCCTCGAGTTCCTGGAGAGCCCTCAGAGGGCGTTAGCGGAGGCAGTTCGTGTGGCCTCTTGCGGGGTTCTTATGGGCGTGCTCAATCGATGGAGTATCCTCGGTCTATGGCGTCGACTGGCGGGCTTGTTTAGACGCACTGTCTATGAGACAGCTCAGTTCTACAGTGTGCGTGAGTTGCGGCAACGTCTGCACAGGGCGGCTTTGGACGCCATGGGCGGAGGAATGGATCACGATATCAGAACCGTGTGGCACACTACGCTCTTCCCGCCGTGGATGCCCTGGAGGATCGCGAAGGTGCCCTGGGGAGGCTTCATCGCGATGCTTCTGCTCCTCCCAGACGGGGATCAGTTGGCTGATTCACAATGACATGGAAAGTGTGCTTGCTTCACTGTATCGCGGCCGCGCTCAGTGTGCTGGCCCTGGGATGCGCTTCCGCGGGAGTGTCCCAGTCGGCCAGTCCCGCGACCCGGTCATCTGTGACCAGGTCGGCCACGCCAACCAGCGTGCCAACAGCGGTGCCCATCTCGACATCCTCGCCGACTGTAACCTCAGCTTCGACGAAGGAAGCAACACGGCCCTCGAGCCCAACGCTCGAAGCGACAGAGGAGATCAAGACCGTGATCTTCACCATTGTGTACGACAATAATGCCTACGACCCGGCACTGCGAACGGATTGGGGCTTTGCCTGCTGGGTGGAGACCGATGAGGTGACGGTCCTCTTTGATACCGGTGGAGATGGCGCCATACTGCTCCAGAATATCGAGCAGCTGAACCTCGATCCGGGGAGGATTGACGCTGTCGTCTTGTCTCACGCTCACGGGGATCATACGGGCGGGTTGGCAGCTCTCCTGGACAGAGGGATCAGGCCAACGGTATACGTGCCCGCCTCGTTCTCAGACCAATTTAAGGGACAGGTTGGCGCGCGCACCGAGCTAGTGGAAGTCACTGACGCTATGACGATAGGTCCCGGCATCCACACCACCGGGCAGGTGACGTCCGGTCTGGTCGAACAAGCGCTGGCGGTCGAGACGAGTCAGGGATTGGTGGTAGTCACCGGGTGCGCGCATCCAGGCATCGTGAAGATGGTGCGCCGTGCCACTGAGGTCGCCGGTGACGGGATTGCCCTGGTGTTTGGCGGCTTCCATCTGGGCAGTGCCAGTGCGGCTCAGGTTGAGGGGATTATCGCTGATCTCCGCAGCTTGGGGGTCGAGCAGGTCGCTCCCTGTCATTGCACCGGGGACAAGGCCCGGCAGGCGTTCGCCGACGCCTTTGGCGACGATGCCATTCTGGCCGGGGTTGGTTGGTCGATCGAGTTCGGTTTCGCGCAGTAGGACGAATACTTATGCCGATCTACGAGTATCAGTGTCAGGAATGCGGTGCAGGCTTTGAGGTACTGGTGCGAGGTCACGAAGTGATTGTATGTCCGCATTGTGGAAGTACTTCATTGCAGAAGCTGCTATCAACGCCCAATATCTCGAGCGGGCGGACGGCCCGCCCGGCAGGTCGCACGTGTTGCGGTCAGGAGGAGCGGTGTAGCGTGCCTCCGTGCTCGAGCGGAGACGAATGTCGGCGTGGATGAATAAGAGATTACCCGAGGAGGTGAGCGAGATGTTCAGAGGTCGTGGAGGTGGTGGCGGACAAGGCGGTGGCTCTGGACGGGGCGGCGGTCGGGGGCCAGGTCGGTTGGGCGGCTCTCAGGCGGCGGGTCCCGGTGGCTACTGCGTCTGCCCGAGTTGCGGTCATCGTGAGAAGCACGTCGTCGGCCAGCCCTGTTACCGGAAGCAGTGCCCGGAATGTGGCACGCGGATGGCCCGTGAGTAGACAGAGCGCGCAACGACGGACAGTGGGCGGTGAATCGGGGGAGGGGAGCCTCCTCCGACCACCGTCTGCAGGTGGAGGAGGCGAGTCATGGACCTGAGGTGCGTCGTTGACAATGCCGTGGAGCGCAGCTCGGCCCTGTGGGGCGAGCACGGTGTGGCGTTTCTGATCAGCACAAAGAGCGGTCGCGTCCTCTTCGACACCGGGCAGAGCAGCACGGTGCTGCTCCATAATCTCAACGTACTCGACGTTGCGCCATCAACCATCGATGCGGTGGCTCTCAGTCACGCTCACTATGATCACAGCGGAGGGTTGCCCGCGCTGCTCGAGTATCTGAATCCTGGGACATCCCTGTACGCCAATCCAGATCTGTTCCGCGAACGATACTCCATCCGGAACGGTGAGCCGGAGAGCGTGGGGATACCCCTGACGCGGGACGATCTGACCGAGAGGATGAAGCTGAGGTTGGCCTCCGATCCACAGCAGATTATCCCGGGTGTCTGGACCACGGGGGCGATCGCGGAGCGGCCCGAGATAGAGGGGGCCAGTGAGCACCATCTTATGCGTGAGGGAGACGACCTGGTGCGCGATGCGTACCTGGACGATATGGCCCTGGTGCTGGAGCTGGACGCCCGGGTGGTTCTGTTATGCGGTTGCTGCCACGCCGGGGTGTTAAACACGATGGCGCACGTGGAGCGTGCTTTTGAACGACCGATCGGGGTCATAGCTGGGGGGCTGCACCTGACCAGCGCCAGCGAGAAGGATCTGGATCGCGTCTGTGCGGCCCTGGCCGGCAGACCTACGCTGGACCGGATCTACCCAAATCATTGCACCGGCGAGGCTGCTTTTGTCACACTGACGTCGGAGCTGGGCTTCTCCAAGATCGAGCCCTGTCCTGCCGGCAGTGTTGTATCGTTCTAGGCTGATGGATCGAGGTCGAGGCATGATAATCACTGTAGCAAGCGGGAAAGGCGGTACGGGTAAGACCACCGTCGCTGTCAGCCTGGCACTGAGCCTGGCTGCGGAGAATCCATTGTTCTTGGATTGCGACGTGGAGGAGCCGAACGCTGCTTTGTTCTTGAACCCCAGGATCGACGAGCGGCGCGAGGTAGGCCAGATGATCCCCAAGGTGGACCTGGAGACGTGCACTGCCTGTGGTCGGTGCGCCGAGGTTTGTCAATATAATGCCATCGCTGTCGTTGGAGAGAACGTGCTCGTGTTCCCAGAGCTCTGCCACGCATGTGGCAGCTGCACGCTCAACTGCCCGGTAGAGGCGATCACGGAGGAGCTTGACGTGACGGGCATCATCGAGCGAGGAGCGAGCGAGAGCATCGAGTTTGCTCAGGGAATCCTCAACATCGGCGAGGCGATGGCGGTGCCCGTTATCCATCAGTTGAAGCGCTGGGTCATCCCCTCTTCCGTTGGAAACCGACCGGTGATCCTGGATGCCCCACCTGGCAACGCTTGTCCGGTCGTGGAGTCGATGAGTGGGGCAGACTTCGTGCTCCTGGTCACCGAGCCCACCCCCTTTGGTCTCCACGACCTCAAGCAGGCCGTCGAGGTGGCGCGCGATGAGATGGGGCTGCCCGTCGGTGTGATCGTCAACCGCGACGGCGTCGGGGACGAGGGGGTTGATGCGTACTGTCAGGCTGAGGACGTGCCTATCCTGATGCGCATCCCGATCGAACGGAGCATCGCGGAGGCATACTCGGAGGGTCTCCCCCTGGTGGATGCAGTGCCCGCATATCGCGAGCGGTTCCGTACCCTGTATGCGGACATTGAGCGGCTGGCGACTGGCCTGAAGGAGACCGATTGATGAAACAGATCGTTGTTCTGAGTGGAAAGGGTGGCACCGGCAAGACCACGGTCACTGCAGCGCTGGCCCACCTCGCGTCACAGGAGCTATCTGTTGTGCTGGCCGATGGCGACGTCGACGCAGCCAACCTGGAGCTCGTCCTGGAGCCGACGAAACTCGAGGAGCACGATTTTGTGAGCGGCAAGCGGGCAGTGATCGATGCCCAGGCCTGCACCGCTTGCGGCATCTGTGAGGCCGTCTGTCGTTTTGACGCGATAGAGCCGCCGACCGAGCGTTCGTCCAGTGACGCCTACCGGGTCGTCCCTCTTTCCTGTGAGGGATGTGCAGCGTGCTTCTACCAGTGTCCAGAGGACGCCATCCGCATGGAAGAACAGCTCGCCGGCCTCTGGTTCCGCTCCGAGAGCCGCTTTGGGCCGCTCTTTCACGCGCATCTCTTTGCTGGTCAGGAGAACTCGGGCAAGCTTGTGACCCTGGTCAAACAGCAGGGCCGGCTGCTCGCATCGGACACTGGAGCGAGGCTTCTGCTGGTCGATGGCCCGCCGGGCATCGGGTGCCCCGTCATCTCGGCCAGCGCAGGCGCGGACGCGGCCCTTCTCGTGGTGGAGCCCACCGTCGCCGGCGTGCACGATCTGGAACGGGTCTTGAGCACCACGGAGCACTTCGGCGTCCCGGCCCTGGTTGTCATTAATAAGGCTGATCTGAACCCCAGGCGGTCCGACGAAGTGGCTGCTTTCTGTGCCGAGAGAGGGATCGTGGTCGCGGGGAGGATTCCTTACGATACCGTCGTGACCGAGGCGATGGTGAAGGGTCAACCGGTGACCGCGTACGCGGATGGGGCGGTTTCTGGCGCGCTCCGCGAGGTCTGGGAGCGGGTCAGAGAGCACTTGGCATTGCAGGTATAGAGACCTGGAGGCCGACATGGTTGCCGAAGAGCGAGCCAGAGAGAAGACACTGCAGATCCTGGATCAGGTGTTTGAGCAATACCCGAATCGGGGCCCGGCGCAAGGTTTCGACGTGCGGTTGTGGGATGGCACGCCTTGGCCGCAGGAGCCCGTTGAGCGTCCGGCATTCACCCTGGTGCTGAATCATCCCGGTGCGCTCCGGCAGATGTTCCTCCCCCCGACCGAGCTGAATCTCGGTGAATCATACATCTATGGCGACTTCGACGTGGAGGGCGACCTGATTGCGGCCCTCCCGCTCGCGAGTTACTTCGAGCAGATCGACCT
>CAZQXX010000102.1:0-10898 GCA_964597105.1 uncultured Anaerolineales bacterium
CCCGCTCGCGCGCCTCGTCGCGGGTGAGACCAACGCTGGCCACCTCGGGCCGAGTGAAAATCACGCTGGGTACCGAGCGGTAATCGACCACGCGGTCGCCGCCGGTGGCGTTCTCCGCGGCCACCCGCCCGTCCACCATCGCCTTGTGAGCCAGCCACGGCCCGTCAACGGCGTCGCCGATGGCCCACACGTGAGGCACACTGGTCTGCAGACGCTCGTCCACGACGATCGTCCGCCCGTCCATCTCGACGCCGACCTCCTCCAGCCCCAGATCCTCGGTGTTGGGCCACCGCCCCACGGCCACCAGCACGCGGTCGCCCTCGACGGACTGCTCGCCCCGGCGGCCTTCGAAGACGACGCGCAGCCCATCCCCGACCGAGTCAATCCGCCCCACCCGGGCCCCGAGTTGGATGTCCATACCCCGCCGGTGGAGCGTGATCGCCAGCCGCTTCGCCAATCGCTTCCCAACGACGCCTGGCAGGAGCGTGGGCATCATCTCCAGGATGGTTACCCGGCTGCCCAGCGCCTCGTAGATGGAGGCGAACTCGAGTCCGATTACCCCTCCGCCGACGACTATCAGGTGTTCGGGAACGCCGGTGATGGTCAACGCCTCGGTGCTGGTCATGACGCCGGGCAGATCGAGCCCTGGGATGGACGGGCGCGCCGTGACCGAGCCCGGCGCCAGGATGACGTGTTCACCGGAGACGGCCGTCGTGCCGCCGTCCTGATCGGTCACGCGCAGCGTATCCGGCTCCACCAGACGGCCCTCGCCGCGCACCAGCGTCACCTCCGCCTCGTCCAACAACCGCTCCACGCCGCTCACCAGGCTATCCACCGTCTCTCGCTCGTACGCCATCAGTGCGGGCAAGTCGGGCTCGACCTCAGGAATACTCAGGCCGAAATCCCCGCCGCGACGGGCGTCGACCAGGAGATTGGTCGCCGTGGTCAGCGCCTTCGTGGGAATGCAGCCCACGTTGAGGCAGGTTCCGCCCACCCGGTCCTTCTCCACCAAGGCCACCTTCGCGCCCAACTGAGCCGCCCGGAGCGCGGCCACGTAGCCACCGGGACCGGCTCCCAGGGTCGCGACGTCATACCTCTCACTCACCCACGGCCTCCTCAGGCGTCCTCATCGCTCTCACCGTTGCTTCTTCTCGCAGTCCATACAGAGATCCGTCTCCCGGTTGGTGCTGTACACCAGGCCGCAGCCGGGACACGTGACCTTCCGCAGGCTGCTGTTCTTCTTCGGTCGCGGGCGCAGCTCCGGTGGCAAAGCGCCAAAACCGTCCCGAATGCAGGTGCAGTCCAGCGAGCGCTCTCTCTCGTCGTTCGATTTACTCATACTCTCTCTCCTACGAGCGAACTCACACCAGATATCTCCCCTTCATTTTCCGACCTCGACGCGTTCTCACAGCGTGGGCACGTGCACGTCTCCACAGGGCCGTGCTCTTCCGTCGGTCCCAACATGATCTCCAGAACTCGTTTGACCCCCCGGTCACTCAGGCTGTAGTACACGAACAGCCCTTCCCGCCGGTCTGCCACCAGGTCCGCCTCACGCAACTTGCTCAGCTGCTGGGAAACGTAGGGCTGCGGACGACCGACGAGCGCCTGGAGGTGGCATACGCAGGCCTCACCCCCCCGAAGCTCGTCCAGTATCTGCAGCCGCACGGGATGAGAAAGGACCTGTAAGACCTCAGCGACCCGCTCATATCCACCGCTCATCCCCATATTCCTCCCATCTAATATGCATCAACACGCATATATTATACCCCGATTCGCATCTCTGTCAAGCCATCCGCGGGGCGGGCAGCCAACTCGTCGCCCCCTACTTCGCCTGAGAAGCCAGAGCTCTCGCGCGACGGCTCTGACGGTCGGTCCACACCGCGATGACAGCGAGCAGTGCGATCGACCCCGCAAGAATGCCCGCGATGGCCCAGGTACTCATTCCTTCCAACCAGCCCCCGAACAGCAGCCCGGCCAGCGTGCTGAAGATCGTCACCAGCACGACGTAGACCGCCGTCTTCTTCCGGCCGATGACCGAGTTGGTGATCAGGATCGACTGCATGCTCAGCTCCGGATCCGCCAGCAGATAGGCCAGCAGGACCCCACGGTGCATGCCCAGAGAAAGGAACGTCTGCGCGATGGGCACCTCGACGAGGGTCGGGAAGTACATAAAGACCCCAAACAGCACACCCGCCAGATTGGACCAGACCGTGTTCCGCCCGGCCAGCGTCTGGATCCACGACCTGGGGATAATGGCGCGGGCCATGCCCGCCAGGAAGACGCCCACGATGAGCAGGGGGATGATCTGCTTCACGAAGCGCCACATCTCCCACAGCCACGTCTCAACCTCGTACTCGTCGAAGGCGCGGGCCGCCATCCACCAAACACCACCGACAAGCAGACCCTCGGCGATGAGTCGCCCGGAGATGCCGACGCGGAGCCCGCTGTCGACGGTCGTTACCTTGAACGAGGCCACCAGCAACGTCAACGTGATCAGCCCCAGGGCTCCGTACGTCCAACGATTGAAGCCCCGATCTACGTTATTCAACCCCAGCCACGCCGTGGCTGCGATCACAAACAGCAAGCCGATCAAGAAGAGACCGTGGACGCTCACGCCTTCAACACCCATTGAGGGATTGGGAGGCACCACGCCATCCAGCCAGGTCTGCAGCGAGCTGGCCCACGATCCCGGCACCGTGAACGTAGCGTAGGTACTCGTCAGAAGACCGACCTGGAGCGTCCCTGCCACTAGCACGCCCAGAAGCAGGATGAAGATAACCCACGTACGAGCCGGCACCGTGGCCCCTCGGGAGAACGCTCGCCCGCCGTTGGTCGCCTCATTATGCGCTCTATCGTCCTCGCGAAAGAACCAGGCCATAAGCATACCGATACCGACACCAAACACCACCGAGAGGATGATCCGGGCAATGGCAATATCCATCCCGATCACGGCGCCGGTGAACGTGATCGCCAGGACGTTGACCGCCGGGCCGACGAACAAGAAGGTGATGGCCGGGCCGAGCCCGGCGCCCTTCCTGTAGATGCTGGCGAACAGCGGCATAATCGTGCACGAACAGACCGCCAGCACGAACCCGCCCAGTGCCGACATGGGATAGGAGAGCCACTTCGGCGCGTCGCGGCCGAGGTACCTCGTGATCGCCTCCTTTGGGACCAACGCCGACAGGGCCCCAGCGATGAAGAAGGCGGGGAGTAGACACAGCAACACGTGTGCCGCCAGATAGGCCGCCAGGCTTCCCAGCCCTGCCTGCAACAGATGCGTTATCGACTCCACAATTGCCATACAAGCCCTCCTCAGAAACACTATCTGCCCAACGGGCGAACGCCTAGCCAGAGAAAACCAGACCGTCGGCTATACCAGTTCGCCTGGCTCCAGCGTGCCTCCCGCAACCATTGGCCCAACTCAGCGACCGCCGAGATACATGCAGCACAGAACGTACCCCATCGCTCATCGAACTATATGCATCCAGAACTATATGCAACACAGCATATATACCACCGTCTGCCGTTTATGTCAACCATGAAGAGACGGGAAGCCGCCCGGGTGTGTTCGAGCCAAATCGAGAGAGGAAAGCGCGAGGATTGCCTGCCGACGTGTCAGAGACGGGATGAAGGAAAATGATCGGGGTTGATGACTCAGCTTGGCGCCGCAAAAGCCCTCTCGCGGCAATGGCGGCCTCTGAAAGTGGATCTCTTTCGAAGACCCAAGCGGGATTTCGAAGCGAGTCCTGGAGCTCAGCGCCCTCAAGACAGAAGCACCCCCTTTGCAGCGATCCATCGCCGCGATCCAGGTGAAGGAAGCTGGGGTTGATGCCTCCGGGCATTGCGACACGGCGCAATCTAGAAGGTCCAAGGTCCACTGCTTCTGCTTTGTTCACCCCAATCCCCATTCCCTTGCCGCAGCGCGCCTCCCGGGTATAATCTCGCTGGATAGCCTCGGCTCCAGCCGTCCTGGAGAAGCGAGACTACCCTAGATTGGCGGGATTGAACGTTGTCAAACACTCATAAAACAGATCGAAGCTGGAGCACGCTGATCCTCCTGATCGGTATGGTGCTCAGCTCCGCCCTGACCCTGGCGGCCACCGATTGGACCGAACACCTCGGCATCGTGCCCCTGGTCGGTCTCGGAGGCGTCCTCGCCGGCTTCTTGCTGGGCATAAGCCGCTTCCCCGATTGGCTGACCCACATATTTGGCGTTATCTACGGAGTTGCCTGGACCACGTTCCTCGTGGTGGACGCCCTCCCGGGTGATCTCATGCTGCGAGAGCAGGTCTTTGCCCTGGGGAACCGAATCTCGGCCTGGGTCTATCAGGCATTCACCGGCGGTACCGGGCAAGACGCCGTGATCTTCCTCCTCCTCCTCAGCGCTCTGTACTGGATTCTCGGCTACAACGCGGCCTGGAATACGTACCGACGACCACAACCCTGGGTGGCAGCCCTCCCTTTCGGGATCGTGACCATCATCGTCACCCACTACTACACCGGCCCGGCCTCGCTCATTCGATACCTCGGTCTCTACCTGCTCCTCGCTCTCCTCTACGTCGGCCAGGCCTACATAGCCAAACAGAAGGAGGTATGGCGCGAGGATCGCGTGGCCTACGATCCGACCCTGAACGCCAGTGTCCTCCGCGCCAGTCTGCTTTTCGCGGTCACCGTCATGCTCCTGGCCACCCTGCTGCCCACCACCTCGGCGTCGTCCATCTCTATGTCCGACGTGTGGCGGCGGGCCAGAACCCCCTGGGAGACCGTCGAGGAAGAATGGCGACGTCTCTTCTCCTCCATCCACGGGCAGGCGGTGGGGATAGCCGAGCCCTTCGGCTCCACCATCTCCCTTGGGGGGCCCTCGGCCCTCGAAGACATCGTGGTTCTCGATATTGTGGCGCCAGACACGACTCGCTACTACTGGCGCACGTCCGTCTATGCCATCTACGACGGTCGTGAATGGAGCCTCCCCCCTGGAGAGACAACCCCCCTCCCACCCGACGAACAAGCCGGTGCGGGCATCGACGTCGCCTCCCGCCAGGAGGTCACCCAGACCATCACAAATTACCTGTCCGGACGCCAGCTCCTGGCCGGCGCCTCCCAGCCGGTGGCCTTCGATCGACAGGTCAGAGCGCTGGTCCCGACCCCGAAAGAGTCTCTCCTGGAGGTTTATCGCGTCTCGAGCGTTGACCCTCTCAGCGCCGGGGATGCGTATGTGGTGACGTCTCGCGTAATAGACGCTGACGCGACAGCCCTCCGCCGCACCGGGTCCGACTATTCAGACCGGATCACCCGGCTCTACCTCCAGCTGCCCGGGTCTCTCCCCCAGCGGGTGCGAACCCTGGCCGCGGAGATCACGGCCCCCGGAGACACGCCGTACGATAGAGCCAGGCTCCTGGAGAGCTACCTGCGGAGCAACATTACCTACGACCTCACGCCGCCCGACTTCCCTGGCGGTCGGGACTACGTCGATTTCCTCCTGTTCGACAGCCGCCGCGGGTACTGCGACGGCTACGCCTCGGCCATGGTTGTGATGGCCCGCAGTGTGGGCATCCCGGCCCGGCTCGCCACCGGCTACGGACAGGGCGAGTACAACTCTGAGCGCGGGATGTTCCGGGTGCGGGAGAACAACGCCCACAGCTGGCCGGAGATCTATTTCCCGGGCTACGGTTGGGTCGAGTTCGAGCCAACCGCCAGCGAGGACCCCCTCGTCCGCCCCGAGAGCGAGGAGGAGAGCGCGCCTCCGGTGAGTCCCACCCCCTCGCCTCCCGAGGAATCCACCGACGACCCCGCGCTCCCGGAGGGCTTCGCCACGCCGATGATGGATGATCCTCCCGCGCTCCCTGTGGATCAACCTTCCAGCCCGCCCCCATCGTGGCCGCGCACGCTCCTCCTCGGCACGCTGGTGACGGCCGCCCTCGCCCTCCTCGCCACCGGGGGGTGGTGGGCCGCGGAGAACCTGGGCCTCCGTCGCCTCCCCTCCGTGGAGCAGGACTACGGTCGCTTGCTCCGCTTCGGAGGCTGGCTCGGCCGGCCCCTTCGAGGACCCGATACGCCCCTCGAATGGATGCGGGATTTCTCCGCCATCGTGCCTCAGGCCCGAGAGCACATCGCTCGCATCGTGGAACTCCACGCGGTCGCCCGATTTGGGCGGGGAGACGCTGAGGACCCAGCCGCTGATGCCGCGTGGAACGGCGCCCGCACCCACCTGTGGCGCCATCTCCTGCTGGATCAATGGCTCAAGCGTCTGGGCCTCGCTTCTCTGATCCAGCCGAACGAGGACTGAAACCTGACCAGCCGCCTCCGCGGGGTAATCCCCTGACGGCGTTCAGGATCCCGTCACGCATCAGCCAGCCCGGGACCCGCGGCCCTCTGATGCATCCTCTGCACATCCCTGCCTCATCCGGTGGACAGCCTCAAACCCGACCTCTGAGGGCGCGTTATCCGCCCTCACGTGCAAACGATGGTTGACTTGGTGGGTCTATTGAGGTATAGTCCCAACGACGTGGAGGGAGGATTGAGCCAATATCGTGACCCAAGTATTAGTCGTAGACAACAACATCGAGACCCTGCAGGTGGTCGAGAGCCTGATCCCGGACATCGAC
Source organism: uncultured Anaerolineales bacterium (assembly GCA_964597105.1). Classification (GTDB taxonomy): domain Bacteria; phylum Chloroflexota; class Anaerolineae; order B4-G1; family B4-G1; genus SKLM01. The sequence continues at coordinate 6,606 of CAZQXX010000102.1, forward strand.
GACCTCACCCCGGTCCGGGCCTCTACGGCCGACGAGGGGCTCCGTCTGGCTATCGAAAGCCAGCCAGATCTCATCCTGTTCAGCACGGAGCTCTCTGTTAGCGGCGACCTGGCCGCCCTCCCCGAGTTGCGGGCGGCAACCCCAGAGACGCCCATCATCGTCATCGCCGAGCATCAGTCCGCGGACCAGGCCGTGGAGGCCTTCAGAGAAGGGGCCTGCGACTACCTGAGAAAACCCCTTGACCGCTACGAGCTGCGGCAGGCGATCACCCGGGCCCTCGACACCACCCAGCCCAGCGAAGAACGGGACCGGCTCGCGCAGCAGCTGCTGGAGGCCACGAAGGAGCTCCAACGCCAGCAGCAGGAACTGAACGCCGTTCACGTAATTGGTCGGCTCACCACTTCCCTCCTCGATCTGGACGTGGTTCTCGATCGCCTCGCAGAGATTGCCGTCCACCTGACCGCGGCCGACGAGAGTCTCCTCTTGCTCCGGGATATGGACACTGAAGAGCTCTACGTCCAGGCCGGTAAGAACCTGGGCGGTGGCCTCGACAGAGGCTTCAGAATGGGGATGGATGGGATGGGCCCCGGCAGAGCGGTTCGTACCGCACGCCCGGTGCTCGTCACCGGCGAGCAAGCCCAGATCACGCCAGGGAGCCGATCGAAGGCCACCCTCTACGTGCCGCTCCAGGCCCCGGACCGGGTGATCGGCCTGCTCGGCCTGTCGAGCCACAAGGCCGAGGACGCCTTCTCTCAGCGAGATGTCTTTCTTCTGTCCAACCTGGTCGACTACGCCGCCATCGCCATCGAAAATGCGCGTCTCTTTGAGAGCACGTCGCGGGCCAAGTCGTTGATGGACAACGTCTTCTGGTCTATCGCCAGCGGCGTGATCGCCCTGGATGAGAACGACCGCATCTCTCTCATCAATCGAGCTGCCACCCAGATTCTCGAGCTGCCCGATGTCGAGGTCGGCGATCGCTCCGCCGCCGCCCTTTCGATGCTCGACAGCACAGTGAGGCCCCTCATCGAGCGGGTGAGGGAGGAGGGTGAGCCTCAGGGGCCGGTCGAGGTCGATCTCTCCCTCCCGTCCGGGCGGGCGGTCAACCTGCGCGCGACTTGCTCGCCTCTCCGGCAGGGCACCCGCCAGTCGGAGGGGGTGACCATCGTCGTCGAGGACCTGACCAAGCAGCGTAGACTCGAGTCTCGCTTCCGCCTCTTCCAGCGTTATCTGTCTCCCACCGTCATCGAGCGGCTGCCCGACGATCCTCAGGAGCTCGAGCTCGGAGGCGTGAGGCAGGAGATCGCCTGTCTCTTCGCAGACCTGCGGGGGTTCGTCAGCTTCAGCATGCGACACCCCCCGGAGAGCCTCGTCGACACCCTCAATCAGTACCTCGGCATTGGGGCCAAGGCCGTCCTCGACCAGGAGGGCACGCTCGATAAGTTCGTCGGGGACGCCGTCGTCGCTTTCTTCAACGCACCCCTAGCTCAGGAGCGCTACGCTCTGCGCGCCGTGCGAGCCGCCATCACGATACGAAAGGAGACCCTCAAGCTTCAGGCACGCCTGGCACCGGAGAATCGGCTCTCTTACGGCATCGGGATCAGCGTCGGTGAGGCGATCGTGGGGAACATCGGAATCCCCCAGCGCCTCGACTACACCGCTATCGGCCCCAGCGTCAACATGGCGAACCGCCTCCAGGCAGCGGCCAAGCCCGGACAGATCCTGCTCACCGCTGAGGTCTATCAGCAGACCAGGGACACCATCCGCGCACGTCCGATCCTCCTCGACGGGATACCGGAACCGCACGAGCAGACTCAGGCATTTGAGCTCATCGATCTCTTGTGAGGTCCCTCGCCGTCCTCCACGCCGTCATCGCCCTCTGGTTGGCGGCTTACGGACTGAACACCATCGTCCTCGCCGTCCTCTATCTCCGCCACCGCCGGGAGGTACCGACACCCCCGCGAGTCGCTAGAGAGGCCCTCCCGTCGGTCACCGTCCAGGTGCCGATCTTCAATGAGCGTGAGGTCATCAAGCGCGCTGTCGACGCCGTGGCCGCCCTCGACTATCCGCGCGACCGGCTCCAGATTCAGATCCTCGACGACTCGACCGACGACACCACTCGTCTCGCCCGCCAGCGAGCCGCCTTCCACCGCAGACGGGGCGTTGACATTCGCGTTCTGCGGCGGTCCGACCGCCAGGGCTTCAAGGCCGGGGCCCTCGCCTGGGGTGTCGAGCGCGCTCGGGGCGAGTACGTCGCCATCTTCGACGCCGACTTCCGCCCTCGCGAGGACTTCCTCCTGCGAACCGTGCCCCATTTCGTGAACAGCCCCGGACTCGGCCTTGTCCAGACGCGCTGGTCACATCTCAACGCCGAGTCCTCGCCCTTCACACGGGCTCAGGCGATGGCCTTCGATGGCCACTTCGTGGTCGAGCAGACGGCCCGAGACCGTTCTGGACTGCTGATGAACTTCAATGGCACCGCTGGCGTGTGGCGCAAAGAATGCATAGAGGAGAGTGGGGGATGGACGGCCAGGACCCTATCTGAGGACCTTGATCTCAGCTATCGTGCCCAACTCGCGGGCTGGCAGACCCTTTACCTGCCGACGGTCGACGCGCCGGCCGAGTTGCCGCCCCAGATAGCCGCCTTCAAACGCCAGCAGGCCCGCTGGACCCAGGGGTCGATCCAGACGTTCCGGAAGCTGATCGGGCCCATCGTCCGCAGCCCGCGACTCAGCATCATCCAGAAGGCGATGGCCATCCTCCACCTGAGCGGGTATCTGGCGCACGCCCTCATGATCCTCCTTTTGCTGGTATCCCTTCCGATGATTATCCTGGAAGTGGCCCCCCTGGCGCTCGGCAACCTGGGCCTTCTTGCAGGCCTCGGTCCGCCCCTCGTCTACGTCCTCTCCCAGAGCTGGCTCCACCGCAACTGGCCTCGCCGGCTCGCGGCGCTCCCGCTCCTCATCCTGGTGGGAATCGGCATCGCCTGGAATAACGCCGGGGCTTGCTGGCGCGGGCTCACCCGCTGGGGCGGGTCCTTTGCGCGCACGCCCAAGTTCTGCGTAGAAGGAGAAGCCGGACGCTGGCTGGACAGCGCCTACCGTCTCGGCATTGACAGGAGTGTGTTCGGCGAGGGAGCTCTTGCAGCTTACGCCCTCATCGCAGCGGTGATAGCCCACCAGGCTGGCCGCTACGGCATGGTTCCCTTCCTCCTTCTGTACGCAGCCGCCTTTGGCACCGTGGCCGGGATCGAGCTCGCCCAGGGCGTGTCGCTCCACCGCGCCGGACCGGCGTAGAGCCCCCGGGTCAGCTCAATTGGAGGACCCGCGTTGAGCCTGACTCCATATCGAGGACCAGTAGTCGATTCCGCAGCAGATCTCCCAGCCCAGTGATGAGCTTCACGACCTCCTGCGCCTCCCAGGCCGCCACCGCCATCGGTGTCGCCGCCGGCGTGCCCAGCTCCGACTCCAGGCCCTGCTCCGGAAGCCCCTTTCCGTCTCCATAGAGCGCATGCAACCCAGGGTCCTCGGGGAATATCGTCGTCACCTGTCCCAGGAACCCCGCGATGCTCCCGTGGACCAGGGGAATCCCCAGCTCCCGCAGGCCATCCTGAAGCATCAGGCGCGTCGGCAGTCGATCCAGCGCATCCACCACGACGTCGGCTCCCTCCAGAAGCCGGGGTAAGCTATCCCGTGTGAGCCTCTGCCGGTGGCATATCGGCTCCACCGCAGCGTTCACCTGAGCCACTCGCTGGCAGGCGGCCTGGGCCTTCTCTATCCCCAGTGTGCGCAGTGTCCCCAGAAGCTGTCGATTGAGGTTATGATCCTCAAAGACGTCGTCGTCGATCATAATCAGGGTCCCCACGCCCATGCGGGCCAGCACCTCGACCACGAATCCCCCCAGGCCGCCCAGGCCCACCACCCCGACGGTCGCCCGCAGAAGCGCCGCCTGCCCCTCCAGGCCGATGGTCCCCGCGTTCCGGGCGTACCGCGCCGGAACCACCCCGATCTCCAGCGCCGCCAGCTCGACCTCGCGGATCGATCCCACCGCATCCGCCAGGCCGTGTACCTGCTGGAGGCCAATCACCCGCGTGCCGTTCACCGTCCGCGCCAGGCCCTCGATCTTCTTCTGCAGAGTCTCCCTGTCCATCGCCACCCCCTTTTCTCAATTCCACGTCCATTGTACGTCCGTACACCGAACCGTCAACCCCCTCGTCACCGATCCTGGAGCACGTGTTTTACGACCTTTAGCCTACATTTCGCACCTTAAAAACTGAATAGAGAGCAAGAATTGACC
>CAZQXX010000103.1:0-10860 GCA_964597105.1 uncultured Anaerolineales bacterium
GTCGAATACGCGCTCATTCTCGTCCTCGTCGCCATTGTGGTGATTGTGATCCTGGCCATCTTGGGCCCGGCCATCGGAAACGTCTTCAGCAACATCGTCAACGCCATCTAGTCGAGACGCAGACGATCACGCTGTCGCGCAAAGCCCCGCAGATGCGGGGCTTTGTCTTTTCTTGCATCATCTCAGCCGTTCTCCTCCCCGCTTCGACGGCGGACTGAGAGGGCAACGCAAACCTCGGAGAACGCCCCCGCGGGAGAGACCAGCGCCGGCCGGGCCAGATGACCGGCACGTAGACAGGCGACCTACAGTCCGGCTCCCCCTCACGTCCCAATCACCTCAGACGTCGATCTCTTCTGGCGCCTCGTCGAGATGGGAAGCAACCGGTCAGTCCCCGCAGCCGGGTAGCTCCATCGCTTCAGTGAGGACGTCCCGGACCTCCTCGGGCGAGTCGACGACCACGAACAGCTCCTGATCCTCGAGAGATATCTTGCCCTGGCCGGCCACGGTCCTCTCCAGCCAGTCCAGCAGCCCGGCCCAATACTCAGCGCCGTAGAGGATCACCGGGAAGTCGTGGATCTTGTCCGTCTGGATCAAGGTCAGCGCCTCGAACAGCTCATCCATGGTACCGAACCCACCCGGGAAGATCACAAACGCCTGGGCGTACTTGACGAACATCGTCTTGCGCACGAAGAAATAGCGGAAGGTCAGCGCGATATCGACGTACGGGTTGGCGTCCTCCTCGAGCGGCAGCTCAATGCCGAACCCCACCGAGACACCGCCGCCGCGCTGTGCGCCGCGATTGGCGGCTTCCATAACACCGGGGCCACCGCCGGTGATGATGGTCAGCCCCTCCTCCGCCAACAACCGCGCTGTCTCAACCGCCGCCTGATACATGGGGGCGTCCTCAGGCGTACGCGCTGAGCCAAAGATTGTCACCGCCGGGCCCAGGCCCGCCATCGTGTCAAAGCCGTTCACGAACTCGGACTGGATGCGCAGCACGCGCCAGGGATCGGTATGGGTGAAATCGGCCGCCTCTCCGGCCTTCATGTCGAGCAGGCATTCGTCTGCGGTCCTGCGCCTCCCCACGAGACCCCCTCGCGGATCCCGGTCGGATCCCGGACTCCTGGGCATCGTCTTGCCGTCAGGTACGTCGGTCATATCTCGTCCTTTCATACGTGGGCGTCAGGGTCACAGGCCGGTCGAGGGCTAAGGGACACGACCCTCTTCTCTCCCCACCCATCTCAGAATCTCGAATGGAAGCTCTTGATCCGCCAGCGCTTGTCGCTCTCATCCAGCGTCGCGCACAGGATCCGGTGGCCGTCGGTGCGCACGTTGACCAGGCCGTAGATCAACCCGCCCACGACCATGGCGTACCCCAGGCGCACCCGGTCCCGCTTCGCCTTGCTGATATGGAGCGTGGCCCGATCGAGCGCCGGCCCCTCAATGGTGTCGACCACGGCCCCGGCGGCATCCCGTTCCTCCAGCTTCCGGGGGAACCCCAGATCGACGCTCCGGGCCAGCTCCGTCGAGTAGACCAGCGGGGTCAGCAGGTCGTCATCGTCCTCGTCGAGCTGCAGATACCCGGTGGTCGCGCTGGCCGCGATGATCGACGGCCGGGGGTGATCGTACCCCTCGTTGTCCCCGGACGAGATGATCGTCGCCGCCGGGGCCATGGCCTGGAGGAATTTGTACGAGACGTCGTCGCTCCCGTGGTGGCACGACTTCGCCACGTCGCACATGAAGGCCAGCCGGTTTCCAGCGTAATCCTCCAGGAGCGCGCGCTGGCTCGCCTTGTTCAGATCCCCCGTCAGCAGCACCCGCGTCCGGCCGTAATCCACCCGCAGCAGCAGGCTCACTCCATTCGTGTTCACGCTCGTCCCGCCGGAGAACCGGCGCAGCGCCGGGGCGTCGTCGACCGAGAATTGGACCGGGCCGAGCACGTGGATCGTCGGCTCGCAGCCGTCGTCCGGGCCGAACCCCGGCAGGTGCGAATCCGCGTCACTCAGCCGCCGGATCGGCGTGGCCTGGTCGCCCGCCGTCCGCGCCTGGACCACCGTCGCGATGAAGTCGCGCCACCAGCCGTGGAGCTGCACCTCGTCTCCGCTCGTCGCCCCCTCAGCATGGGTGCGATCCTCCAGGAGCTGCGTCCAGAACCTATCCCCCGCGACACTGGTCGATGCGCCGAGCCACTTCTTCCCGTCGTCGTCCTTCCACCACGAGAGGCCGGCGTGATAGAACGCCTCGACCGTCACCCCCTCCGCGTCCAGCTCGTCGCTCTGGCCCACGTCGAGCAGGTCCCACAGCCCGCCGTAGTGGTCGGCGTCGCAGTGGGAGGCGAGCATGGCATCCAGCTCGATAGTGTCTCTCCCGTAGTCCTTGAAGAACTTCCAGTCGACGAAGTCCGCTGCGTTCTTGCCCGTGTCCTGCCGGGAGCGGGGAAACCCGCCGTCGATCATCACGTGGCGGAAGTCGGGCGTCTTGATCAGGATCCCATCCCCCTGTCCCACGTCGATGAAGTAGAACTCGAGGAGCGATTCCCCTCCCAGCGCGCTCTTCGTCACCCAGCCCCGACGCCGCCCGCGCGCCCGCACACGGTGGCGCGACCCTTCCCCGGCGTCCCCGTCATAGAACACGCCGTCGCCCCACAGGAGATGGCACACCTTGGTGCTGCCGCTGCTGCCGGCGTAGAGCGGCGTCGTATCCACCTGCACGTAGTCGTCGAACATCGCCTCTCCCTCCTCAGATAGGGGCCCGGCCTGTGGTCGGCCTCAGCGCCGGGCTGGGATGAAACCTGGCCCGAAGGCGGGCGGCACCCGTCCGCCGGTTGAGGGTGAAACATCCTGCTGTCGGCCCGGGGCCCGGCGCGCAGAGTCTCGGTTCGGTGGCGAGGTGCAGTCGGGTACCTCGCGACAGGATATCCCATAGAACCGGGGTTGTCAATACCCGCGATAGCTCTCGCGACTCCGTCATCCCGAGTTGATCCATGGCGCCCAGGTTAGACGTTGAAGCCGCTTGGGCGTTCAAGCCGCTTGGACGTTCAAGTCCCGCGCCACTCAGGGTGTAAGAAACCTGCAACCCTGTCATTCCGACCGAAGCGAAGGAAGCGAAGCGGCACGTGGTGAAGTCTATTCCGAGCACAGTCGAGGGACCTCGCCGAAACAAAGGATGTCGCGCGAACGCCCCAGCCTAATAGAGTTCTAAGGATTTACCAAGCTGGCTGTTATTCTTGTATGCTAGTATACTGGAGTAACCATCTATCGAGGGCGCAGACGGGCCCTCGCTCCATGGAGCGCCGTATGCCCCCGAACGAAGCGGGGCCGGATGTGGGAAGGGCCGTCGAAAAGGAGGTGAGCGAATTCCGACAACCTGGCAGCAACTGTCCGTAGAGTTGGGACCTCATAGACCCAGCTCACATTCATTGATCCAGGGGGAACAAATTGATGATATTCTTACCCCGTGAAGAGGGTCAGGGCATCGTCGAATACGCGTTGATTCTCGTGTTCGTCGCTATCGCTGTGATCGCCAGCCTGGCCCTCATGGGCCCGGCCATCGGGAACGTCTTCAGCGACCTCGTCAATCAGATCTGATCCAGAGCCGCTGACGGTTCCACTGTCGAGCAAAGCCCCGCATTGTCGGGGCTTTCTTCTTGTCAGGCGGCCTCCGCTGGCGTTCTGCCCAGGATCTGTTAGGATATCCGCGTTTGCTCAATCACGCCCGGCACCGAATCACCACGCAGGAATAATGACTATGGAACTGTTCGCACAACTGATGGCCTATCTGGAGGCCCTGGCCAACCTGATCCCCCTGGAGGCTTTCACCTTCATCGGGACGATCCTGGAGGAGATCCTCGCGCCCATCCCCTCCCCCTTCGTTATGACGATCACGGGGAGTATCGCGCAGGCGCAGGGCCGGCTCCTCGGATATTTGATCGTGGTCGCCCTCATCGGCGCCCTGGGGCGCGTCGTTGGCACCACGTTCCTCTACTTCGTGGCCGACTTCGCCGAGGATATCGTCATCGGCAAGTTCGGCAGCTTCCTAGGCATCTCCCACCGGGAGGTCGAACAGATCGGCTCCCGATTCAACGGCACCGCCCGCGACTACCTGACCCTGATCGTCCTGAGAAGCATCCCCGTGATGCCCAGCTCCCCCATCTCCGTGGTCTGTGGCCTCATCAAGCTAAAGTACAAGGTCTTCGTCATCGGCACGGCTATCGGGAGCGTCTTTCGTAATCTCTTCTTCCTCTACATTGGATTCACGGGACTGGCGGCGACGGAGTCCTTCACGGAGGGATTCGAGAGCGTCGAGACGATCGTGCAGATCATCTTCGTGCTGGCCCTCGTCGGAGGGTTCTACTACTTCTACCGAAAACGAGAGAAAGGCGAGCTGCTCAAGACGCCCGAAGGCGCGGAAGAACGGGCTTGATCAGGTCCTCAGCCCGAGGTCCAGGGCTTCGACCTGCTCGCGCAGCCTCTCGACCCGCTCGTCGGCCCCCTGCTCCTCCGGGAACCGGCTGCTGCGCCGCTTGCTGAACGCCAGCTCCGTCGCCAGCCGGTAATAGCGCCCCAGGGTCCGCCAGCGCTCGAGATCCCCGCTCAGCAGCGCCGCGGTCCGCTCCGTCACCCGTGCCGGGGACGACGCGATCACCTCGTAATCGTCCTGCGACAGCGTCCCCCGGGTCACCTCGTCCTCCAGCCAGCGCTCGATCCAGCGCCGCTCCCGGACGGAGCTCCACACGATCACCGCAAGCAGGAACGCCGCCCCGCCCCAGTTGGAGATGAAGGCGAACAGGCACGGCCATCCCAGCTCCGCACCCAGCGTCACACTCGCGTTGTGGATCGCGTGCGCCGTCACGCCCGCCAGCAGGCCGCCCAGCGGCGCGCCCGCTCTCGCCACAACGCTTGAGGCGGAGATCCCCCACGCCATCCCCAGGCCGATCAGCCCCGTGAACAGCGCGTGGTTGAGGCCGAAGAGGAAGGCGCGGAAGAAGGCCAGCCCCACCAGCGCGCCCAGCCCCGACTCGACCAGCGCCGAGCCGAAGTAGAACGTGTTCTCGACGGCCGCAAAGCCGAAGCCGACCAGCCCGCCGTAGAGGATGCCGTCCAGGGGGCTGTCGATCTCCCGCCGAAAGAAGAGGAACAGGAGCACCAGCGCCCCGGCCTTGAAGATCTCCTCGGCCAGCGGGGCGATCACCGCGGCCTGCACCAGGCTCGACGTCGCCGGCTGGACCAGCTGAGAGATGGGAACGTCGAGCGCCAGTTCGGCGATCAAGGAGAAGAAGACGGCCGGCACCGCCCCCCAGAGAAACGCGGCCACCACCAGGCCCAGGGGCTCCTTCTCGTACCGGTCGAACCACCACAATACCAGCGCGTAGACGACCATCGGCACCACACCCACGATAGCGGCCAGCAGAAGCCCGATCACCAGTTCCAACGCATACCTCTCCCTCAGGCGGCCTCTAGCCGCTGCACATCCCAGGCGTCGCGGCGCTCATCGTAGGCCAGCAGGTACCGCCCGCCATCGGAGCCGCGGACCCGGAAGCGGAGCCCGTCAGGCGTCCGCTCCTGCCGCTCGATCGCCGTGACCGCCAGCCGCTCCCCATCGTGGACGAACGCCCGGGGACGCTCGGGGTACCGCGTCCCGGCGTAGCATTCGACCGTGGCCGTCATCCCTCAGAGCTCAAGGGACCGCAGGTAGGCCGTCAGCTCCTCCCGCATGTCGTCGCGGCGCAGGCTCACCTCGATGCACGCCTTCAACTGGCGCAGGGGATCCCCCGCCGCCATCCACAGCCCGTCGATAGGATGGACCAGCACCCGGGAGCGGTTCGCCAGCCCGTCGACGGCGTCCGCCATCCACAGCTCGCCCCCTTTCCCCGTCTCCAGCCCGTCCAACACGTCGAAGATCTCCGGCGCAAAGACGAAGTGGCCGATCTGGACCAGGTTCGAGGGGGCCGTGCCCGGCGCCGGTTTCTCGACGATCGACGTCATCTCGTTCTCCGATCCCGGCTTCAGCTCGATGCAGCCGTAGAGGTGGGTCTCCTCGTCGGGCACGCGCTGGACCGCGAGGACGGCCGCGGGCTCTTCTTCCTCGAAGGTGTTCAGCACCTGCCGCGGAATCGGCACGTCCCCCATCACGATGTCGTCGCCGAACATGTAGTAGAAAGGCTCCCCGGGGTTGAGCCAACTCCGCGCCGCCAGCACCGGCGAGGCGTTCCCGTAGGGCAGATCCTCCGGCTGGCGCACGAAGACGATGTCCGCCAGGCCGTCGATCCGCTTCATCTCCTCCAGCAGATCGAGCTTCCCCGATTCTCTCAGGTGCTCCCGCAGCTGGGGATTGGGGGAGAAGTGATCCTGGACGATGTCGCTGTTGTCCCGGGCCACGATGATGATCTCGGTGATCCCCGCCGCCGCCAGCCCCTCCACGTGGTACTGGATGAGGGGCTTCCCCGCGATGGGGATCATCTCCTTCGGGACCGCCTTCGAGGCGGGGAGAAACCGCGTGCCGAATCCTGCGATCGCGATGATACCTTTCACTGTTTGACTCCTTTCCGTCAAAAACCCAACCTACATCGGTGGATGGCGCGTGTGCCAATCTGTCGCCTGCTCGTAGGCGTGGGCCACGCGGAGGACCGTCCCCTCGCCGAACGCCGGGCCCATCACCTGCATGCCGATCGGCAATCCCTGTCCGTCGAAGCCGCATGGCAAGCTCAAACCGCAGATCCCGGCCAGATTCATGGAGAGGGTCAACACGTCCGAGAGGTACATCTGCAGCGGATCGTCGACCCGCTCGCCGATCCGGAAAGCCGTCGTCGGGCTCGTGGGGCTGACGATCACGTCCACCGCCTCGAACGCCGCGTCGAAATCGGCCTTGATCAGCGTCCGCACCTTCTGCGCCTTCAGGTAGTAGGCGTCGTAATACCCCGCCGAGAGGGCGTACGCGCCCAGCATGATGCGCCGCTTCACCTCCGGGCCGAACCCGCGGCCCCGCGTGGCGCGGTACATCCCCTCCAGGCTCTCCCTCTCCTCCCGCAGGCCGTAACGCACGCCGTCGTACCGCGCCAGGTTGGCGCTCGCCTCCGCCGGTGCGATGAGGTAATAGACCGGCAGCGCGTAGTCCGTGTGTGGCAGGCTGATCTCTTCGACCTCAGCGCCGAGCTCGGCCAGCCGGCCGATCGCCTCGCGCACCGCCGCTGCCACCGCCGGCTGGATCCCCTCACCGAAATACTCCTCCGGCACCCCCACCCGTACGCCGCGAATCTCCCCCGTCAGAGCCGCCTCGTAATCGGGCACCGGCAGATCCATCGAGGTGCCGTCGCACCGGTCGTGCCCGGCGATGGCGCCCAGCATAATGGCCGCGTCCCGTACGTCCTTCGTCAGCACCCCCACCTGGTCGAGTGAGGAGGCGAAGGCGATCAGCCCGTAGCGACTCACCCGGCCGTAGCTCGGCTTGAGCCCCACCACGCCGCACAGCCCCGCCGGCTGGCGCACGCTGCCGCCCGTGTCGCTGCCCAGCGCACCCAGGCACGCATCCACCGCCACCGCCGCCGCGCTCCCCCCGCTCGAGCCCCCGGGCACCCGCTCCAGATCCCACGGGTTCCGGGTGGTGAAATAGGCCGAGTTCTCCGTCGACGATCCCATCGCGAACTCGTCCGTGTTCGTCTTCCCCGCGATCGCCGCCCCAGCGTCCTTCAGGCGGCGCACCACCGTGGCGTCGTACGGAGGGACGAACCCCTCCAAGATGCGGGAGCCCGCCGTCGTCAGGATCCCCTCGGTGCAGAGCACGTCCTTGATCGCGAGGGGGATCCCCAGCAGCGGTCCTCGCTCGCCAGCGCTCAACCGTTCATCCGCCGCGCGGGCCTGCGCCAGCGCCCGCTCGGGCGTCAGGGACAGGTAGGCCTTTACCTGCCCATCCGTCGCCGCGATACGTTCCAGCACCGCCTCCGTCAGCGCCACCGCCGTGACGTCGCCGGCGGTCAGCCGCTCCCGCGCCTCGTGAATCGTCAGCTGGTGGAGGTCCATATCGCTTACCCGTCCTGATCCAGCACCGCCGGCACCCGGAAGCAGCCGTCCTCCGTCTCCGAGGCGTTCTCCAGGATCCTGTCCCGCTCCATGGGCGGCCGCGACTCGTCCTCCCGCATCACGCTCCGCAGGGGCACCACCGTGGCTGTGGGAGGGATCTCCTCCGTATCTAGATCCTGCAGCCGCTCGAAGTGCTCCAGGATCGCGGAGAGCTGCTCCTGATAGCGGGCCACCTCCTCGTCAGAGAGAGCCAGCTTCGCCAGATCCGCGATGTGCGCCACCTCGTCTCGACTGAGCGTCATACGTCGTCCCTCCTACCGAACCTCATCCCGCCGCGCAGGTCCCGCTACCCCTCAGACCGGGCCGGGCGCCTCCCGACCACCGTCTCCTTCAACCCCGTCAGCACGTCCGTCACGCCCATCCGGAACAGGCGTGGCCAGTTGAAGGCCGTGATGTCGAACGGCAGGTCGAGCTCCGTCTTCTCGCACACCGTCGACGTGTTCGCCTGATCGATCTCCGGCTTGAGCGCCTGCAGCTCGTGCTCCAGTTCCTCCGGGTCCAGGCGCGCCATCAAGTCGTCGATGCGGGCCATGAGCGAGACCGCCCGCTCGATGCGCGCCTCCGTCTCCGCGGCGACCGCCGGCTTCACGATCCCGAAGCGTGCCTTCAGCGCGTTCAGCCGCCGCCCCGCCTCGTACGTCACCGCAGCGATGTCGTCCCGGCTCATCCACCGCGTCTCGTAGTTCAGGATGTGCTTCCACGTCGGCGCCAGCAGCGCCTGCCGGTGCTCCTCCAGCGTCCGGTAGCGGATGTCGAACCCGTACGCATTCGATTCCTCGTAGAACAGGCTGCCCGGGTCGACGAACGGCGCCAGCGGGCCCACGAACGGGATCAGTCGCCCGTCGTCGAACCGCTCCAGCAGTTCCTCACAGTAGTCGACGCCGTCGAGCACTGACTGCCGCGTCTGTTCCGGCAGGCCCGTCATGAAGAACAGGTCGAAGCGCCGGCACCCCACGTCGAGGCAGGCCTCGATGGTTCGCTCAACCCCCTCGTTCGAGAAACTCTTGTGGATCGCCCGACGCACCGCCGGGTCGTGCGACTCGGGGGAGAACTCGATGACGAAGTTGGGCAGCGCCTCGGCCAGCTCCTCGGCGAACTCGCGGCTCATCGGGGTGAAGATCTCCAGCATCGCCTGCCCCGGGTACCCCTTGACCGCCTCGAGAAAACGGCGCGCGTGATCCATTCCCGCCTGACGGATGTCCCCCAGGATGAAGGCCGGCCCGCGGCTGATCTCGTACATGCGGAACAGATCCTCCGCCAGCCGCTCCGGCGAGCGGTAGGCCGGCGCGCCCCGCCCCGAGATCATGTCCGATGCGTAGGCCGACCCGCCGCAGTACCCGCAGTTATGCTTGCAGCCGCGCACTGTCAGCGCGGCCATCACCGGGTAGTCCATCCAGTGGTCGAAGGGCACGTGGTTGAAGAAGTCCCCGCTCCGCACCACCGAGCGCACCATCTGGCGGTAATCCATCTCCAGATGGTCCAGGCTCGGCGGGACGTACGCCTGGGGGTTGGCACGGACCGTCCCGTCTGCCTCCTGCCAGGTCAGGTTTGGGATCTGGGACAGGACCGCCGGATCGGCCGCGCCCGAGGTCGCCAGCAGATGCTCCATCAGCCGCCGCAGGGGCTCCTCCGTCGAGTCCCCCCGCAGCACGTAGTCGACCTGGGGGTAACGAACTAACTCCTCGTGGAAATAGCTGGCCGAGAAACCACCGAAGATGACCGGCGCCTCCGGATGGTGCCGCTTCACCAGCTCGGCCACCGCCAGCGAGCCGTGGGCGTGGGGCAACCAGTGGAGATCGACGCCGAAGACGCGCGCCCCCCGCCGGGCGATGAACCGCTCCGCGTCGAAGCGCTCCGAACGGACCATGGCCGCGGCCAGGTTAGCGATGCGGGTCCGGATGCCCGCGTTCTGGAGGTAAGCGGCCATGGTGGAGAAGCCCACCGGGTACATATCGAAGACCGGCTCCGATGGAACCAGGTCGCTCGTCGGCCCCCACAGCGTCGGCCGCTTCCGGAAGTCATAGACAGTGGGGGCGTGCAAGAAGATCAAATCCGCAGACGGCATATAGTCACTCCCTTAAAGACAGAGACCGGGTGACCCCTCAGATGGCGCGACTCCGGGCGAGCGCCCTCCGCCCAGGCGAGCGCCCTCCGCCCAGGCTCCGGAGCGGGGCCGCGGGCCGGGCTCGCGTTGTAATGAGTCGTCGTCATACGTCAGCTCTCTCCCGGGGGCCGCCTGGCATTGTAGCACGTCCCCCCACCCCGGACAAGTACCCCTTCCCCGCCCCTCTGGCTCCCAGCGGGTCGCCAGACCCGCGCCCTCCCTCGCCAAGGCAATCGCATCTAGCCGGATAGCACCTCAAGAAGATGATCTTGTCCCATCCAGCGCTTAGGCGCTTGGCCTTTGTGCCGCATTGGGCGGTCTCCTCTCGTGCCAAGCTCAGGGTGATATGGCGGGGGAACGATGGCTTCTGTGCTGCATGTCCCTGGCGCACTCGGCCCCGTGTCCTCGATCTCCCAGCGCGTGCGCACCGTCCTGAGCCTCCGTTTGGCATCGCTGCCCACCTCGGAGATGAGGTGCCGAGCCTCGGGCGTTCTCTCGTCGTCGCCGGGCCGTTCGGATTCCGACGTGACTCTGTCCAGCCCGTCAGGTCCTGAGAGGCTCAGAAGACGCCTGAGCCCCACTCTACCTCTAGCCCACCCTGGGTATCGAGGCGGCCACTTGAGGCTCCTACAGATTACGTACATTCTGTAGGGAATTCTGTAGAGAGATCCAAGCCCGGCG
>CAZQXX010000104.1:0-4186 GCA_964597105.1 uncultured Anaerolineales bacterium
TACCCGGCGAAGGTCGATGTGGCCCTCGACGAGGTCGTCCCGGGCGACTTCGATGCGGTGATCATACCGGGTGGGTACGCGCCAGATCTGATGCGCCGCCACCAGCCGGTGCTTGATTTCGTTCGTGGTATATTCGAGAACGGTGGTATCGTGGCGTTCATCTGTCACGCCGGATGGGTGCCCATATCGGCAGGTATCGTTGAGGGGAAGACGGTGACCTCGTTCTACGCCATCAAGGATGATCTGATCAATGCGGGAGCCGTGTGGGTCGATCAAGAGGTCGTGCAGGATGGGAACCTGATTAGTTCGCGTACGCCGGCAGATCTGCCGGCGTTTTGCCGCACCATCATCGCCAGCCTGGAGTAGGACCATCCACTGGCGAAAGCTCAGGATGATGACATTAAGGAGGTTGTTGTGGGTACACTTGCAAGGAAGCTCGTAGGGGAGGACGCGGACAAGCTGATTGAGTTGCTCAACAAAGCCCTCGCTGACGAATGGCTGGCCTACTACCAGTATTGGATAGGAGCCAAGGTGGCTGCCGGGCCGATGCGGGGCGCCGTCACTATGGAGCTGGAAGAGCATGCCATAGAGGAGCTGGATCACGCGCTGAGGCTCGTAGAGCGGATCCTCCAGCTCGGGGGCACACCGCTTCTCTCGCCTAGCGACTGGTATGATATGACCAACTGCGGGTACGAAACGCCGGAAGATCCCTATGTCGGGGTTCTGCTGGAACAGAATATCGCAGGAGAGCAGTGCGCCATTGAAGTCTACAAAGACTTGATGACCTTCACGGAAGACATAGATCGCGTGACGTATGAGATGGCCCTGGACATCATGACCGAGGAAATCGAGCATGAGGAAGACCTGCAGGCCCTCCAAGAGGACATGCAGTTGATGCAGGAGAGACGGTAGCGTCGTTCGTGTCGCGGTTCCCCCCGACGCATCATTGGGGTAACCGTTCACCGGGTTGATCCTCTGTGACGCTCAGTCTCCAGCCAGGGGCACGACGTGAACGGTTACCAATTGGCTATCGACCGCGAGTCGAGTGAGATAATAAGGAGTGCATTATGCAAGTCAAAGTAGATCGTGACCTGTGCATCGGGTCGGCCATGTGCGTGGCCACGGCCCCGGATGTGTTCGAGTTGGACGATGAGGGGCTTTCCCGGGTCGTGGATCAGGAGGCAGGCGACGAGGAATCGCTTCGCCAGGCAGCGGAAGGCTGCCCCGTGCAAGCTGTGCTCCTCTTTGACGACGAGGGCAACCAGATCTATCCGTAGGGTGCTCGGGCCTGATGCCAACGCGTTGCCTCTTCCCTGCACCGCCGCTCTGTCCGGGTGTGATCGTGCGCAGACGGAGCAAGGAGGGCCGTGTCTGGCCTTGGGCTGCCAAGAGCTACCTTCAGTATGCTGTTGTTCCATACACCACAGGGAGGCATAAGTAGATGCCAGAGTTCAGTAATCCGTTTGGTAGTGTCGTACCCGACCGTAAGCTCACGCGGGAGGAGTTGATTCGTGCAATCCGTCTCAACCTCGCTGCCGAGCACGAGGCGGTCTACCTCTATATGGCGCACGCTGAAGCCACCGACCATCCGCTGGCGAAAGAGGTGCTCATCGACGTCGCTAACGAGGAGCGCGAGCACGCGGGCGAGTTCATGCGTCTGCTCGAGATTCTGACCGGCGATGAGGCCGAGTGGCTGGCTCAAGGGCGTGCGGAGGTCGACGAGGAGGCTGCGAAACTCGGATACGGCAACCCTGAGTCTGAGGAGACGTCCACCGATGCTGAGGAAAGCGATACGGAGACGACCATCGGATCGTTGCGCGACTAGTCGGCCCGGCGTTGGTGGTGCCGGACTGCAGGTGGACGTAAAACGGGTTTGAGTTCTAAATAAGGAGGAACTACATGGCGAACAAGTATTTGGCGCGTGAGGACGCCCCCTTTGGATCGGAGGTTTGGGAGGCGATTGACGACGCGATGGTTGAAGCGGCCAAGGGCCAGCTAGTAGCTCGGCGTCTCTTGGAGCTTGAAGGCCCGTACGGTCTGGGATTGAAGTCGATACCGCTCAAGGATGAAACGACCGATTCCGGTCTGATCGCGGCCTCCACGCTGCCGCTCGTCCTCATCTATGAGGAGTTCGATCTTGGAGCGCGTGACCTGGCTGACTACGAGCGTGAGGGGATCACGCTGGATCGCGCGCCTGTGGCTGAGGCGGCGATCGCAGCCGCCGAGCGTGAGGAAGAGTTGATCTTCAGTGGAAGCGATGAGCTGGGGATTCCGGGCTTGCTGACGACCGATGGGGTCAATACTGTGGGCCTGGCCGATTGGAGCGAGGTGGGAGCAGCGGTGGAGGATTTGATCGAGGGGGTGACGGCCCTCGATGAGGCAGGCTTCCACGGTCCCTATACCCTGGCTCTGGCTCCAGCACGGTATAACCGCCTCTTCCGACGCTATGAACGGGGCAACCAGACGGAGATGGAGCACGTCAAGTCACTGGTGACTGACGGCGTTTACAAGGCACCGACTCTGGATGAGGGTGGTGTGCTGCTGGCCACGGGACGCCAATACGCCTCGATCGTGATGGGCCAGGATATGACCGTCGGATTTATCGGCCCGGAAGGAGATCGAATTGCTTTCACGATCTCCGAGACCCTCGTTCCGCGCATCCGGCGACCTGGCGCGATCTGCGTCCTCGAGGCCTAGCTCCGGGAGACCGCGGCTTAACAGAGGCACAGAAGCAAGGACCCGACGCGGCGAGCGTTTGGCTGCAGTGCCACGCTGCCGCAGCGGGTCCTTGGAGTATATGGCTTCGGCACGATGTAGTTGGTGCGATGGACCGCCCGGTGGTGGGGGTAAGGAGAGGGTACGGCTCGCCCGTTACACTGCCGGGGGATGATGATCGACAGAGACATAAGGAAGTGACTATGGCTGTTTTCGATGCTTCACAGGCGCTGGACATGGCGATGAGGATCGAGGAGAACGGTGAGGCCTTTTACCGGGCCTCCGCGGAGCACGTCGACGATGCTGAGTTAGCTGAGCTTTTCGAGGACCTGGCTGGGCGTGAGCAAGCTCATTATCGGGTCTTTGCAGAGATGGCCGAGGGGATTGACCCCTCACCTCAGCCGTCTGGGGAAGAGGTCGGCGACTACGCCTCGTTTCTCGAGGTAGCGCTCGACCACGCCCTGTTCGCGGGACCGGATAAGGCGTTGCGGATGGCCGAGGAGGCTCGCGATCGACTGACTGCCCTCAGAGCGGCAATGGGCTTTGAGAAGGACACGATGCTCTTCTACTACGACCTCATGGAGATGGTGGATGATGCCGACCGTGCGATCGTCTCGGACATCGTTCGTGAAGAGAAGCAGCATCTTCGGCGCCTGGCCAAGATGGTACAAGGGTAAGGAGGAACTATGCCGCCGGTTGAGATCAAGCCCAACGTTCATTGGATTGGCGTTAACGACCGGACCAGTGATCTCTTCGAGGGGATGTGGCCCATCAAGCAGGAGGGGATCTCATACAATACGTACTTGATCAACGATGAGAAGAACGCGATGGTCGACCTCAGCAGGTCGCTGAAGACCGACGAGTTCTTGGATCAGATTCATCAAATCGTCGACCTTTCCGAACTCGACTACGTGATCATCAACCACATGGAGCCGGACCACTCCGGCGTCTTGCGTACGCTCCGGAGAATTGTACCCGATGTGACGATCTTGGGCACGAAGAAGACCAAGGATATGCTCGAGGCTTTCTACGGCGTCTCCGAGCACGTTCAGATCGTAAACGATGGGGACACGCTGTCTCTGGGGAATCGTACGCTTCGATTTGTCCACACTCCCTTCGTCCATTGGCCGGAGACGATGATGACCTACCTGGAGGAGGAAGAAATCCTCTTCTCCTGTGATGCCTTCGGCGGCTACGGGGCTTTGCGAGGTGGCATATTTGACGATCAGTGTACGGACTTCGGCTTCTACGAGAAGGAGGCATTGCGCTACTACGTCAATATCGTCGCCGTATTCAGTCGTCCGGTCCTTCAGGCGATTGCCAAGCTGGAGAGCGTTCCCGTCTCCATCATCGCTCCCTCCCACGGGTTGATCTGGCGCGAGCACCCGGAGCGCATCGTGGAGCTGTACCAGAAGTGGGCTCAGAAGGCCAGCGAACCTGGCGAGGTCGGCGTGACTTTAGTGTACGGCAC
>CAZQXX010000104.1:4286-10736 GCA_964597105.1 uncultured Anaerolineales bacterium
ACGAGCTCAAATGGGAGATGACGGATCCTTTCGAGTTCAACGGTGGGCCGACGGACGAGGATCTCCGGTACGGCGAGACGTTTGGCGCTCAGTTTGCCAGAACCATCAAGGAAGCTGATTAGCTGGAGAGTCAGAGGGGTGGGCGGGGACACGTTTCCTCTGGAGCCTTCCCCTCATCTCTCTGGACAGGATTGAAGAAGGAGGGCGGTATGTCGGATTCTTTGCAGGGGAGGGTAGTTCTGATAGGCGGTGCCACCGGTGGCCTTGGCTCGGCAGTGACGCGGGAGTTTGCTAAGACGGAGGCGCGGCTTGCGTTGACGAGTACGTCGGCTGAGGATCTGGATGATCTGGCGGCTGAGCTGAACCTACCGGATGAGCGGATCTTCACGTCCACTGTCGATGCCACCGACCCCGACAGTGTCGATGACCTGGTGGGTAGTGTTGTGGAGCGTTTTGGTGCCCTCCACGTGTGGCTGAACACAATCGGAGGGTGGGGCGGGGGGAAGACCGTGGCTGAGACGCCCGTGGATCAGTGGGAGTGGATGCTCACGCTCAATCTCCGTTCGGCCTTCTTGCTTTCTCGGGCCGTGCTGCCGCACATGTTGGAGGCTGGGTGGGGCCGTATCGTGCACACAAGCTCTAAGACCGCCGCCGAGCCGCGCAAGAAGGAGGCTGGTTACGCCGTCGCCAAGATGGGTCTGGTTACCCTGACGGAAGTAATCGCGGCGGAGGTGAAAGGGTCTGGTGTCACGGCGAACGCTGTGCTGCCCAGCATCATCGACACTCCCGCCAATCGGCGAATGATGTCCAGCGCCGACACCAGCAAGTGGGTGCCGCCGGAGCATATCGCGGCGACGATGCGCTTTCTGTGCAGCGATGCTGCGGCGTCGATCAGCGGCGATCGAATCCCAATCTATGGCGGCGTGTAGCCATAGGCGGTGGGGTGCGTCCCTGGGTCTACCCAAGCAACCGACGTTTTAATAGATCACCATTGACTTTATTGTGAAGGTGGTGTATAATACGAATCAGTATGAGCAATCTCCGCTCTGCGTGATCCTTTGATCGAGGAGGGGCGGGACGAACACATAAGGAGCGATTCGTGGTTGAAGATATCGTCTACCTGGATAACGCCGCTGCGACCCGTCTGGATGAGCGGGTCCTGGAGGTGATGAGGCCCTACTTCTTCGATCTCTATGCCGTTGCCACATCTCAGTTTGGCTACTCGCTCGGAATCGACGCCAGAGACGCGCTGGAAGACGCCCGAACTCAGATCGCGGCCAGTATTGGCGCTCAACCTGACGAGCTGATCTTCACATCAGGCAGTACCGAGTCGAGTAACCTGGCCTTGAAGGGTGTGGCAGGGGCGGTGGGCAAGGGAGAGGGCGAGATCGTGATCGGTCCTCTCGAGGATTTTCCCGTACTCCACAGCGCGCGGACACTGGGCAGACAGGGATATGAGGTGTCCAAGGTCCGGGTCGATGAGACAGGTCGGGTCGATCTCGATCATCTGCGGGAAGCTGTCACGCCTGACACGACCCTCGTCTCTATCCAGGCAGCCAATCAGGAGATTGGCACCCTGCAGGATCTGGAGGCGATCGGCGAGATATGCCGTGAGAACAGCGTCCTGTTCCACACCGACGCGACACACAGTTTCGCTCGCGTCCCTCTGGACGTCAGCAAGATGCCTGTCGATTTGGTGACGGTCGCGGCCCACACCATTCACGGACCGAAGGGCATTGGAGCCCTCTATGTCCGCGATGGGACCCCGATACAGAAGTGGATGGATGGAGGGTTTCAGGAGTTCAATCTGCGTCCCGGGGTGGAGAACATACCCGGCGCTGTCGGCTTCGCGAAGGCTGTCGACCTGGTCACCCCGGAGGAGACGGCTCGATTGGAGGGGTTGCGCGATCGATTGATCGACAAGCTCCTTGCCATCCCCGATACGCGCCTCAACGGGCACCCCGTTCACCGGGTACCTCACAACGCCAACATCTCTTTCCGCTTTGTTGAGGGGGAGTCATTACTTCTGCACCTGGATATGCGTGGTTTCGCCGTCAGTACCGGGTCCGCCTGTTTCAGTCGGTCTCTGGAGGCCAGCCACGTCATCTTGGGAATCGGCGGCGATCACGAAAGGGCCCACGGCTCGGTCCGTTTCACGTTCGGCCGCTACAATGACAAGGAAGACGTAGACGCGGTGACCGAAGCCATTGCCGATGTAGTGAAGGATCTGAGACGGATCAGCCCATTAGGGAAAAATAGGTCATAAACTAAGACGCGAGAACGCGAGGGAGATCACTCCAATGCTGAGCAAAGCAGTACAAGATGCGATCAATGAACAGGTCAAGGACGAACTCTATTCCGCCTATCTCTATCTTTCGATGGAGGCGTACTTCGAAGCGATGAGCCTACCCGGTTTCGCCGCATGGATGCGCGCGCAGAGCCAGGAGGAGGTCGCCCATGCGATGAAGCTCTTCGACTTCATCAACGAACGTGGTGGACGGGCTGAGTTGCACGCGATCGAGCAACCGCCTGTTGACTTCGACTCGCCCCGCGATGTCTTCGAGATGACATATGAGCACGAGCAGAAGGTGACGGCGTTGATCCACAACCTCTATGAAGTGGCTCTGGAGGAGAACGATTACGCGGCTCAGGTGATGCTACACTGGTTTATTGACGAGCAGGTTGAGGAGGAGGCTAACGTCTCCCAGATCCTGGACACGCTTGAGCGCATCGGCGACTCTGATCAGGGCTTGATTATGCTCGACAGAGAGTTGGGTCAGCGCGGAGCTGAGTAACCTGGATTAGGAGGCCCGGTCTCGTTCGAAGGATGGAGCAGGCCGGGTCCAAATGACGAAGGAGGTGGGAACATGCCACTCCCATACAGTGAGATTGTAATGGAGCATTTTCGTAACCCCCACAACGTGGGACAGATTGAGGATTCCGACGCCGAGGCGACCGAGGGTAGTCCGGCGTGCGGCGATATGGTCGCCGTCTACCTCAAGGTGGACGAAGAGACGATGCGCATCCAGGACATCAAGTTCGAGTCCTACGGTTGTGCTTCCAACATCGCCACCGGCTCGATCATCACCGATCTGGCAAAGGGGAAAACACTGGACGAGGCCAAGCAGATCAGCTGGCAACAGGCCTCAGAAGCTCTGGGAGGCCTGCCGTCCATAAAGACCCACTGCTCGGTGTTGGCTGTGGATGCATTGCGCGCGGCGATTCAGAACTACGAAGAGCGCCACGGGTTGGTCACGGAGCGTGAGCCGACGACGAAGAAGGTGGTGCGCAAGCGGCTGAAGCGGGTGATGAACCCCATGGTGGGCCTGGATCTGATTCGCACGGATCTCGTCGGTGAGATTGACGTGTCGGACGGCGTTGTACGTGTGACCATCGCTCTGCCCGAGGACCATCAATTCGCCAGCAATATCCGGCATGAGATTCTGGAGAAGCTGGAGCATCGCTGGGACGTGGACGAGGTTGTGATCGACTTCGTCGGAGAGGAAGAGTGATATGATGACCGATATCAAGGTGGATACGAACGCGGGCGAGTGCCCGTGCGATCCTGATGTCCGGGTCGATTGCCGGGGTGAGACCTGCCCCGTGCCGCTGGTAGAGGTCCGTAAGGCGCTCCGCAAAGCCGAGCCGGGGGACCTGCTGGAGGTCGTCGGGACGCATCCTGCGTCGAGGGAGGAGATCCCCATGGCGGTCAAGGCCCTGGGCCTCGAGCTTGTCTCGGTGGAGGGGACTGAGGACGATTGGAGGATCTGCATCCGACGTTGATGCCCTTTTCTGGAGAGGGAGGGACCATGACGGGTGATACTATCGGCCCGCACGCGCCGCATCCACGGAAAGTTGCCGTGATCGGGGCGGGCAACGTGGGGGCTACGTTTGCCTATGCACTGGTGCTTGATGGCCTTGTGGGCGAGATCGTCCTTATCGACATTGATCGCCAGCGTGCCGAGGGCGAGGCGATGGACATCAACCACGCTGTCCCTCTCTCTAACCCGGTACGCGTCTGGGCGGGGGACTACTCGGACTGTGCGGGGGCAGATGTGGTCGTCGTGACGGCCGGCACAGCCCAGCGGCCAGGGGAGACGCGCCTTGATCTGGTAAAACGTAACGCCGACATCTTCGCCGATATCATCCCGAGCATCACGGAATACAACGAGACGGGAATCCTGCTGATTGCCACCAATCCTGTCGACGTGTTGAGCTACGTGGCATGGAAAGTGTCTGGATTCCCTTCGAAGCGCGTCATCGGCTCCGGTACTGTGCTCGATACCGCTCGTTTTCGCTATCTCCTCGGCGAGCATCTGGGTGTCGATCCTCGGAACGTCCACGCTTATGTGGTCGGCGAGCATGGAGACAGTGAGGTTCCAGTATGGAGCTTGACCAACGTCGCCGGGATGCGCCTCCAGGATTACTGCCGCCGACAGGAATTCGCCATCGGAGACGATACTCGTGAGCGCATCTCCCATCAGGTGCGGGACGCGGCGTACGAGGTCATCGAGCGGAAAGGCGCGAGCTACTACGCGGTTGGTGTCGCCCTCACACGTATCGTGGAGAGTATCCTGCGTGATCAGCATACGGTCCTTTCCGTCTCCAATCTGGTGACTGGTTCGTACGGCATTGAGGACGTTTACTTAAGCTTGCCGGCGGTCATCGGGAGTGCTGGTGTGGAACGCGTGGTCTACCTCGATCTGGATCAGGCGGAGACAGAGGCGTTGAGAGAGTCCGCTGCCTTGCTCCGCGGCGTCCTCGATGAATTGGCGTGGCAGGACGGGTGACAGGGGGGAGATCATGGCCCTTTACAGCGTCAAGACAGAGAAGCATCCTGAGAAAGTCGTTAAGCTAGCCATCGACTATTTCGGTGACGAGGGGCTTGGCCTCTCATTGAGCAGGGAGGCTCGCTGTTGCGTCGTCTTCGAAGGTGGAGGAGGACACGTCTCGGTAACCGCATCGCGGGAAGAGGGCAGAACTGAGGTGGAACTCGAAACCCGCGAGTGGGACCATCACGTTGAGATGTTCATGAAGTGGCTCTGATCGAGTCCCGTTCCTGCCAGGGAGGGCCACCGAGGAGGGAGTTGTGATCTTCGAGCGCATCGAATCTGAGGGATTGGCGCACTACTCGTATCTCATCGGCGACGGAAATCAGGCCACTGTCGTCGACCCACGCCGTGACGCAAGGGTTTACGTGGAGATGGCGGCGCAGGCGGGCATGCGAGTCACCCACGTCCTGGAAACGCATCGGAACGAAGACTACCTCATCGGCTCCCTCGAGATCGCTGACATGACCGATGCAGTTGTGCTCCGTTCCGGTGAAGGGGATGTGGCGTACGATTACGGTGAGCCGATCACGGACGGCGAGACCATCACCGTCGGTCGGCTGGAGCTGGAAGCGCTCCACACGCCGGGGCACACCCTGGGACATATGAGCTATCTGCTCCGGGATCCGAGTGGAGACCCGTGGGTCGTCTTTACCGGGGATACGCTTTTCGCTGGGGACGTGGGACGAACCGATTTCTATGGCCGCGATCGCCTTGCCGAGATCACCGGCCTTCTCTACGATAGCTTGTTCCACAAGATTCTCCCCTTGGGCGATGAGGTCCTCGTCTGTCCAGCGCACGGTCCGGGTTCCCCTTGTGGCACGGCGATCGCCGAGCGGACCTGGACGACCATCGGCCTGGAGAAGAAACACAACCCCAAGCTCCAGTACACCAGCAAAGCCGCGTTCGTAGCCAACGTGGGGCGGATGCTGGAGTATCCGCCCTATTTTGAGATGATGGAGGTTCTCAATCGGAAGGGACCTCCGCTTATCGGCTCTGTGCCCTCGGTGCCTCCGCTGCGCCCGTACGAGTTCGCGGCTCAGGCCACCGATGCCCAGGTGGTCGATACGCGTACGGAGCTGGGATTTGGAGCCGCGCACGTGCCCGGCGCCCTGTCTCTGCCGGAAGACCGCCTGGCAAGCTTCGCCGGCTGGTTCCTGTCCTATAACCGCCCCATTCTTCTGGTGTCCGAGACCAACGACGTGAGCGAGCCAGTCCGTCGTCTGGCCCGGATGGGGTACGACGATGTAGTTGGCTTCCTGGCTGGTGGGATGCTCGCCTGGCACACGGCCGGGCTGGCAAGCGAGAGCACTAGCATGATTACCGTGCAGAAGCTCTGTGAGCGGCTCGATCGAGAGGACGAGCCCTGGATCCTTGACGTGCGCAGTGAAGAGGAGGTTCGGGGCAGCGAGATCCCAACAGCGCATAACATTCACCTTACGCAGCTGCCCGAGCGGATGGAAGAGGTGCTTCATGATCAGCACGTCTACATCTTCTGCGGTAGTGGCCTGCGCTCTATGATTGCCGCCAGTCTGCTGCAGCGTGCCGGCTACGACGATGTGACCGTTGTGCTCGGCGGCCTGGCCGGCTGGTCGTCCGTCAGCTGCCCTCTGGAGTAGGA
>CAZQXX010000105.1:0-10728 GCA_964597105.1 uncultured Anaerolineales bacterium
ACGCTGGAGCAGACGCTGCGCATCGTCGAGAGTATGAGCCCGGTAGATAAGTAAGGGAGAACTCGTGTATGCAGGTCGTTGAGGCCGTCCGGTTGATATCGGCCATGTTTCTCATCGCGGCAACCGCTCTCAGCGGGTGTACGGGGGGACGTGGAACAGGCACCTCATCGCCTCCCCCTCCCACGCGGTCGCCAACTGCAGCGCAGCGCGCCACGACCACGCGGGCGACGGAATCACCTGGGCGTACAGCCTCGCCCGCCGTTAACCAGACCCCGTCTGCGACGCTCACGACGGTTGCAGAAGTGGTCCCATCGCGGTGCGCCGATCTGGAGTGCTCGGCGCTGGTGATGGTGCCCTCACTGGGGCGGAGAGGGACGGAACGAGCCTTCGTGCTGGTCAGACCGGACGGGAAAGAACAGTGCAGGCTGAACCCAGCCTACGTCCCGTGGTCATCGACCGAATGCCAGGTGGCAGGCGAACGCGTGATGTGCTGGGACGAGGAGAGGGGCGCGCTTCAGATCCTGGACGTGGTCAGCGGCCAGGTCGAGACCGTCGAGCCAGAGCTGGAGCGGGAAGAGGCGCGCCTAGATTTCCTCGTGTCGCCCGATGGCGAACGGATCGTGTGGAGTACCACGGACATGGATGGGGGTGACGCCGACGGCCCGGAGGACACCAGCCGGTGCAGGGTGAGCATCAGCGAAGCGGATGGGAGCGACATGCGGATCCTGGTGGAGGAGACGTTCGAGAAGCCATACCATCTGATGCCGGTCACCTGGACGCCGGAGGGGGACGGGATCTTCTTCGCGCGCATGCGGGTCTGGGTGGAGAGCGGGGGCGCGTTCATCCCTGCCTTCCGCGGCCGGTATAGCGAGCTTCTCCGACTTGATGTGGCGTCGGGCGAGTTCCAGAAGGTCTTCCCACTGGATGACACGGCTGTCTGCAACCGCTGCATCGGGGACATCTCGCCCGACGGGCAGTGGCTGGCTTACCACCGGGAGGATGGCTCGCTCGTCCTGCGAGACCTGGTGAGCAAAGAGGAGACGCTGGTCCGAGACGCCAGCAGCGGCTGCCACCTGGGGCACGCGCGTCTGAGCCCCGACGGAGAGCACCTGGTCTACGTCGAGATGGAGGGCCCGTGTGACGAGGAGGATTCGTTCGAGGCGGCCCGAACGGTGATGGTGTACGTGCCCTCCGGGGGTCAGACCAAGGTGCTGGCGGAGAGCAGGGAGGCGGTGGACTGACCCGTGGGCTGGCTGGACGGTGAGACGCCGATATTCGACAGAGTCTACAAGGGGTTTGATCACCGTGGTCACTGGATCGTTGGTCATCGCTCGGCGTCGGAGGACCTGCTGCCGGGGATTCTGATCGGCGTGGTGCGGTCACATGAGGAAGGATGATGCCCAGTGTGAGCCGTCACTACCGGAGGATTTTCCCCTGGCGACGCTATCCCCTCAGGTGGGGAGTAGGCGGACGAGTGACCTGGGACACTCATCACAACGGCACGGTGTGCTAAGACGTGGTGGCTGGATCCGGAGACGGGGGACCTAGAGTTCGCGGACTGATCGGGCAGGACGCCGCCGGAGCGAGATAACGCGGAGGAGAGATATGGGGATTGTCAGCCTCGTGCTGGGTCTGTTGATCGTGACATTCGCAGCCGTCATCGTCATTGCACAGATCCGAAGCGAAGCCCGAACCCGGCAAGGGGAGGAGAAGGAGGAGAATCGCCAGGGGCGCCGGGCAGAGCCGTCACACGAGAAGGCAAGAACCCGTGAATGGTGGATATGAGCCGGGGACAGCGGGTGGTGATCCCTTCCGGGGCCCGTTGCGCAGCACGGCTGGCCCGATTGGGAATCCAGACACCCTGGCGGTCATCCCGATACCGGGTGAATGAACCAGAATCGGGGATCACGCCGAAGCCTGGGACATAGGAGACGAGTTTTGAACCTCTCTGCTGCCCACCACGTCTCATGAGTGTGGTAGACTAGGAGACAGGGAGGTTCTTCTCATGGACATACACATTGAAGGGTTGACGAAGGATTACGGCCAGGTGCGCGCCCTGGACGACGTCTCACTGCACATTGGCGGCGGGATGTTCGGGTTGCTCGGCCCGAACGGCGCCGGCAAGACGACGCTCA
Source organism: uncultured Anaerolineales bacterium (assembly GCA_964597105.1). GTDB lineage: Bacteria > Chloroflexota > Anaerolineae > B4-G1 > B4-G1 > SKLM01. The sequence continues at coordinate 2,136 of CAZQXX010000105.1, forward strand.
TGCGCATCCTGACCACGGTACTCCTGCCGACCTCGGGCAGGGTAACCATCGACGGGGTGGACGTGGTCAGGAAGCCGGGGTGGGTACGCCAACGGCTCGGCTACATCCCTCAAAACTTCGACTTCTACGGCAGCCTGACGGCGTTCGGCGTCCTGGATTATGTGGCGGCAATGAAGGACATCCCCGCGTCGGACCGGCCCGAGCAGGTGGAAGCCGTGCTGCGGGAGGTCCGCCTCGCGGAGGCGGCGGGGCGCAAAGTCGGGGGATTTTCCAGCGGGATGAAACAGCGTCTCGGAATCGCGCAAGCACTGTTGGACGAGTCAGAGCTTCTTGTGGTGGACGAACCCACAGCCGGGCTGGATCCGGAGGAGCGCATCCGTTTCCGCAACATGCTGGCACGGCTCTCGCGGGAGCGCAGCGTGATTCTGTCCACGCACATCGTCGCCGACGTAGAGGCAAGCTGTTCAGGGCTTGCTGTCCTGGACCGCGGACGGATCGTGTACACCGGCACTCCTCGAGACCTGAGGGAGAGAGCCCGCGGCATGGTGTGGCAGGTGGACGTAGGCACCGAGGCCTGGCCGAGGCTCGAAGCGCGTTACCCGGTGCTGGGAAGCCGGATCCGGGACGGGCAGATGGAAGCGCGCCTGTTGTCCAGCGAGCCTCCCCCCGGCCACCCAAAACCGCTTGAACCGGGCGTCGAGGACGGGTACGTCGCGGTGATGCAGGGCCTGCCGGCGCAGGAGGTAGTCGGTGTCTGATCTGCGACGGGCCGTGAGGCGGCTGACGAAGGCATACGGGGTGGAACTCCGGCTGCTGGTCGTGCAGTGGTCCTATCCACTGCTCCACCTGCTGACGGCGGCACTGCTCTGGTACGTGGCCGATGCCTGGGAGGGGGCCCGTACCGCCCTGGGAACGCTGGAGACGACGATAGGCCGTCTATCTATCGGCATCCTCAGCCTGGTGGGCCTCTTCACGGCAGGCCTCAGTGCGACCCGACCGGAGCGCGCCCGAGCCAGCGAGCTGGAATGGACATTCCCCACCGGGGTCGAGGTCACGATCGGACGGTGGCTGGCCGACGTGACGGCTCTCCTGCCCTTCCTGGCACATCCACTGATCGTCGCCGGGCGCCAGGGCCCTCGGGCGTCCCTGCTGACCGGCATACCACCATTCGTGGGTGAGGGAGCGCTGACGCTCGCATTCACCGCGATGGGCGCCTGGTGGCTGGCCCGCCGCTTTTCGCTGGGGCGGTGGTCTTACCCGCTCCTCGCGGCCGGCTGGTTGGCCTTTCTCCTCGGCCCAACGATGTTGGTCGACCGATTGCCCTATCTTTCTCTCCTGAACTTCATGCGCCAGGGGACGATCAGCTACCATTCGGAGCTGTGGCGCAGATTGGCTTACGGAGACACGTTCCGCTGGTTCAACCTCTTCTACATCGGGCTGTCGATACTTGTGCTGGGGGTGTTGAGCTGGCGAGAGACGGGCCGCCGCTTTCATCGACCCTCCGTGCCGGGCGGCGTGGTGATCGCGGCGGGGTTGACGTTGGCAACCTTCGCAGGCGCGCGCTACGTATCCCCCATCGTGGCGATGGACGCGGGAACCCAGAGCTCCGCGGACGCGCAACCCACCCCGGCCGCCGTGGGTGCAACCATCGAGGCATACGACATCACGCTCGACATGAGCGCCGGCGAGCACGCTGACTTCGACGCCGTGATGAGGTTGCAGAATGAGAGCAGTGCAGCCATTCAGCACCTCAACCTGGCCCTGCACCCCTCGCTCCAGGTCACCGAGGCGAGCGTCAGCTACGCGCAGGAAGACGGGACGGTGAGGCTGGCGCTGCCGGAGACCCTGGCGCCGGGGGAACGGCTCAGCGTGCAGCTGCGCTACGTTGGACGCATCTGGGAGACCACGTTGGAGGATGGCGTCCCCGTCGCCCGGCACTTCATCCACCCCAGGGGCGTGCGTCTATCCCCTGGACTGAGCTGGTATCCCCAGGTGCCCGGGGAGGGCACGTCGACGGCAGGCGGCGTGAAGCCCCACGCGTTCCGTCTTACGCTGGAGGGGTACGGCGATCTGCGCTTTGGAGCGAATATCCCGGCGGCTGGTCCCAACGTCTTCGAGTCCCAGGACGCGACGTGGATCTACCTGGTGGGCTCACCGTTCCTGGTGACAGAGGAGATCGAGGACACCACCCTGATCACGGCCCGAGACACCCTTCCCCAGGTGCGGTCCATGACCTCGGCGTACCGGGAGGCGCTGGCGCATCTGCGGCGATTCATGCCCGACGTGCCGGTCCAAGGGCTGACGGTGATGGTGCTCGAGCCCGGGCTGCTGCCGGAGGGCACACCGCCCTCGGACGGACGCGCCGTGATCGTGATCGGCCGCCTGGTCCTCTACCATGTCAGCGACCCCGGAGCCTACGACTTCCCCCTGGTGTGGGAGGCATTGCTCCACGATCTGTGGGAGCTGGGCGGGGGCGGGTCAGGCGGGGCTCTTCCCTGGCACGTACGGCAGACGGCTACCTTCATCTGGATGCACCATCACTGCGATGGCGACGTGGAATGCCTCTCCGATCGGATCGCCACCTCGACGGAGCACATGGCCCCGGGGCAAGAGCAGGACTACGTGCCCGCCATCCTCCTGGACCTCTACAAGGAGGGCGGCGAGGCCAGCATCATCGAGATCCTGCGCGCCTTCCGGCTGCGGGCGGATGAGTTCGACGGCATGGCGCGGGACGAGGTGCTGAGTTGGCTGCGGGAGGGCCACGATGCGCAGTAGGCCGGCTCTGTGGTACGAGGCGCGACTCTCAGTGGGAGCGAGCACCCTCCTACTGCTCCTGGGTATCCCGGCCTTCGCCCTGTTGCACCAAGTACTCGGTGGCGCCGACGGGATGGAGATGAGGGCGTATGAGGCAGCGCGCGCCTTTGAGCTGATCCTACCGCTCTCCGGGGGACTGATGACGGCGCACCTTATGACGGTCGAGGGCGAGGCGGGCATGGCGGAGCTCCGTGTCTCCTACCCCGAATCGCGCTGGCGCCTCCCGATGGTACGGACTGGGGTCGCGCTGGCCCTCGTCACCCTCGCAGCCGCGTTGGGTTACGGTTCCCTCCGCCTGATGTCTGGCGCCGCTCGGCTGAGGCAGCTGCTGGCTCCAGCATTGGGGCCAAGCCTGCTCCTGACAGGCCTTTCCCTGTTGGCGGGCAATGCGACCCAGAGCCACTGGGCAGCGGCAGCCCTGGTGATGAGCTACTGGTTCCTCGAGGTCCAGACCCGGGGAGAACTCACGGGGCCCCTGTTCCTGTTCCAGTACAGCTGGCCCGTCGAGCAGGCCAGCTACGCGCTCAACCGTTGGGCGCTGGCCGGGCTCGGGACGCTCTCTTTCGTCGCGAACGCCTGGGTCAGCGCCCGTCGCAAGGGGGGAAAGGGAATGGGCCTCCATGCCGACGGATGAGCTACTGTACGCACGCGCCCGCGAGGGGGATCGGAGCGCGTTGGCGGAGCTGATCGAGCGTTACCACAGCCCGATACGCCGCTTCTTATGCAGGATGACGAACGACGAACAGATGGCAGAAGACCTGGTCCACGACACCTTCGTACGCGTGCTCTCTCACGAGGGCAACGCTCCGCGCACGTTCAGACCATGGCTCTTCACCGTCGCCCGGAACCTGGCGTACGACGCGTTTCGGTCAGCCTCCTACCGCTGTGAGATCTCCGCAGGCCCCCACGACGGCGCGTGGTTGGCGGCGTCGTCTCAAGGAGCCGAGAGGGTGGCAGAGCGGCGTTCCACACGGGCGGAGGTCGGTGAGGTTCTGCAGAGGCTGCAGCCGCATCACCGGGAGGTGCTGATCCTGCGGTTCTACCACGACCTGAGTCTTCGGGAGATCGCAGAGGTGGTCGACCGCCCCGTGGGAACCGTGAAGAGCCGTCTCTACTACGCATTGAGACAGGCGAAGGCTGAGTTGGAGCGTCGGGAGGTGCTGGCCCATGAACCATAGAGTGGAGCGGCTGACCGCCGGCCTGGACGACGAGCAGCGACAGAGCCTGGGGGATCTCCAGGAGCTGGCGGATCTCCTGGCCAGCGACGAAGGCGGACTCGAGCCGGGACCGCGAGATCATGCCCGCCTGCTGGCGGCGATCGAACCCGTTTTGCCTCCCGCCCGCGCTAGGGAGCCCCACCGGAGCCCTCGGGCATGGCTGGCACTGGCCTGGTCGCAGGCCGCGCTCCTGCACGCGCCCTTATGGTGGGCGGGCGGGCTGGTGCTTCTCCTCGGCCTGGCGGCGGCTGCGGTTGAAGGAGGTAGCTCGCTGGCCCTGCTCTTCGTCCTCGTGACCCCCGTGCTCGCAGCGGGCGGGGTAGCTTACGCGTTCCGCCCGGAGACGCGCACGCTCTGGGAATTGGAGCGATTGACGCCGGTGGGGGCGGCGGAGCTTCTCTACGCCCGGCTGATGGCGGTGCTGGCTTTCGATAGCCTGCTCTCACTGACCCTTCTGGGGATGATCTGGGTCGGCGGCCCACAGCTGGTGCTGTGGCGTCTACTCCTGGTCTGGCTGGGCCCGATGTTGACGCTGGCGGGCATAGGGCTCTATGCCACGCTGCGCTGGGGCCCGACGTCGGGCGCCGTCCTGCCGCTGGGTCTGTGGGGCACCTTCGTGCTGCTAGCGTGGTGGCAGGCGATGGAGCAGGCGATGGAGGCGCAGAGCGCCGTGGCCTGGTTGCTGGCACAGATCAACGGGTCGACGATGGTTGTCCTGACGTGCGTGGTCTCCGCAGCCCTGGGCCTGGTCCTGGTATGGGAATCGGGGCAGCTCGTGAGGAAGAAGGCCTGGGCCTGATGCTCCTCGTGAGCGGTCTGGCGAAGTCGTACGGGGCGACGCCTGCCCTCCGGGAGGTCGATCTGGCCCTCGAGCACGGCATCGTGGCCCTTCTTGGACCGAACGGTTCGGGTAAGACCACGCTGCTCCGCTGCCTGGCAAGCGCGTTGCGCCCGGACTCCGGCAAGATCCTCTGGCGCGGGCGACGGCTCTGGCCAGACCCGCGGTTCCTGCGAGCCCATCTCGGGTACCTGCCGCAGGAGCTGGAGTTCCCCGGACAGCTGACGCCGCGACGGCTCCTGGCCCACCTGGGCCGGTTGAAGGGATGTCACAGCGAGGGGCAGGCCGAGAGGCTATTGGCGGACCTGAGGCTGGCGGAGGTCGCCACCCGCCCCTTCGCGGCGCTCTCGGCCGGGCAGATCCGCATGGTGGGGGTGGCTCAGGCACTCCTTGGCCATCCGGCCTTGCTCCTCCTCGACGAGCCCACGCGCAACCTCGACATCGAAGAACGCCAGACGGTATTCAGCCAACTACGGCGGCGGGCAGCCGAGGCCCTGGTGCTGTTCAGCACCCACGTCCCAGACGACGTCGCGCAGGGGGCGCAGGAGGTCGTGGTGTTGAAGGAAGGGCGTGTGTGCCACGCTGGGGGAATCGAGGAACTGCGCCGCGGCTGCGCCGGTCAGGTCCATGAGGTATGCGTTGGTCGAGGCGGCGTGGATCGTCTGCCTCCCGATTGCCGCGTAAGCCGGAGGATCGAGTCCGACAATGGGACGGTCGCGCGCGCGGTGGGGCGGGTACCTCCGGGGTATCCGGCCGTTGCGGTGGAGCCGACGCTGGAGGAAGCGTATCTGCTACTCGTGGGCGATGATGAGGAGAAGAAGGAGGAAATGGGACGTGCAGGGAGTCACAGGTGAGAGGGATGAAGGAAAAGAGCCTGGGCGTGAATGGGAGGTCGTATGAGTCGATTCATCACACACCCGGCAGCGGGGCACGCTGTTGGCGCTTATCGGCATTTCGGTGAGCGGCTGCATCCTTTCCAAGGCGGCACAGGTCGAAGCGCCCTCCAAGCTGCCTCCAGAACTGAGCATCGAGGAGCACCTGCTGGAGGAGGGCCGGGCGCTCGAACCGCTAACCTTCGTGCCGGTGGAAGGGACTCAGGAGGAGATTCTGAGCAAGAACCGGACGAAGCAAGCCAGGAGTCCCCGCGTTCCCTGTCGCGCCGAGTGCACGGCGATCCTGGGCGATGAGCACCTGGTAGCAAGCCTGACGGTCACGACCACGCAGAGCGGAGGGCAGAACGTATCCGTAGACGTGGTGCGCGGTAGAGAGACAGTGTATTCCGCTGAGCTGGGCGATGCGTGCGTCGTTCCTCCGTTGTGGGGGCCGTGGACGTATGGCGACCACTGGGTGCTGGAGGCAGCCCACGTCGAGGCACGTCGTGAGGGCGGGGCCGTGCACTGCCTTCCTGTGGGTGACATCGTACGGGATGGCGAATCATTGAACGAGCACTACGGGTACCAGGAGACCTTCGGCTTCCAACTTATAAACGGTGAGCCGTTCTACTTCTTCAGGAGAGACGGCATGATAGGGGTTCGGTACAATGGTCAGGAGATCCCGTTGGGATACACACGTATCTCGCACTACCAGTGCTGCAGTGGGACGGCGGCGAATCTGAGGAGCTCCCGGAGCATAGTGGCCTTCTTCGCCGAGCGTGGTGGGGCAAGATACTATGTGGAAATCGGCGTTTTCGAGTAGAGGACGATCCGCAGACCAGGAGGTGGACGTGCGTGTCATTCTGAGCCGTGTCCTGATGGCAGCGGGGGTTATCAGCGTGATCGTGTCCTGCGTGTACGCCGTTGACGTGCTCCAGAGCTACCGGAGGGCGGTGGTCAAAGATGATTTCGCCGGCTTCGGGCTCGGCAGGTTCTTCCTGTTGTATGGCCTGGTGCCTCTCACGGCGTCGCTGTTCGTCGCGGCCTGGTTGCTCGATCCGCCGGCCTGGCTACTGAGACCGCTCGGAGTCAATGAGTCTCCGCTCCAACCTTCAAGGTCAGCTCTGAGGACGGTCATGGTCGGCTGCTGCCTGGTAGGTACAGCCGCGATTCTCCTGGGCGTCGCCTATTTCGTGGGAGGAAACCTGGTGACGGCAGCTCGTCATTATGACTACGGTTACCGTGGGCTGGCGGTGATCTTCTTGCAGAACCTGGTCTTCAGCGCCCCTCTGCTGATGCTCGGCGCCCTGCTCGCCTGGGCGGGGCAGGCGCTGCGGAAGTTGCGCTCAACAGCTTGAGATATGTCCCGTAAGGAGGCTTGGCGTCAATGTACGAGATTGTCCTGGACAGATCGACGCTGGCGTTTTGGCTCGTTCAATTCTCGGTTGTCACCTTCGTCTTCTTCCTATCGTTGGCAGGTCTCTGGCTCGCCATCTTCAAGAAGAGGTCGAGAAGCCTGGCTTTCCTTGCCGGCCTGCTGTGCGCCGGCTCCGTGGCGGTCATCGCCCTCCACACCACGCTATCTCCATTTGCCTACCACCGGCGACGCCTTGAGCCCGCGATTGTGGCAGGCGAGGAACTCTTCCGGCGGTATGAGGGTTACCGAAGCGAGCACGACCGCTATCCCACCTCGATCGGCGTGGTCTATTTCCCGGGCCTGGACCGTTTCGATCGGGTGGAGGGGGTTCGGGAGGGGTTACCAACGTGCGACCCTTGCGGCGTCGGGTGCCGAGCCATCGGGGTGAGGGCGAATGGTGAGCTAGTGGTCGAGGTTTACGAAGAACTGATTCAATGCGACATCGCCAATCTATCGCGGGATTGGGCCTGTCGCGATCACCGCTAGAAGGGGAACGCTTCTATGTTACGCCGTATTATCCTCCCGATCACCACAATCGTGGCCATCCTTCTGACGTCTTGTGCTGGCGCAGAGCCCGCAGTTCAGCGGACAATGACGCTCCCGCCGACCGGGACGCCGGTTCCCACGCCACCCCGGTCGTTCCAGGCTAGCGCGGCTCCGAGGATGGAGGCGACGCGGACGCCACGCCCTTCAGCGACCCCGGTTCCACCGTCGCCGACGCCCTTGTCGGGCGAGGAGATGGAGGTGACGCCCTCACCCAGCCCTGATATGGCCGCCACCATTGTAGCCGTGCGAGAACCGGAGGTGATTCAGACTCACGCCTCGCCCGATGGACGGCGGCGTGTCGACGTGATCAGCTATCCGTGCGATGCGGAGAGCGGATACACAGAGGAGGAGAAGCTCGAGCAGTTGATGCTTGTAGATCAGCAGACCAAGACTGAGACCGTGGTCCAATCCCAACTCCAGACGTGCGGAGGGCTGGGAGCCGCGGGTCTGGGCGGGCTGTTCTGGTCGCCAGACAGCCAGATGTTCTATTACACCGACGCCCGGGAGGGCGTGCCGGACGGCGGAGGCGGCGTCTGCTGGGACCGGCCGCTCTGGAGGCTGCACGTCGACGAAGGCAAATCCGAGCGCCACGGCGACATCTGGGCACGCTCGAGGAGCGGCCGCCGATTGGCCATAGCAAACGCAGGAGAGGATATGGTCGTGGAAACCCTGGGCGGGGAGCGGATATCGGGAGTGTCTGTGCCTCCCGGCCTGGAGGTGTGCGAGATCATATGGTCGCCAGATGGCGAGACGTTCGTCTATCTGCGGACTCAGGATCCTTTCCGTCCCAACACGTGGGAGTTAATCTGCGTCGAGGCGGAGACCGGGGCATCCAATGTGACGTATGAACTGGAGGACGCCGCCTGGGTGTCGATGACGTGGGAGTCGC
>CAZQXX010000106.1:0-10707 GCA_964597105.1 uncultured Anaerolineales bacterium
CTGTGCCGCAAGGTCAATATCAACGGACGCAGCATGGGCATAGCTCTCACCCCATGCACCGTCCCACAGGCTGGGGAGCCCACCTTCGAGCTCGAAGAGGACGAGGTCGAGATCGGCATCGGCATCCACGGCGAGCCAGGGCAGGAACGAACGCAGTTGAAGCCCGCGGATGAGATCACCGAGAGGCTTGCTCTCTCGATCATCGAGGACGATGCATACACGCGCACCGTCCGCGAGTGGGCTATGGACAAGGAAGAGTGGGTCGAGATCGATCTCGTCGATCCCCCCTTCCAGCAAGGCGATAAGGTGCTGGCCTTCGTCAACAGCATGGGCGGAACCCCGGACATCGAGCTGCCGATCGTCTATCGCAAGCTGCACGAGATCTGCGAGGCGAAGGGGCTGGAGATCGTCCGCAACCTTATGGGCCGCTACATCACCTCCTTGGAGATGCAGGGCGTCTCCATCACGCTGCTGAAGATGGATGACGAGCTGATCGAGCTCTGGGACGCACCGGTCAAGACGCCAGGCCTCCGCTGGAAGATGTAGGCCCTACACCGTTACCCGTCCCTGGACGTTCCGCAGGGATGGGTAACGAACCCTGGATTCGAGAAGTTATCGATGGTGGATGGCGCTACGCAAAGGAGACAGCCCAGGATGCCCATTACGACAGATGACGTGTTGACCTGCCTTCACCGTATGGCAGATGTCATTGAGGAGAACAAGAAGTATCTCACCAAACTCGATTCGGCCATCGGTGACGCCGACCACGGCATCAACATGAACCGGGGGTTCCAGGCCCTCTTGAAGAAAGTCTCATCGGCCGAGGACAAAGACGCCGGCACCATCCTCAAGACCGCGGGCATGGCCCTCGTGTCCAGCGTAGGCGGGGCAGGTGGGCCCCTCTATGGCACGGCCTTCATGCAGGCCGGCATGGCGGTGGCGGGCAAGCACGAGCTGGAGGGCGAGGACGTCCTCCACGCCTTGGAGTCTGCCCTGCAGGGTGTCGTCATGCGCGGCAAGGCCAGCCCCGGCGACAAGACCATGGTCGACGCCATCACCCCGGCCGTGGATGCTATGGAGGAAGCGCTGAACAGCGGCGCCGACACCGCCGAGGCTTTGGAAGCAGCGGCGGGAGCCGCCAAACAGGGCATGAAGGAGACTATCCCCATGCTGGCCAGGAAGGGTCGCGCCAGCTACCTGGGCGAGCGCAGCATCGGCCACCAGGACCCTGGGGCGACATCTTCTTATCTCCTCATCCAGGTCATGGCTGACCTGGCGCGAGAGAAGAAGCAAACGTAACGGCCGTTCGAACAATGTGGCTGCACGATCTATACTCAGAAAAAGGAGTGTAACACAGATGCCAGAGAAGAAATATGCAGCAGCAATCGATCAGGGCACGACCAGCACTCGCTTCATGATCTTCACCCACGGCGGTGAGGTAGTTGGCTCCCACCAGTTGGAGCACGAGCAGATCTATCCGCAGGCCGGCTGGGTAGAGCACGACCCTATGGAGATTTGGGCCCGCACCGGGGACGTCATCAAGGGCACTCTGAACGAAACCGGCGTCAAGCCGCAGGAGATCGCCTCCGTCGGCGTCACCAACCAGCGTGAGACCACCGTCGTCTGGAACAAGAACACCGGCGAACCCTACTACAACGCCGTCGTCTGGCAGGACACCCGTACCAAGGACATCTGCGACGACTTGGCCGAGGACGGCGGCCAGGACCGCTTCCGACCCAAGGTCGGGCTCCCCCTGGCCACCTACTTCTCCGGCCCCAAGATCCGGTGGCTCCTTGACAACGTCGACGGCCTCCGCTCCGCCGCCGAGCGCGGCGACGCCATCTTCGGCAACATCGACACCTGGGAAATCTGGAACATGACCGGCGGCCCCGACGGCGGCGCCCACGTCACCGACGTCACCAACGCCAGCCGCACAATGCTCATGAACCTCGAGACCCTCGACTGGGATCAGGAGATCCTCGATACCATGGGTATCCCCCGCAGGATGCTCCCCGATATCCGCCCCTCCAGCGACCCAGACCTCTACGGTCACACCACCGAGGACGGCCCCTTCGGCGCCAAGATCCCGGTCTGTGGCGCCCTCGGCGACCAGCAGGGGGCCCTCGTCGGCCAGACCTGCTACAGCCCCGGTGAGGCGAAGAACACCTACGGCACGGGCTGCTTCATGCTCCTCAACACCGGCACCAAGCCCGTCGTCAGTGAGAGCGGCCTACTCACCACCCTTGGCTACAAGATGGGCGACAACGACGCCGTCTACGCCCTCGAGGGCTCCATCGCCATCACCGGCGCCCTCGTCCAGTGGCTGCGCGATAACCTCGACATGATCGACTTCTCGAAGCACATCGAGGACTTCGCCAAGGAGGTCGAGGACAGCGGCGGGATTTACTTCGTACCCGCCTTCTCCGGCCTCTTCGCACCCTACTGGCGTAGCGACGCCCGCGGTGTGATCGTGGGCCTCACCCGCTACATCAACAAGTACCACATCGCTCGCGCCGCGCTGGAGGCGACCGCCTACCAGACCCGCGAGGTGCTCGACGCCATGGAGAAGGACTCGGGTGTCCCGCTGGAGGCCCTCAAGGTCGACGGCGGCATGGTCTACAACGAGCTGCTCATGCAGTTCCAGGCCGACATCCTCGGCGTGCCGGTCATCCGCCCGTCCGTAACCGAGACCACGGCGCTCGGATCGGCCTACGCCTCTGGCCTGGCCGTCGGGTTCTGGGACAACGTGGAGTCCCTCCGTGAGAACTGGAACGTCGACAAGACCTGGGAGCCTCAGATGGACAAGGAGATCCGCCAGGAGCTCTATCAGGGCTGGAAGAAGGCCGTCGAGCGCACCTTCGACTGGGTCTAGATAGACAATGTGCCATCGGGTAGAATCTAGCCCGTGATGTAGGAAACGGGAGAGAACTAGGAGAGGCCCTTGAGCTCCTAGTTCTCTCCCATATGTGATAATGACAGCGTCATAGCTAGAAGGTAGTTACTCGCTTGGTGCTCCCAGCGCACGACCTATACGTGCGCTGGTCGGAGCGAAGGGCGTGCATCGCAGGGTGGTTCATGTGCTGGGAGATGCGCTCCGATGTCCGGCGATCTATGCATTGAACCCTCTCTTGAACGCTTCTTCAGGGAGAGCACAAGGTGAGCAGCTAGCAAGTTTTCTGAGACGGTCAGACGTTACAACCCTGAAAGGACGAGGTGCAACGTGCATACCATTGTCTGTATGAAGCAGATCATCGATCCTGAGGTCCCTCCCCATCTGTTTGAGATCGACCCCGAAGAGATGAAGCAGATCCGGGGAACACACCCACTGGTCATCAGCGCCTATGATGAGGTGGCCATCGAGGTGGCGCTGCAGCTCAAGGAGAAGACGGACGGGAAGGTCACCGTCATCACCATCGGCGACGAGGACACCGTGGAGTCGCTCCATCAGGCCATCGCGATGGGCGTGGATCAGGCTATCCGCGTCACCGATCCTGCTTTTGAGGATGCCGACGCCTTTGGCAAGGCCCAAATCCTGGCGGCAGCGATCCAGAAGGTCGGGGACTTCGATGCTGTCCTGTGCGGTCGTCAAGCTGGCGACGTGGAACTGGGGCTTGTAGGACCGTTCCTCGCGGAGGAGTTGGGCCTTCCTTGTGCCACCATCCTGGCCAACATCGAGCGGCAGAACGGCCAGGTGAGCATGAGGCGGTCCGTAGAGGCAGGCTACGAGATCCTGGAGACCGCCACCCCCTTCGTCGCCACAGTCACCAACGATGAGAGCAACGTGCCGCGCTACGCGTCGGTCAGAGGCATGCTGGCCGCCCGACGGGCGGAGATCCCGGTCTGGTCCGCCGACGAGCTGGGTATCGATCCCGGTACTCTGGGATTTGGATCAGCGGCGATTGAGATGGAAGAGCTATTCATCCCTGAACGAGATGTTGAGTGTCACTTGATCGAGGGAGACACAGGACCGGAGAAAGCCAAGAGCTTGGTGGAGTATCTTCGACAGGAGAAGCTGATCTAGGATAGGGGTGATGAGATGAGTGTTTTGACTTTCTGTGCTGTTTCTGGCGACGAACTGCCACCTGCTCCGTTGGAGGCACTGACCGCTGCCCGACAACTGAACGAAGAACTTGGCGGAGGCGGCGTCCGGACGTTGCTGGTTGGCGCCGGTGCGGCGCAGCACGCGCCTGAGCTGATCCAGCGCGGCGCCGATGAGGTCTTTGTAGTCGAGGATTCTCAGCTCGAGTCGCTTGAGGAGGATCTCCTGCTCGAAGCGGTAGAGCAGGCCATCGATCAGCTGTCGCCGGACGTGATCATATTCCCTCACGACGAGAGAAGCGGCGGCAACGTGGCGCCACGCCTGGCCTATCGGTTGAAGACCGGTATCATCCCGGACTGCACCGGCTTCGAGATTGAAGACGGCTCCATACGTTGGCTGCGCCCCGTCTACGGCGGAAAGGCCATGGCCCATATGACCGCCAGCGGGCCTATTCAAGTGGCCACGATGCGCTCCCTATCATTTGAACCGCTTTCTGCTGATGCCTCACGCGACGGTTCAGTTCAGGCCCTGGATGTCGACCTGACGTCCCCACAGGTGCCCATTGTCGACCTTGTCGTCGAAGAGGAGGCTCTGGAAGGACCAAGCCTCGATCGCGCCGACATCATCGTCAGTGGCGGCCGCGGGATGGGGGACGAGGAAGGGTTCGAGCATGCCAAGAAACTGGCCGAGGTGCTCGATGCCGCCATTGGAGGGTCCCGACCCGCCGCCGATAGCGGATGGGTACCTCACTCCCGTCTCGTGGGACAGACAGGTAAAATCGTGGCCCCTCAGCTCTACATCGCCATCGGGATTTCGGGCGCACCTCAGCATATGTCGGGAGCCGGCTCATCGAAGACGATCGTGGCCATCAACAAGGATGAGGACGCCCCGATTTTCAAGGCAGCTCACATTGGTGTCATCGACGAATGGGAGGAGGTCATCCCGCCACTGATCGAGGAACTCAAGAGCGAGTAGTTGAACAGAGTCAGTGTCAACGAAGTAAGAAAGAAGGTGACTATGGAAAAGCTAGAGACTCAAGTTGTCGTAATCGGTGGGGGCATCACGGGGTGCAGCGTCCTGCGCGATTTGGCGCTGCGGGGTATAGACGCGATGCTTTTCGAGCGTGGGAACCTCTCCGAGGGAACCACGGGCAACTTCCACGGCCTCCTTCACAGCGGGGGACGCTACGCCGTGAAAGATCAGCCAGCTGCCGTCGAGTGCATCGAGGAGAACCGCATCCTGCGCCGTATCGTGCCTCAGGCGATCGAGGAGACCGGCGGGCTCTTCATCACCTTGACCGACGAGGACGAGGAGTTCCTACCGAGGTTCCTGGACGGCTGCGAGGCGTGTGGCATTCCGACGGAGGTGCTCTCCGCCGAGGAGGCTTTGAAAGCAGAGCCTGCGCTGTCACCCGAAGTGCGCACGGCAGTGGCAGTGCCGGATGGAAGCATTGACAGCTGGGACGTGTGCATCGGCAGCGTGAACGCGGCCAAGGAACTGGGCGCCAAAGTGTTCCTGTTCACCCCAGTGACTGACATCCTTGTGGAAAACGGGCAGGCGGTCGGCATTCGAGCGAAGGACCAGAACACGGGCGAGATCTTCGAGGTTCGGGCTGAATGCGTGGTCAACGCCACGGGCCCCTGGACCGACCAAGTCGGACGACTGGCTGGCATCGAAATCCCCATGGTCTTGAGCCCCGGTACGATGATCGTACTGGACAGCCGCCCGGTGCACCGCTGCATCAATCGCTGTCACTACCCCTCCGATGGCGATATCATCGTCCCCGTTGGGACCACCATCGTGCTGGGAACCACGTCCAAGGAGATCGAGGATCCCGATGACTACGCCATCGAGCAATGGGAGGTCGACATCGTCCTCACCGAATGCATGAAGATGGTGCCCAAGATCGAGGAGATGGGGATCCAGCGCTGCTACGCCGGCGTGCGACCGCTCTACGAACCCCCGGAGGAGCTGAGCGGCGAGGAGACAGGGCGCGAGGTGAGCAGGGCCCATTTCGTGCTCGACCACGAAGAGCTGGACGGAGTCGGCGGCTTCGTGACCATCACCGGCGGAAAGGTAACTACGGCCCGCTTGATGGCCGAGGATACTGTCGACCTCGTAGCAGAGAAGCTCGGCGTCGACGAGCCCTGCCGAACTGCCGAAGTACCGATACCCGCGGCTTGATTGGTCAGAGGCTGAAAGGGATACTGTGACAAAGCGCGGCGGAGGACGACAGAGAGCTAGATCGAAGGCCGAGGAACAGGCGGAGACGACCGCTGCCTTCGAGTGGATCCCCACGTGGGGCTGGGCGGTGATCTTTCTCGTACCGCTGATCATCAGCGAGTTCATGTTCTGGAACGTGGGTAAAATTCCGAGCATGATCATATTCCCAGTTGCCTGGATCGGTTTCTGGTACGCGATGATGTCCCGGTCGGGCTGGACAATCCTGAAGAACCGCAAGGGCCGAGACAGCCCAAATTCTGACGAAGAGGGTTGATCAGCAGGATCGCCCGGGGACAAGGGTTCGAGTGATGACCAAAGCGCCTGAGCCAGCCGCGGACGTTAACAAGGACACTGAGAAGTTTGAAGCTCCCCCGAAGGACGAGGAGCAGAAGGCAGACACAGGGAAGAAAGGTTCGCGACTGGCGATGACGCTCCGAGAGGCTGAAGTCATCGCTCAGAACCTGAAAGGGAGTGGGACCCGCCGTTAGTCAAGTATTGAAGCGTGCTGTTCGTCGCCTGGAAGAACGCACCGAAGCCGGACGATGTCAGTTTGCTCTCGACTTCGCTCATCTCGCCGATCGTCACGGCCTGATAGGCTGGGAGGGGTGGTTCAGCCCTTACGACGATCAGGTCTACGAGGCCGTGCTCGCTCACATCGATCCAGAGGACATCGTCCTCGAAATCGGTGCGGGCGATCTCCGTCTGGCACTCCGCTTGACGGAGCGCGCACAGAGGGTGACCGCGGTGGAGATCAACCCGCTGATCCTGGCGCACGCGCTGGATATCGTTGGCCTGGATCTGCCTCGTAGTCTCCACGTCATCTGCGCCAACGCCCTCGACTTCCCCGTCCCGTCGGACGTCACGGCAGCCGTCTTGCTGATGCGGCACTGCCACCATTTCCGGCTCTACGCCGACCGCCTTCAAGCAGGCGGCTGCCAGACGCTCATCACCAACGCTCGTTGGAAGACTGGAGTTGAAGCGATCGATCTCACTTCACCCGGCAAAGCCTTTGAGTCAGTGGATGAGGGATGGTACGCCTGTCGCTGCGGATCCACCGGGTACGTGGGGGAAGGAACGAGGCCGGATATGTCGCCCACCGAGGTCCGAGACTGTCCAGCCTGCGTCCGGCACGCGTCCGACAGCAGTTCCTAGTCACAGGAGGAAGCAGACCGATGAGATTGGAAGGGAAGAAGATCGCAATACTGGTAGGACCTGGATACGAGGATCTGGAGTTCTGGGTCCCGTTTATGAGGCTCAAGGAAGAGGGAGCCGACGTCACCATAGTCGGTCCCAGAGGCGGGGCCGATTACGCCAGCAAACACGGCTGCCTGACGGCAACATCCCAGGTAAGCGCCGACGACGTCACAGCGGATGATTTCGACGGCGTGGTCGTGCCTGGCGGATGGGCTCCCGATAAACTCCGCCGGTACGAAGGCGTCACCAACCTGGTGCGCCAGACCTACGAGCAAGGGAAGATCGTTGGCGCCATCTGCCACGCCGGCCTGGTGTTGATCTCGGCCGGCATCGTAGCGGGCCATCGTGCTACCGGATCCCAGGGTATCAAGGACGACTTGATCAACGCCGGGGCCACTTGGGTAGACGAGTCCGCCTTCCGCGAGGATAACCTGGTCTGGGGACGCGTCGTGGCCGACATCCCCAATTTCTGCCGGGAGCTCGTTTCCGCTCTGGAAGCGTAGCCCCTCTGTATTGAGCAGAGACAACCACGAGACAAGGAGTGAACGCGTGGTCAGCATCGTGATCGTCACCCACAGCGAGGACTTAGCCATTGGCCTCGCCGAGTTAGCCAGCCAGATGGCCGGCGAGGACCCGGTGCCCGTATTCCCCGCCGGCGGCACCGAGGATGGTCGCCTGGGGACCAGCTTCGAAAAGGTTGAGCGAGCACTTAGGCAAGCCCTGGAGAAGGGGGATAGTGCGCTCATCCTCGTCGACCTGGGCAGCGCTGTGATGATCACCCAGATGGCGGTTGAATCCTTGACTCCGGACCAGCAACAGAGGACTCGTATGACGAACGCGCCGCTGACTGAGGGAACCATCGCAGCCGTCGTCGCCGCCGCCGGGGGTGACGAATTGGACGCTGTGCAGCTGGCGGCGGAACAAGCGCTTGCCACGCCCAAGATCCCGGAAGCGGCACCGATCGAGACAAAGCCGGCCCCCTCAGTCAAGGAACCCGATGCTGAGGAGAAGAGCGTGGAGCTCATCGTGCCTAACCCCACTGGTCTCCACGCTCGGCCGGCAGCGCGCTTTGTGCGCACCGCGATGCGCTTCGACGCCGACATCACCGTCCAGAACGTGACTCAGAGCCGCTCTCCGGCGAACGCCAAGAGCATGATGGAGGTGGCGAACACTGGAACAGCGGGGCAAGGGGAGCGCATCCGTATCGCAGCCCAAGGGAAGGACGCTGATGAAGCCCTCAAGGCCCTCCAGGCCTTAGTGGAGAGCGGGTTCGGAGAGATGGAGGCTGCGGAGGCGCAGCCCACTCCAGAGACACCCACGCCCCAGCCGGAACCCAGCCCTGCGCCTCCCGCTCCACCCGCCAAGGACACCGGCAAGCTGCAAGGCATCCCAGCATCTGAGGGATTCATCGTCGCTCCGGCGTTCATCTACCGCCCGACCCAACTGGATGTCCAAGAGGAGAAAGTAACTGACGTTCGGGGGGAGATCACCCGATTACATGACGCACTCGAGCAAGCGCGGGACCAGCTAGTTGAACTGCAGAGGGTGATCGCGGAGGATGATCAAGAGGTAGCGGAGATTTTCGAGTTCCAGCGTATGATGCTGGAGGACCCAACTCTTGTAGAGGCGATAGAGGAGAAGATCCGAGCGACCACCATCAACGCCGAGGCGGCGCTGAAGTCAGTGATGGACGACTGGGTGAGACGCTTCGAGACCGGCGGTGATACCCTGATGCGCCTCCGGGCTCCCGATGTGCGGGACGCGGGCAACCGCGTGCTGCGCAGCCTGCTCGGGGTGGCGCAGGAGCAGCCCCTCAGCGCTATCCGCGAGCCTGCTATCGTCGTCGCCGAGGATTTGACTCCCTCTGACACGGCGGAGATGGACCGCACGAAGGTCCGAGGTCTCTGCACAGCTGGCGGCGGTGCGACCTCCCACGTGGCTATTCTGGCGCGTATGTGGAATCTTCCCGCTGTCGTGGGGCTGGGCGACGCGGTGCTGCGAGTACCGGAGGGAACGCCCCTCGCCGTCAACGGAGAGACCGGGGTGGTGGAGATCGACCCTTCTCCCGACGTCATCCGCGAGTACGAGAGGCAGCGCGAGGAGCATGCTGCGCGCATCGAACGAGCCATGACCAGCCGTGACGCAGCCGCGACCACCAAAGACGGACATCGCGTCGAGGTGGTGGCCAATATCGGCGACATCACGTCCGCGGAGCAAGCCATCGAGCTCGGCGCCGAGGGGGTAGGCCTCCTGCGCACGGAGTTCTTGTATTTGGAGCGCTCCACACCACCCAGTGAAGAGGAACAATACGACGCCTATAAGGCGATCGCCGACGTGATGAAGCAGCGCCCGTTGATCATCCGCACGCTCGACGTCGGGGGCGACAAGCCGTTGCCCTACGTCGACCTCGAGCCGGAGATGAACCCCTTCCTCGGTGTTCGTGCCATCCGCCTGTCGCTGAGGCGCCCGGAACTGTTCCAGCCTCAACTCCGAGCCATCCTGCGCGCCGCTGAGGGCCACGACGTGAAGATCATGTTCCCCCTGATCGCCACCTACGATGAGGTCACGCGAGCCAAAGAAGCCCTGAACAAGGCCCGCGAGGATCTCGCGGAGGAGGGGATTGCCCACGCGGAAGGAATAGATGTCGGTATCATGGTCGAGACGCCGGCTGCCGCGCTCGAAGTGGACAACATCGCCCGTCTGGTCGATTTCTTCAGCATTGGCTCTAACGACCTGACTCAGTACACGCTCGCTTGTGATCGTGGCAACGAGCAACTCGGCGACCTCTTCCAGGCATTGGATCCGGCGGTGCTCCGTTCAATCCGTCACGTCATCGATGCGGCCCACGCCGCCGGCAAATGGGTCGGAGTCTGCGGTGAGCTTGCCGGACAGCGACTAGCTATCCCTGTACTCCTCGGCCTGGGACTGGACGAGTTCAGTATGACTCCCCGCGCTATTCCCGAGGCCAAGCAAGTTATCCGATCCATGACCCTGACCCGTGCGCAGGAGATCGCTGACCACGCGCTTTCACTTCCCACAGTAGCCGAGGTCAAGGCATACCTCGAATCCATACTCAACGAGCTAGAGCCACCTCCAGCGGACTAGCTGCCCGAACCGGCTCCCGAACCAGCTTCTCCCGCCCCCGACCGTATGGCCTTGCGGCTGTTCTCATCCCATCGATGTGTCAAGTCTCAGAGCCTCTTGCGGCCTTGGCCTTATAGAGTCGAACACAGCCATCATCCACACGTCTC
>CAZQXX010000107.1:0-10486 GCA_964597105.1 uncultured Anaerolineales bacterium
ACGAGAGCGTGCGCGGGCGAAGTTGGGCGATTCACGATGGCATCATGGGTATGCCCTACGAAGGTATCAAGATGTACAAGCAGGTTGGAACCCATGCTGGGGTTATAACGTTCCCCAACGCTTCCTGGTGAGTTTCTGTACTACACGAATTGCATTGCGGCGCCTTGACAATATCGCGATGTGACATAGAATACAGGATCGTGTCTACGATCTAGATTTGACTGATTTTGACTGAGGGAGGCATTTTACATGAGTGATAAATCGACTGGTCAACCGGCTTTGTCGCTGGATGACCTGGAGCCAAAGACGCGACTAGAGGGCAAGATCACCCGAGTAGGCCTGCACGGTGCGGTGGTCGATATTGGGCTGCCGTACGAGGGGCTGCTTCACATCTCTCAACTCACTGCGAATGGGGACGTGGACGCCGTGGCCGAAGCCGTGGACGTTGGAGACGACGTGACCGTTTGGGTGACGGAGGTAGATCCTGACCAGAAGCGAGTGAGCTTGACCATGGTCGAGCCGCCCACTGTGACCTGGGACGAGCTCCAGGAGGGACAGATCTACACTGGCAAGGTGACCCGCATTGAGCAGTACGGAGCATTCGTCGACATCGGCGCCGAGCGTCCGGGGCTTCTTCACGTGCGTGAGATGTCGTCCGGATATGTCGAGCACCCGTCCGAACTCGTAAGTCTGGGCGACGAGATCGACGTGCGCATCCAGCGGGTCGACCGTGATAGACAACGCATTGACCTGACCCGGCAGGGGCTGCTGGAAGAAGAGGTCGTCCAGAAACCCGAGCCGGAAGAGGTAAGCGAAGAGCAAGAAGTGACATCACAGACGGTCATGGAGCTCGCCATGGAGCGGGCGCGGGCCGATAGGAAGCAAGGAGAGCGGCGTCGCACAAAGAAACGCAGACAAGAGGATGCTGAGCGTGAGGAGATTCTGGAGCGCACGCTCGAGCAGCATTCCGACGAGGAGGAGTAGCAACCGGTCTCATCGCCGTCATGCGTGAAGCTAGCCGGGAAGCGTCTCCTCCTTGCCTGGGTGTGGAGTCGCTTCCCTCCTCCCCCCTACCCCACCAATTACGGTCTTGTTGCAGTCACCTCGACAGAGCTGATGACGACGCTGTCTGTCTCACTGGACGCCTCGTCACGTCGTATCAAGCGACTACCATCCGATCTTAAGTATAGGCCGACGTTCACTCTGTACTCGCCCGCGGGCGTTCCGGGCGGGATGCGGATGCTGTACTCATCCCACACGTACTTGTCCCCGGACCAGCGAGAGGTTGGCAGCCCTCCCGGATTCAGGTGGTCCTCTTGTGCCCAGGCGACCGTCAATGGTTCAGCTATGTGCACGAATGATTGATAATTCTTCTCAATGGCGCTGATTGCGTGCCAGTAAAGGACGATCGAAAGCGTATCGCCTGCCCGCACGCGTTTGCGGGGGAGGTCGTATCCAATGAGAGCAATTTTCCCTCCGAAGTCAGCGTAGATCTGCTCCTGTGCAGGTAGAGCCTGCCCCGGCTGTGATCGGTAGTGAAGACAGCCCAGCGGATCCATTACTGCAGCTTTCAGGAGCACGACAGCTACCAACGCGCCTGCAAGATACGCCGAAGCCCCGCTCTGTCGGTCATTGGCTGGTGCCGGGTCATCCGGTCTGCGTCTCCAAGTAAGCCAGACTGCCAACAGCGTGATAACGCCTGCGCCTGAGATGGCCATACCCATCTGGCGCGGCAGTGTACTCTCAAAGCGAACCAGCACGTCGTGCTCGCCTGGCGACAGCGGTATTGTGATGAAGCCTTCTGGACCGGCGATCTCGATGTCGACGCGCTCACCGTTGGCGTAAGCTGCCCAGCCCGGGAAGTAGAATGTGTACAGGCGCAATACGAACCGCTCCGGCGTGGTCACGCGGAAGCGATCGTGAACCGGTCCGTGCTCAAGCACCGTCACCTCTGCTCCCTCTGGGACCGTGGCGCGGTTCACCTTGTCAACTGGCCCGTCTGCCGAGTAGGAGTTGATCAAAGACTCCATCGGCGGGGGGATCATCTTCACATTGACGGGCAAGAAATCGCCGGTAGAGGTTGTGCCCAGGGCCTGGCTGACTCGCTCCCACTTGATGATATCAGCGGGTGTTGTCCCTCCGAAATCCGCAGGCCACGGAGGCGGGTAGAGTGATGGCAGCGATGTCAGTAGGATGAAAGCTAGGGCGGCAGCCAGTGCCAGCCGTCGCCAGGGCCTATTTGGCAGAAGGGAGACGCTGATCGCTGCGCAGATAGCGAGCATCATATTCGCTGGGCCGAGGAGGCGCCACGGGAACTGGAGGTATGGCATCAGCGGAACTGACTCCCAGATCGCTCGGGACTCAGGGAGTGTCAGGAATACGAGAAAGAGACCACCAAGCAGGAAGAAGAGAGGGTCCTTTCTCCTCCTCTCCCCACGCTTCTTTGACAACCTCACAGTCACCAATGCAGCCGGGAGGGCGAGAATCCATTGAGCTATACCCAGGTTATGCCGGAACCGAGGGCCTGCGGCGCCCCAGTCAGTGAATCGTGTAGGGGCCAGCAGTTCGCCTACAGATAGGAAGTGTTCGCGGTAGTCGAAATGACCGGGACCGATGACTTCAAGCTGAACGGCGTCGCTCTCCAGAAGCGCTGGGACCCAGAAGAGCCCGATGATGGCAGCCGCGAGGGCAAAGGCGACAGGCGCCCACAGTGTCTGGCGTCGTTTACCTCCAATCAGCAGTCTCCATGCCCAGTAGGCCAGCATCAGCACGCTCGTTACCAGTCCTGCGAGGTTGTGGCTGAAGACGATTGCCGACAGGAAGACGACCGTGCCCAGGAGCAGTCGCCGCTTAGGAGCTTGCATCAACTCGTGAAGGAAGTAGAAGGCCAATGGAATCAGGCAGAACGCGAAGTGCTCCGGCAGATCACCGCGTGCATGTGGATCGGTGAACAAGATGTACGGAGAGAAGGTGAACGCCGCTGCCGCGATGACCCCCGCGTCTGAGTCGACGAGGGAGCGCCCCAGCAAGTATGCTCCAACAGCCGCCAGCAAGAGGCCGAGCACAAAGACCGTTTTGACACCGCCGACGATTCCCGGGCCAGGAAGAGTGAGTGCAAACGCGTTGCTGAGATAGTACGTGAAAGGCGCGTAGTAGTTGAAGATCGGGTATCCGTACCCGAGGTAGAGGTTGGGAGCCCAACGGGGGTAAGGTACGCCATGGCGGATGACGCGGCCGAGTTCGGCTGCGCGGTAGATGTGGAGTTCCGCGTCTGTCTGGCGAGGCAGTCCCGCCCGCAGGAGAAATGGGGTAGCTGCAAATAGACCGAGGGCAATCGCCAGGACCAGCCCCCAGTCCAGTTGTTTGATCTCTGTACGTACCAGACCCAGGATCGACGTGGGTCCCGATCCTGGGCCGAAGTGTGTCCTCAAGCTCAAGAGCGCGCAGTGTCTCGTATCGCTACTGGCGCTGTTCCACGAAATCAGCGATCTGTTCCGGGTGCTGAGCGACGGGTACGTCGACTGCCTCGAAGGCGGCGATCTTGTCCGCGGCCGTCCCCGTACCTCCCTGGATGATGGCACCAGCATGCCCCATGCGCTTCCCTGGAGGTGCCGTGCGTCCTGCCACAAATGCCGTAACCGGCTTGGTCATGTGATCGTGGATGAACTCGGCGGCTTTCTCCTCAGCTGTACCGCCAATCTCTCCGATCAGCACAACCTGCTCGGTCACCGCGTCCTCCTCAAACAGCTTGAGTGCGTCGATGAAATCAGTCCCGATGATGGGATCCCCGCCGATGCCCACACACGTCGTCTGACCCAAGTCACGGTTTGTAAGTGCGTAGACAACCTCGTACGTTAGCGTCCCAGAACGGGATACAACTCCGATAGGTCCAGGTTTGGCGATGCGGCCCGGCATGATGCCGACTTTCGCCTGCTGTGGTGAGAGCAGCCCCGGGCAATTGGGCCCGACCAGTCGTGAACCTTTCTGGTCGAGGTAGGCCCGGACTTTGATCATATCCAGGACTGGAATGCCCTCGGTGATACACACGATCAGTGGGATGTCGGCATCAGCGGCTTCGATGATGGCACCAGGTGCGAAGCGGGCGGGTACATAGATAATCGATGCGTTCGCACCTGTCTCATCTAGGGCTTCAGCCACCGTGTCGAACACCGGTACTTTTCCTCCACAAGCCCGCTGTCCCCCCTTTCCCGGGGTGACCCCTCCCACGATCTGAGTCCCGTACTCGATCATCTGCTCGCTGTGAAATTCCCCTTCCCGACCAGTGATACCCTGCACAAGCAATCGAGTGTCGTTGTCAACCAGTATAGCCACGGTCTCCCCCTCTATCCCGCAGCGGCCACAGCTCTGCGTGCCGCCTCGACTAACGTTTGGGCAGTGACGAGATTGTACTTGGAGGCTTCCAACATCTCGCGCCCTTCTTCCTCATTTGTCCCCACCAGGCGAGCTACCAACGGAACGGTGGGGGGCGTTTCCTCAAAGGCCTCCAGGATTCCCGCGGCTACTTCGTCACAGCGCGTGATGCCACCGAAGATGTTGAACAGGACAGCTTCGACGCTTTCATCAGCGAGAATGAGCCGCAGAGCCGCTGCGACCTTGTCGGCCTGCGCGCCTCCACCAATGTCAAGGAAGTTGGCCGGAGATCCGCCGAAGTACTTGATGATATCCATCGTCGCCATGGCCAGGCCCGCGCCATTCACCATGCAGCCGATGGTTCCATCGAGCTTAACGTAACTCAAGCCGGCTTCGCGGGCTTCACGTTCGGCGGGGGCTTCCGCATCCACATCGCGCATCTCTGCCAGGTTCGGATGGCGGAACAGAGCATTGTCGTCCACGACCATCTTTCCGTCCACCGCCAGGAGCTCGCCGCCCTCCGTGACCACGAGGGGGTTGATCTCTGCAAGTGAAGCATCATAGGCAACGAAGGCAGCGTACAGGCCTTCTGCAATCCGTCCGAAACTGCGATGCTGCTCTCGCGGGAGCCCGATTCCCTTTGCCAGCTGGAGTGTCTGGTACCCTCTCAGCTCCAGGAAAGGATCGATGGTCACTCTCTTAATTGCCTCAGGTTTGGTCCGTGCAACCTCCTCGATCTCGACCCCGCCTTCGGAGGAGGCTATCATCGTTGGACGTCGACTGGCACGATCGACAACGATGCCCAGGTAGATCTCCTTCTCGATGTCTGCCGCCTCATCGACGAGGACGGTGCGGACCGGGAGGCCTTTGATCTCCATGCCAAGGATCTCTCCGGCGTAGGTCTCGGCCTCTTCGGGGTTCTGGGCCAGTTTGATGCCTCCCGCTTTTCCTCGGCCCCCGACCAGTACCTGGCACTTCACGACCACGGGGCCACCTAACTCCTCTGCCACCGCTCGCGCCTCGCTGGCTGACGACGCTACGTCGCCGGCAGGGATCGGTACTCCGTGCTCGGCAAAGAGTCGCTTTGATTGGTACTCGTGTAGTTTCACGTGCTCGCCTCCTACTGGCTGTCAAGTACTGCCTTGGTGTTGCCCTGCCTCAGGCGTACGTGGCCTCAAGTCTATGCATGTGCGAAAGGCACAGGGCGATTATACCATCCAGATGTCGCAGGCCAAACTGGGGCCGGCCTGCAAACGAACATGTTGCAGATCACAGAGCATCCCCGAGGAGGATCCCCGCGAGACCCAAAATTAGCCCTGTATGCAGGAGGACGTCAGTGTCAGATACCCATTCCGTAGCAGGCCAATTCGGAAGGAACTGAACCACGAAGTTCAGAAGAATCAATCCGATGGCTACAAGGATTGGAAGCCCGGGGAGACGGGCCAGGAACTGGCTCAATCTTCTCAGGAGTTCGACCATTGTGCAATGACCTCCAGAGTCCTAAGTCGCCCTAAGCCGCTTCTCTGGTTTGTTGAAAACGTCCCTGAAGCTTGCGAGGAATGAGACCTGTGATGCGTGTGCCTTGCTCCGTGTGCTCTTCCTCCTGGATGAGACCGCGTCTGTGGAACAAGTCCACCAGCTCTCCTTGGTCATAGGGAATAAGCACGTCAACCTGAGCCATCTGGGATTGGAGCATCGCCTCCACTCGCGCCAGCAACTCTGGTAACCCCTCTTCCTTGAGAGCCGAGACTGACACGGCCTCAGGCATATCCCTGAGAGTCGATGGCATGGCGCCTAGAGAGGGCAACAGGTCGACCTTGTTAAGCGCGCTTACGATCGGTTTCTGATCCGCATTCAGTCTCTGCAATGTCCTATAGACGGCGTTCACTTGCCTCACAACCTGGGGATGCGTCACATCGACTACGAGCACAAGCACGTCTGCCTCTGTGATCTCCTCAAGCGTCGCGTGGAAGGTAGCCACGAGTTGCGTGGGGAGCTTCTGAATGAATCCCACCGTGTCAGTGAAAAGCGCGGTTCCCCCGCCAGGCAAGTCAACGCGCCGCGTGGTGGGATCAAGCGTCGCGAACAGCTGGTCCGCGACCATGACGTCAGCGTCAGACAGGGCGTTGAGAAGGGTTGACTTACCGGCGTTTGTGTAGCCAACTAGCGAAATGGTCGGCATCCCGGCTCTTCGGCGGCGTGTGCGATACCGATTCCGATGGGCCCGTACTTCCTCCAGCTCTCGCTTCAAGTGAGTCATGCGCTTGCGGATCATCCGTCGGTCCGTCTCCAGCTGCGACTCACCAGGGCCACGGACTCCGACGCTTCCTCTCGCACCAGCTGCACGCCCGCCCGCCTGACGTGCCAGGTGTGTCCAGGCTCGTGTCAGACGCGGGAGTCGGTACTCATATTGTGCCAGTTCAACCTGTAGAGTTCCCTCTCGCGTCTGTGCGTGCTGAGCAAATATGTCCAGAATCAGGGCCGTACGGTCGAGCAATTTGATCTCGTCCCCGAAGATCTCCTCCAGCTCCCGTTGGTGACGGGGAGATAGCTCGTCGTCGAACAGCACCACGTTGGCTGCCGTCTCCTTGGCCTGCATGTGTATCTCTCTTGCTTTTCCCGGGCCGATGAACGTCGCCGGGTGTGGGTGGACCAACTGTTGCACCTCGTAGCCGACGACCACCATCCCCGCTGTGTGGGCTAAGCGTTCCAGCTCGGCCAATGACTCCTTTACGGGCCAGTAGTCGTCACCTGCGAATGAAGCAGGTCCCTTTGGCTCGATCCCCACCAGGAAGGCACGCTCCTGTGGAGATCCGGTCGCTTCTGTCATAGTCGAAATTCCTCGCTTCCCGATCTCCCATGGTTGATAATGGGTGGTCTGCCATCATCAGTCACATTATAGAGTATTTGGGCCCCTGCAACAAATGGATGAGACTCAGTCAATGTATGGAGCTTCCCACTCGTTCAACTCCGTCGTCGACCCCGCATTCAGTCTCCAAGAATCCTCTTGGCGAGTGACCACCCAGGTGACGTCCCACAGCCTGCCCTGGACGTATCCATCGACGTTGTCATAGGATCGGACTTGAGCGGTGACGGTGGCGGTATCCTCCCTGCGATCAATCTCATACACCGAGCCAACCTCCACCCTTAATGTTGTGTTGAACTCTGCGGCCCAGTTCTGGTAGGGATTGGATGCCTTCGCCTCGGCTGTCAGGAGGTTGTAGGCGCCCGGCAGATCACGATCGCCGAGAGCCAGATAGAAGGAGATGACCGCCCGCTTCGGTGTCTCCGTGACATAGGCATGGGGAGAGTCTGCGTGGAGCCACTGATATCGATCCCACGTCCAGGTGTAGTGGGTGTCATTCCATGTGTGAATTGTCTCCCAAGCCAGGCCGTCGCTGGCGTTGTGACGGACGATGATCTCATGGCCGGGCGTACCGTCGACGTCGCCCATGCTGACTCCGGCGTCCCCCTGAAATGAAGCCAGCTCCCGGTAGTGTGATTCGTCCCAGACGAACACGTGGAGCAGATCCAGGGTCGTCTCTGCCCGACCCGAGATAGCGATCTCAACTCGCCCGTCTACGTTGATGTCGTCCAGCTCAAGCTGACAAGCGGGGTACGCGCCCAGCCCGTGATCCTCTCCCTCTGTGGCGTTCAGGTCATACCAGGTTTCACCATCGAGAACGAAGGCTTGCAGCTGCATGGGGTCCCCTTCGGAGAGGTACAGCCCCAGCCATTCGGGTTCCCCATCTCCGTCTGTATCCTCCCACCGCAGACACAACGGATCGCCGTCTTTCGCTTGAAGCGCAAGTCTGGCCGCTGCCACGATGCGGGAGACCTGCTCAGTGTCGGGCGTGGGAGTCGGTGTCTTTGGTGGTGTCGGCATGGTCGTGACGGTCGGAGTCGGTGGGTCCACTGGATCGGCCGAGTTCGCCGGCGTCGGCGTGGGGAGCAGGACCGGTCCATTCCGCATAGGTATGCAGGCAGCAGTCAGAGCGATCAACGTGACTAGAAGGAGGAGTGTACGCCACCTTGCGGCGGTCTGTATCAAGCGATCTGTACAAACAGCCGCTCGTGGGTTTTCTGCAGGCATTCGGTCCTCTGGACCCAGCTCGTGATTTGGAGACATCGGAGACATTGAACACCCTGGATGCATATGCTATTTCACCGGTGTGCGTTGTGTAGGCGAGCTCAAGTCGGCAGGTACAATCTCCACTTCATAGATGGCATCCCATCGCTTGCCCGTCACGAAAACTGATGCCCCCTGAAGTGCAATGCCGTTTAGAACACCTCGGGGCTCGTTTTCTGCCAGCTCCGTGAAGTCGATCCAGCCCTGAACCGCGCCTGTCTTTGGGTCGATGCGCGCGACCCGGGGGCTCTGCCACACATTGGCCCAGACCTCTCCGCGCACCCATTCTAGTTCATTGAGTTGGTCCACCGGTTCTCCCCGGTCGACTACCTGAATCCGACGGATCTCCCGAAGCGTTTCCGGGTCCAGGAACCGGAGGTAACTGGTGCCATCGCTCATGATAAGCTGATGGTCATTGTGGGTAAGCCCCCACCCTTCCCCGTTGTAGCTGAACTGATCCTGAATAGCGAAGCTCTCCTTGCCGTAGACAAAAGCCAGGCCAGCCTTCCATGTGAGCTGGATGATCCGGTCCTCCCAGACGGTACACCCCTCGGCGAAATACTCCTCCGGGAGATGCCTGATCTGCAATATCTCGCCTGTCACAAGATCCACCCGTCTCAAACTGGATTCGCCGTAGAGTCCCGTTGATTCGTACAGATCCGTGCCGTCGAACACGAGTCCCTGCGTGAACGCGTCATTGTCGTGGGGGTGGCTCCGTATGACACGACCTGTTGCCCGATATGGCAGGTCAGGCCCACAGGCCACCAAGAGCGAAGCCATCCACAGCAGGCAAGAAAGCAGGTACAGGCCTACATAGATGGAACGCGCGGTCGATGCGTGTGCTCTCTTCACGGTCTCCTTGCTGTCCGGGCCAGGAATGACTGTCGGCATATGTACTACACGAAAATGATTTACGAATTGCCCTGACTTACCCAGAGCCCGCTCAACTCAACCGGCTGCGCAGCTCGATAAGGTATCCCGAACTTGCTCACTGACGTCCATAGTTATGAGCACCGGAGGTCTCCCCACCCTGGTCGCGAAACCGGTCGCCAGTGTGACTACGATTCCGATCCCAATGTAGTTGTTGGGAAATACGAGAACTAACAACTCCTCCATCCAGCTCCACTCTCTCCGTAGCTGAGTACCCGTTATGACGATGCTCCGCAGTAATGATGGTCGACAGTGGGTTGTCTCCGGTTGAGCATAGTATCACAGGACAATCCCGACTTGTCAAGGGCGACTGGAAACCGGTCTTCGACGAGTGCGTGCTGTTTCGCATAGCCTAGATTCGGGTCAGAGAGCAAAGAGAGGAGAAATGGGTTGCGAGGTAATTACTACACGAAGCTCAGCTGCTATGGTGCTATCATGGAAAGAGGCTGCTGACCTGATCTGTTGGCCAGCCTAGCCACAGTGGTCTTCAATAGTCTTCGAAGAGCCTTGCTTGACGGGGCGAGATGTGTTAGGATGAAGGATATGGGACGAGGATTCGAAGAGGTTGACCATACAGCAGACATCGCGATTCGTGTGTGGGGAGAGGATCTGATCCAGCTCTTCACCAGGGCGGCTCGGGGGATGGCCTCCCAGGTGGCGGAAATTGAGGGGGTTGATTCCCGCGAATGCGAGATCGAGGTTTCTGTGCAAGCCGAAGACCGACAGATGCTGCTCGTAGAGTGGCTGAGTGAGTTACTGTATCTGGGCGAGCGGGAAGGTGTGGTCTTTACGCAGTTCGATATTCTTGAGCTTTCGTCCGACAAGCTGCGAGCTATCGTCCGGGGTGGACGGGCTCAGGAATATCAGGCTCATATCAAGGCAGTCACTTTCAGCGAATTGGACATTCAACGCAGGGGCGGAGTGTTCGAGACCGTCATTGTCTTCGATGTGTGACACCACTGCAGTGTTTCGATTTGAAGGGAGGGAGCATGGCCAGAAAACAGGATTTTGAGCGCATAGATCAGTTCACATGGGAGTTGCCAAGCACCTATAGGG
>CAZQXX010000108.1:0-10327 GCA_964597105.1 uncultured Anaerolineales bacterium
GGCGAGGCGGACGAGACCAGCATGGTCGAGGCGATCCGGCTCGCGGCTGAGCTGGTCGATGCGCGTCGGACCATCATGTGAGCCGCCGTGAATTTGCGCGCCGGGGGGTTGTGTGGTATAAAGGAGTCTGGATGCCCCCGTAGCTCAGATGGATAGAGCACCGGCCTCCGGAGCCGGAAGCCCGCGTTCGAGTCGCGGCGGGGGTACTAAGGGCGTGCTGGAGCTGGCGGCGCCTCGCCCGAAGGGGGGAGAGCTCCAGCACCCCACCTCTTTGTGCCTGGTTGCACCCCTAAGGCCGTTCCTCATCCTCCGCTTTTCGCTTCTGATGTCTGATACGCGTCTCTTCCATGACCGTCTCTCCGGCCATTCCTGAACGTCCCTGCCGGGAGTTGATCCTTCCCTCGTGACTCCTGTCATCGTCTTCTCCAGCACAGCCCTTCGTCGTGATCCGCGCTTGTCCAAGGTCGCGAGCGCTTGTAGAATCCATCAGCTATGCCACCATCACGTTCCGCCACCCGCTCCGCTCGTCCCGTCCACGCCCGGCGTGCCATTCTGGCCGCCATCATCCTGCTTGCCGCCGGCCTCCGCCTCACCCGCCTGGGGCTGATCGAGTTCAAGTACGATGAGGCCACCACCGTCCGCACCGCCATGGCCATCGCCCGGGAGGGCCACTTCCCCGCGGTCGGCATGGTCAGCTCCGAAGGCCCTCGCAACCCGGCCCTCATGGGCTACGTCCTGGCACCTCCCTTTCTCCTCTCCGGCGATCCCCGCCTCGCCGCCGCCTGGCTCGCTCTCCTCGGTGTCGCCGCCGTGGGGCTGACCTATTGGATGGGAAACGCCTTCTTCCGTTGGCCCGTCGGCGCCGTGGCCGCCGCCCTCTTCGCCGCCTCTCCCTGGGCCGTCATCCAGAGCCGCAAGCTCTGGACCCAAAACCTGGCGCTGGTCACCCTCCTATTCATCTCCTTCGTCCTTGTGCTGGTAGTGCGCCGCAGGTCGTGGGCCCTGGTGCCGGCCTTCGCCGCCCTCGGCGCCCTCATCAGCCTCCATCTCGGAGGCCTTGCCTTCCTCGTCGTCCTCGCCGCCGTCCTGGCCCTCTTCCGCAAGCGCGTCCACCTGCGTCCCCTCCTCGGCGGGACTGCCCTTCTCATCCTGATCCTCAGCCCCTATCTCATCCACGACGCGATGAACGGTTGGGCCAATCTCCGCGCCTTCCGTGATATCGGGACCTCGGGACCATCGTTCAATGCTCGCGCGCTGACCACGGCCGCCCGCGTCGTCGGCGGGTCCCACCTCGAGGACCTGGCAGGCGCTCAGCAGGAGCGGTTCCTCTCATCAGTCCTCGACCTGCGCTGGCTCGACCAACTGGAGGTCATCCTCTGCTGGCTGGGCCTCGCCTGGAGCGCCTGGCGCGTCGGACGCGAGGCCGTCACCCACCGTGGCACCCTGTCGCCGGACGGTCAGGCGCGGGCCGTCCTCCTATGCTGGTTTCTGATCCCGGTGGCCCTCCTCACGCAGCGTGCGTCCATCCAGCCCCACGACCTCAACCTCCTCTACCCCGTGCAACACCTCTTCATCGGCCTTCTCCTCGCCGATGCCGCGGCCTGGCTCGCCCCCTTCTTCCGCAGGCCGGGCGCCACCATCCCTGCCCGAGCCGCCGCTCTCACGTCGCTGATGATCGTGCCCCTCGTGGCCTGGCAGGTCTATTATCAGCAGGCCCTCCTCACCTTCGTCGACCGTCACGACACACCCGGCGGCTACGGAGCCCCCCTTGAGGACACCCAGGCCGCTGCTCGCCGTCTGGAAGCCCTCGCCGCCCCGGGAGACGGGGAGATGGTCACCCTCCTGCCGGGTGGGGACCCTCGCTACCACGGCCCCGCGGCCGTCTTCGATGCCCTCCTGAACGACGACCACCTGCGCCTGGTCGACGGGCGAGCCGCCCTCGTCCTCCCCGTCCATCCCACCGCCTACCTGGCCCATCCCGGGGCTGCCACCGCCTCCTCTCTTCTCTCTGAGCTGGCGGTCGAATCCCACCCGCCGCTTCCCCTGCGCGAGGGGAGCGACGCCGCCTACCGCTTCTTCCGCTGGGAGCCGCGCACCGTGACCCCCGACGTGCCCTGCGCCGATCCACCCCAGTGGGCCATACCCGGAGCGTCCGATGCGGGCGTTCGCGTCACCCTCCTCGGCTACCAATGGTCGGGAGATCCCAAACCTGGCGGGTACATCGAGTGGACCATCGTCTGGCGCGTCGTCGGTGGCCCCCCACCCCAGGCCAGCTTCCACTGGTTCAACCACCTCGTCGACCCGGACGGCGTTCGCTGGGGACAGAAGGACGGCGTCGGCCTGCCCACCACCAAGTGGCGCGACGGCGACACGGTGCTCACCTGGTTCTCCATCCCCATCCCACCCGACGTCCCTCCGGCGCCCTACTTCGTGCGCACCGGGCTCTACGCCTACCCCGACGTCGTCAACGTGCCCCTCGTCGCCGCCCTCGGAGAGCCGCCGGCCCAGTTCGCCGAACTGGGACCCATCCAGGCCTCCCCTTGATCGGGCCTGGGACCTGTCTCACCGGTCTCATCCTCATCGTGGTGCCCGCCGTCTGGAGAGCCGGATCTAAATTCAGATTCGTTGCTTGTCAAGCCCCCCGATCCGTGATACAGTAGAATCCGATACGGGTCACCGCTGACACGGCACCATTCAGCTGCAAGCACGAGCCGCTCTCGGCCATCCCACAGCCTGAGGCAGCGGACCATGGCAAAGAGAATACTCGTAGTCGACGACGATCTCAGGACACTGAAGCTGGTCGGGCTTATTCTGGATCAGCGGGGCTACGACGTCATCGCCGCCCGATCTGGCGCGGAGGGATTGGAGAAGGCGCAAGCTCAGCGCCCCGATCTGATCATCCTGGACGTTATGATGCCCGAGTTGAATGGGTACGAGGTCGCCCACCAGCTCAGATCCGACCCCGCCACTGCCGACCTGCCCATTCTCATGCTGACTGCCAGGGCCCACCTCGACGACCGGTTGACTGGATTTGAGAGCGGAGCCGACGATTATGTGACCAAGCCTGTCCGCCGTCGGAAGCTCGTCGCTCGCGTCGAGTCGCTGCTCAATCTCGCCTCCCATCGGCGGACGGATTCTCGTTAGCCTGGAGGAGTGCTCGACCCGGAGCGCGCCGTGCACGCATCAGACCGTTGCTGGAAATCCGCAGGGGCTCCATGACGATCGAACCCAAAGCTACTCATCCCTGGGACGTCTCGACGGACGAAGCCGTCGAGATCCAGCGCAGCCTGCCGGAGCGCGTCGTG
Organism: uncultured Anaerolineales bacterium; assembly: GCA_964597105.1. Lineage (GTDB taxonomy): Bacteria > Chloroflexota > Anaerolineae > B4-G1 > B4-G1 > SKLM01. Next base: position 3,306 of record CAZQXX010000108.1, read on the forward strand.
GTTGAGCCCTTCGACCGGAGACCTGACGTCGTCGCCGGTGTCGACGTCAGCGTGAAGGACCGACAGGCTCGATCCGCTGTGGTGCCCCTCTCCTTCCCCGACCTCGAGCCCCTCGAGGCCGCAACGGCGGAAAGGCCGGCCACCTTCCCCTACGTGCCCGGGTTGCTTGCCTTCCGTGAGGGTCCGGTCGTCCTCGAGGCCCTTGAGCAACTCACCGTCCAGTCCGACGTGCTCATCTTTGACGCCCACGGACTGGCTCACCCGCGCCGCATGGGCCTCGCCACCCATCTCGGCGTCCTGCTCGATCATCCCTCCATCGGCTGCGCCAAGTCCCGCCTCTGCGGCGAGTACGAGGAGCCAGGAGAGGAGAAAGGCAGCTGGACGCCCCTGCGCGATGGAACCGAGGTCATCGGGGCCGTCGTTCGCACCCGGGACGGCGTCAGGCCCGTCTTCGTATCCATCGGCCATCGCGTCGATCTGGAGTCCGCCGTGTCTCTCGTCCTCGATTGTGCCCCCCGGTATCGCCTCCCCGAGACGACCCGCTGGGCCCATCGCGTAGCCGGAGGCGCATCCCTGCCTTCTGGCAACTCCTCCCCGTCCTCCAACCAATGAGACATCACGACGCCGACGCCATCGCCCGCGCCGCCCGCCTCCTCCGTCGGGCCCGCTACGCCATCGCCCTGACGGGCGCGGGCATCAGTACGCCCTCGGGTATACCCGACTTCCGCTCGCCTGACACCGGTCTCTGGGAGGAGATCGACCCGATGACGGTCGCTTCGATCTACAGTTTCCGCCGCAACCCCGGCGCGTTCTACAACTGGATACGCCCCCTGGCGGAGGTGTTGTTCGCCGCGAGCCCCAACCCGGGCCATCGGGCCCTCGCCAGGCTGGAGGAAGCCGGATACCTCCAGGCGGTCATCACCCAGAACATCGACAATCTCCATCAGGAAGCGGGGTCGGAAGAGGTGTTGGAGGTGCATGGTCATCTCCGCACCGCCACGTGCATCGAATGCTACCACCGCCAATCGACGAACGGCGTGCTCCGCTCCCTCCTTGAATCGGGAGAGATCCCCCGCTGTCCTCACTGCGGGGGGATTATGAAGCCGGACGTGGTCCTCTTCGGGGAACAGCTGCCCGTCGACGTGGTCAACGCCACCATGGCCCACGTCAACGCGGCGGATCTCATGCTCGTGGCGGGATCGTCACTGGAGGTGACGCCGGTCTCCCGGTTCCCCCTGAGGATTCACAGGCAGGGGGGACGCCTGATCGTGGTCAACCTCACTGCCACGTACGTCGACGACGCTGCCGACGTGGTCATCCACGGCGACGTCGCTGCTGTGCTGCCCCGTATCGTCCGAGCCTGCGACGCCTAGGACCTGCCTGCGATCGCCCCACCCTCGGTTGAGCCTATCTACAACCGTTCGTCCTGGAACGTCTCCGGGTCGATCGTCAGGTCTCCCACGTGAAGCGTGTCCACGCCGTCGAGGGAAGAAACCGTGGTGATGACCTCGATCGCGTCCCGGCTCTGACCGCGCCCCGTCACGATGCCCAGGCCCAGCACAAAGCCTTCCCCGTCTTCCAGGGCGATCAGCCGGTGCTGGTCGAACGCGGGCGCGGGGATCACCGCGAAGTCCGACCACGTGATCGTCAGCTCCTGGGCGTCCCGCAACGCGCGACGGTACTGCTCGGCCCGATGCTGGCGCCTGGTCTCCGCGTCGCGCCGCCTCACCGCCTCCGCCACGGGCCGGTCGACCACCTGGGTGCGCCTGCTCCGGCGCAGCGGCACCAATAGGTGCTCTAGCTCAGTCCCTCGCTGCAGGCCGATCACCACTGTCGGTCGCAACAGGTCCACCAGCGCCCGCTTCAGCGCTCCGCCCCCATGCGACGCCGCCACCAGGCCCGTGGTGTCAAACACCACCGCTGTGGCTCCCTCTGCTCTCGCCCTGTCCACCAGCAAACGGGCCCCGACGGCGGTGGGCAACATGTGGCCCGTCGGCGATATGTCTCCTACGAACGTCTGAACTCGGGGGCCGCCGGGTGGGAAACTCGTCTCGTCGGAAATGCTCAACGCCAGGGTCATCGTCGTCGGCGGGCCCAGCGAGGCCTGCCCCATGTCGCCGTCGATGAACCCCCGGAAGGGGTGATGATCCGCCAGCCGGTGATAGAGGTAGCGGGCGAACGTCGTCTTGCCCGTGTCCGTCGCCCCGACGACCAGGATCACCCCCTCCATCGCTGAGACCATCAGGTCCTCCCACGCGGCCGGGATCTCGATCCGGGTCAGGAATGCGTCGGGGCGCGCCGGCTCTTCCGCCTCTTTCACGCCCCTTCTTCGATCGTGATCGACTCGATCACGTCACCCTCAGCGATCGATTCGACCACGTCCATCCCCTCCGCAACCTGCCCGAACACCGTGTACGCCCCGTCCAGATGGGGCGTCTCCTCCAGTGTGATGTAGAACTGGCTGCCGCTCGACTCGCGCTCCGGGTTCACCTCGTCCCCCCGGCGAGCCATCGCGATGGCCCCTTTGACGTGCTCGAGCCCGATCTCCGCTGGCACCGTATAACCCGGTCCACCCGTCCCATCCCCCAGCGGGTCACCGCCCTGGATGACGAAGTCGGGCTCCACCCGGTGGAAGGTCAGGCCGTCATAGAATCCCGCCCGCGCCAGGGAGACGAAGTTATTGACCGTCTCCGGCGCCGCACCGGGGTCGAGCGTCACCACGATCTCCCCCTTCTCCGTGGAGATCGTTGCGACGTACGACGTGCTCGGATCGATCGTCATCTCCGGCGGCGCATCATACATCTCGTGCCGTTCCCTCGGATCCTCAGGCATAGATCGTGTGTCCTCCTCATTCGTCCCGAAAGCGGCGAATAACCCAAATCCGCCCCCGCCTGCCGCAAACCAGATCACGGCCGCCGCTATCGCGACCACCGCGCCGGCCCCGCCAATCCACCACCAGATCTTGCTCTCTTCCGACTCTCCGCTCATCGACCTCGGCGGTGTCACCTTACCAACTCGTTTGCCCTTCCCGGCCATAGACCCTCCTTCAGCGCAACGCTCCCAGGACGTACCGTGGCGCCCCATTATAGGGCAAACCCCGCGGATGACAAAGTGACCGGCGCTTCCCGCCCGCCGGGGCGCAGCGACCGAGGCCGGACGCCGCTCCCCTCAACGATGAAGATGACAGGAACCGAGGCGAGGGAGGTCCATCAGCCGACTGCGAGAGGACTCAGGGGAGGGGAAGTGCCAGGAGGAACAAAGCCGCAGCGACCAAGCCCAACAGCAACCCGCCATCGGCCCACGACCATCCGACCCAGGAGCGGGCACCGCCTCGATCGCCGTTCGGATCGAAGGCGCGCACCGCGGCCGCGTTGACGATCTCGTCCCCGTACCGCATCGTGTTGCTCACCAGCGTGACCAGGAACAATCGCAGCGCCACCACCGGCCTACGCAGACCTCCGCGCAGCTTGATCGTCTCGAACGTCACCGTCGCCATGTCCTGCAGGGTCTTCAGCAGGTTCATGGCCACACCCAGCGCAAACCCCAACCCCCTCAGGTGCAGCCGGTCGAAGAGCGCCAGGAGATCCGAGAGCGATAGCGCCGAGAGACCGAGGCTGAACGCCAGAGTCAGCGCCAGTGCTCGGCCCGCCATCTCCAACCCCACCGACAGGCCTGCCCAGTTCAAGGAGACGCCTTCCATCGTCAGGCCCGCCGTTGGGCTCAGAAACGGCCCCAGAGCCAGGGCGGTGGCGATGAACACCCAGAAGCGGATACGGCGCAGGGGGCGCAGGCCTTCGCGACTCCAGAGCAACCCGAACAGAAGCTCCAGGCTCACCAGCCCTGCCAGGCACCAGCCGTCACTCACCAGGGCCAGCACGGCTCCCCAGAGCGTGAACAGCACGTACCCCCGGGCAGTGAACCGGCTCACTCGGCGACCGCTTCGCTCCGCTGCCCGAGTCGACGCGCCACCGCGCCGCCCAGCGCCCAGGCGCTCCATCCCGATACCCCTCCTACGACCAGACGCACACCCACCAACACCGCCACGATCACGATCGCGAACGACGCGTCGAGCCCCAGCATATCACTGCCGTTCTCGACCACCATCCAATACACCTGCGCGACGTTCCGCCCATACATAAGGCTCATCATCACGAACTTATGCGGGAAATTCCACGCCACGGCCAGCGCCCCGCCCAGGACGAAGGCCCACCGCTGCGGGTCGCCCGCCAGCAGGACGCTCACCTCCATCATCACGCTCTCCATCACGATCGCCAGCACCGGCCCGATCTTCCCCCCGGCCGGGCTCAGTAGCTTCAGCAGCGCCGTGACCAGCCCGATCAGCACCAGCGAGCCCCGCTTCGGCACGAAAAACCGCCCCGTCAGCGCGATGGCCACGCCGATGCCCGCCAGGATCACCCCCTTGAAGAAGGTGTTGGTGAACGCCGGGAAGATGACGTTCAGATACGTTCCCAGCGTCGTCTCGACGACGCCCCACAAGGCACCGAATAATCCAATCGTAACCCAGTCCCGGACCCGGTAGGATGACACATCTCCTCCTTACGACAACACTCACAACTCCATTCTGACGGCTTCCGCCGCTCCAATCCGACCCACCCTGATCTGCTCCTCCGCTGTCCCGGTCACTGAGCCCCACACGCCAGCACCCGGCACCCGTCTCTATCTTACCCCCCTGCGGGGTCCGCGATCCTGCCGTACCGTTCCCTCCGCCATCTTCCAGACCCGCCCGGCGTACGCATCGACCAGCCGCTCGTTGTGCGTGATCAGCAGCACCGTCTGCCCCTGACGGTTCAGCTCATCCACCAGATCCATCAGTGCCCCCAGATGGTCCCGGTCCTGACCGATCGTAGGCTCGTCCAGGATCAGAAGGGCGGGAGACAGGCTCAGGGTCGCAGCCAACGCCGTCCGCTGCTGCTCTCCCACGCTGAGTGCCTGGGTCGGTCGCCGCCGCAGCCCGAGGAGATCTGTCCGTGCCAGCAGCGCCTCCACCTGATCGTCCTGCTCCACGCCCAGATTGCGCGGCCCAAAGCGCACCTCCTCCTCCACTCGCTCACACACCAGCTGATGAAGCGGGTTCTGCTGGAGGAATCCCACCCGCGGTCCCTGTCCCCGCCCCCTGTGCCAGGCCACGCGACCCCGCCGGGGCCGTAGCAGTCCTGCCACCACCCGAGCCAGCGTCGACTTCCCCGCACCATTCGGCCCCGTCAGCGCCGCGAACTCCCCCTGCCGCAGCGTCAGCGAGCAGTCGTCGAGCACCGTCCGTCCGTTGTATCCCGCCCGCACCCCCTCCAGGCTCACCAGTGGGCCGCCGGCAGGCCTGAGCCGCGTCGACACGCGGGGTGGCTCCATCCCCACCTGCTCCAGGACAGCCCGGGGGGTGCCGTCGGCCACCACCCGCCCGCCCTCCAGCCATACCAGCCGCTCCGCCACCCCGAGAAACGGCTCCAGCCGGTGCTCGATGACCACGACGGTCACCCCATGCCGTCGCTGGAGTCTCGCCAGAGCCCCCACCACCGACGCCGTGCCTGCCCCATCAAGATTCGCCGTCGGTTCGTCTAGGATCAACACCGTCGGTCGCATCGCCAGACTCGCCGCGATAGCCACCCGTTGTTTCTCCCCGCCCGAGAGATGGCGCACCGCCCGATCCCGCAGATGAGCGCATCCCGTCGCCTCCAGTGCGTAGGCCACCCGCTCTGCGATCTCAGGTGACGAGAGCCCCAGGTTGCGCGGGCCGAAGGCGACCTCGTCCGCCACCGTCCCATTGAAGAGCTGAGTCGCCGGGTTCTGAAACACCAGGCCCGCTTCTGCTGCCATCTCCGCCACGGAATGCTTCCCCGGAACCAGGCCAGCCACCGAGATCTCGCCCGTCACCTCGGCGCCACCTGAGAGCCCCTCCTGCTGCAGCAGGCCCAGCAGCGCTTCCGCCAGGCTGCTCTTCCCGCTGCCGGAGCGGCCCCCGATCAGCACGAAGGAGCCCCGTGCGATCGACAGATCGACGCCATTGAGCGCCGTCACCGCCCCGTATCGGACGGTCAGCCCCCGCACATCGATGATCCGTCTATCCCCCGTCGTCACGCCCACACGTCCTCGCACGCCTGGAGCCAATCCAGGCTCGCCTCGATCCGCCGCCGACGGAAGTCCGAGACCACGCGCTCGAACACGTCGTCCCCCCCTTCGGCCGCTTCCTGCTCCAGCTCCTCCAGCCGCTCTCGACAGACCCGTTCCTGCGCGTCCAGCAGTTGCCCCACACCCTCCAGGCCGAGGGTGTGGAAGAAATACAGCTTCGCCAGGAACTCCACTCGCATGTCGCGGACCGCCGGAACGACCTCTCGAACCCACGCCAGGAACGTCTCCTTCCCCGCGCGGGTAACCGCGTAGACCTTGCGCGGCGGGTAGCTCTCCTCGTCCACCGTCGCCTCGACGTGGCCCGCCGCCTCCAGCTCCTTCAGCGTGCCGTACACGTTGCTCATCCCCATGTACCAGATCCGGCCCAGATCCGACTCGGCCCGCTGGTGCAGCGCGTAGCCGTGCGCCGGTCCCTGCATCAAAAACCCGAGCAGTGCCTTGTCCAGTGGAAACGGAGACCCAGATGTCATCCTTCACCCATCCTACTCACGTTCTGAGTATTCATCCTCCGAGCATTATACCCCTCTGGAGCAGAAGAGCAAGCCGCAGGGATTCGCCACCCAAGATCTCGCAGAGGCTCCCGCTCTGGTCCGCGACGATCACGACGTCGACTTCGCCTCAGCCTGCGGCACGACAGCCCGTGGCATCGCCCTCGTCCGCCTCGCCTGGCGCCCCCGCTGACCCACTACCACCGCCGGGCGCGCGCACGTCTCTCCGCGTGCCCGGCGGCGCCCCTGGCCACCCCGCTGACCCGCGCCCCGCGCTGGCCTCGGTTCTCCCTTGACCCTCCTCCATCCTCCCCTCTCCATTTTCCCTACTCCGTACTCGACTTTTGCAGTAACATAATCGATTTCGCAGCGCTTTAACAACCAGATAAT
>CAZQXX010000109.1:0-9027 GCA_964597105.1 uncultured Anaerolineales bacterium
GTAACCTTGCGAAGGTTCAGTACCTGGACGGCGTCAAGTGGTGGCTGTACCTCAGACGTCGGTCGGCTGAGGCACCTGCTGTGCAACCTTCGCAAGGTTTGGGCTTGAAAACGATAAAACCCTGCAGCTCGGTCAATTTGCACGGCCGTCTGGAATCATGTATAATACTGACGACTTCTTAACCTGCACGGTCCGCTCCGCATCTTTCGTAGCAGCCTCCTGATCTTGCGGGGGGACCTGAACCGGACCGTCTGGAATCGGGTATATCATATGCACGACTCCAATCGTTCCTCTATAGGGTCCACCATAATGCCGGTCGCCGCAACCTCTGGACCTGATGCCGGACCATGCCGATCCGCTTCAAAGGAGGTGACATTAGAACGAACCATGAACCTGTCGGACCACCGTTGATATCGTTCTTGGAGACGTATGTAAGGAGGAGAACAAAAAATGCGAAGCAAGTGGTTCGCAGCAGTGCTCAGTCTGGTGATGCTCGGTGGACTTGTCCTGACGGCCTGTCAGCCGGAGGAAGTGACCGTGACGGTCGAGGTGACCGTTCCCCCTGAGGAGATCGAGGTAACAGTCCCTCCCGAGGAGATCGAGGTGACGGTTCCTCCGGAGGAGGAGGAGACGCCGGAGCCGGAGCCGGTGGATCGCCAGGGTGCGTGGATCGACACCGTCGTCGTGGTAGAGGAGCCCTCAGCTGACCAGGCGGTCACGCGCCTTGAAGTGGGCGAGCTGGACATGTACGCGCACGGGGTCAGCAACCCCGAGGTGGCTCAGGCGGTCTTTGACTCGCCGAACCTCGACTCGTACACGTCGTTTGGCTCGTACAACGAGTTGACCTTCAATCCATCTGGGCCGGTCTTCGAGGGCACCGGTCAGTTGAATCCGTTTGCCGTGCCCAGGGTCCGCGAGGCCATGAACTACCTCATCGACCGTAATTACATCGTCGAGGAGATCATGGGCGGGTTGGGCGCAGCACGCTGGCTGCCCTTCAACAACGCCTCCAACGACTACGCGGCATTGGCGGACGTCGCCCGTGCTCTGGAGTTGGAATATGCCCACGACAAGGACCTGGCCGAATCCATCATCGCGGAGGAGATGGAGACCCTGGGTGCCGAGTTGGTGGACGGCACGTGGCAGTACGAGGGTGAGCCGGTTGAGATCATCGTCCTCATTCGCACCGAGGATGAGCGCCAGGACATCGGCGACTACGTCAGTAATCAGCTGGAGGACATTGGCTTCACAGTCACCCGGGATTACCGCACCGCCGCTGAGGCCTCGCCTATATGGATCCAGGGCAACCCTGAGGATGGTCAGTTCCACATCTACACAGGCGGCTGGATCACCACCGTGGTACCCCGCAGCCTGGCAGACAACTTCGCTTTCTTCTACACCGACATGGGCTTGGGCTTCCCCCTGTGGCAGGCCTATGAGAACACGCCCGAGTTCTACGAGCTCTCCGAGCGCCTGCTGAACAGCGACTTCAGGGATCTCGAACAGCGCAGTGAGATGATGGCTGAGGCGCTTGAACTGGCCATGGAGGACTCTGTTCGCATCTGGTTGAACGACAGCGCATCCATCACGCCGAAGCGCACCGAGGTCTCTGTCGCTGCGGACCTGTACGGTGGCGTCAGCGGCGCGTGGCTCTGGCCTGTGACCTTGCAGCGCGAGGGCGAGGTCGGCGGATCCATGAACCTGGCCATGCCCAGCATTCTGTCCGAGCCGTGGAACCCGCTCGACGGCAGCAACTGGATCTACGACATGATGCTCATCCGCGCCACGGGTGAGATGGGCTATGCCCCCGATCCCTACACCGGACTCTGGTTGCCGCGCCGCTTCGAGCGCGCCGAGGTCGTTGTGGAGGAGGGCCTTCCCGTATTCAAGTCCCTGGACTGGGTGGATCTGGAGTTCGCCGATGAGATCGTCGTTCCTGACGACGCCTGGGTGGACTGGGACGCCGAGGAGCAGCGTTTCCTGAGCGCCAGCGAAGTCTACACGGAGACGGAGACCGCGCTCCGCAAGAGCGTCGTCTACTACCCGGATGACCTCTACGACACCGTCAAGTGGCACGACGGCAGCAATTTCTCCGTTGCCGACGTGCTGATGGGGATGATTCTGACCTTCGACCGGGCGAAGGAAGCGAGCCCTGTCTACGACGAGGCGATCGTGCCAGATTTCAACTCGTTCATGTCGAGCTTCAAGGGGATGCGCATCGTCTCCGAGGACCCGCTGGTCATCGAGCACTACAGCGACTACTATGCCCTCGATGCCGAACAGAGCGTCTCGAGCTGGTTCCCGTACTTCGATCAGGGACAGGCGTCCTGGCACATGCTGGCGCTGGGGCTTATGGCTGAGGCGGATCTCGAGGCTGCCTTTACGTCTGCCAAGGCGGACGCAAACGAGATCGAATGGCTCAGTTACATCGCCGGCCCCACCATCGAGGTTCTGGAAGGACAGCTGGAGGTGGCTCTGGAGGAGGGGACCATACCTTACGAGCCGACGCTGGGTGAGTATATGACGGCTGAAGAGGCAACGGAACGGTTCGAGAACTACGCAGAGTGGTTCCGCCGCCGCGGTCACTTCTGGATCGGCACGGGCCCCTTCTACCTGGAGCGCGCCTTCCCCACCGAGGGCACGGTCGTGTTGCAGCGCTATCGCGACTACCCCGACATGGCGGATCGCTGGCTGCGCTTCGCCGAGCCGCCCATCGCTGAGGTGGAGTTGGACGGCCCCGGTCAGGTAACCATTGGTGAAGAGGCGACCTACGAGGTCTGGGTTACGTTCCAGGAGGCGCCTTACCCCGTTGACGACGTCGACAACGTCAAGTACCTGGTCTTCGACGCCACCGGCGCTGTGGCTCACGTCGGTGAGGCCACGGCGGTCGAGGATGGCTACTGGGAGTTCGCGCTTGACGAGGACGTGACGGGAGACCTCGAGGCCGGTTCGAACCGGTTGGAGGTCGTGGTCGTCTCCGAGCGTGTGGCCGTACCCAGCTTCGACTCCATCACCTTCGTGACGGCGCCGTAATGCAGATAGGTTAGTAGGTTGCTCCGCCCCGGGGGCGGGCAATACGCCCGCCCCCGGTTCTTGATGCGTCGTGCTAGAAAGCGAGAATTACCCTTATGTCTGAAATCTCCTTGCCTGTGCAACCAGAGGCTGAGCCACCGGCTAGGACCACGAGATCATCTGGGAGGACAGCTTTCAGACTGGCCCGCTACGTGGTTACCAAGATAGCCGCCCTCCTCCTGGCGGTGGTCATCGGCGTGTACTTGACCATTCTCATCGCGAACATGGGGGGCTACGTGGACGAGATGGTCATTGGCCAGGCCCGCGAGCGAATCTCCATTCAGGTCAGTATGGACCCGGAGCTCAGAAAACTGCCTACGGAAGAGCGACTCGAGATGATCGATGAGCTCGTGGCAGTGGAGGAGAGACGTCTGGGTCTCGATCAACCGTTTGTCATTCGTAGCTTCCGGTTCCTGGGGCACGCATTGACGCTTAACCTCGGACGGGCGCAGTTTATGTCGAGTGACGCGGGGTCCCGGTTGGTGCGCAATATCATCCTGGAGCGGCTGCCGCCGACGTTGCTCTTTATGGTGACGTCGAACTTGTTGTTGTTCTTCATCAGCCTGTTCTTTGCTCTTTCCCTTTCCAGGAACTACGGGACTATTTTGGACAAGATGGTCATAGGCCTTTCACCGATCTCTGCAGCGCCAGCCTGGTTCTACGGACTTTTCTTGATTCTGATCTTTGCTGCTGTGCTCGGTTGGTTGCCCTTCGGCGGCATGGTGGCGGCCCCCCCGCCAGAGAGCCTGGTGGAACGCGCGTTGAGCATGGGGCAACACCTCATCCTGCCGGTCACCGCCTGGTTGATAAGCGGGTTCTTCGGCAGCGTCTACAGCTGGCGGACTTTCTTCCTGATCTTCTCCATGGAGGACTACGTCGAACTGGCCCGGGCAAAAGGGCTTTCCGATCGGGAGATTGAAAGACGCTATATCATGAGGCCCACGCTTCCCTACATTGTCACGAGCTTTGCCTTGATGTTGATCACGCTATGGCAGGGGGCCATCATCGCCGAGACTGTCTTTAATTGGCCGGGACTGGGGCGGTTGCTGTACCAGGCTATCGGTCTGTTTGATTCGCCGGTGATCGTCGGCTCTACGGTTATCTACGCTTATCTGCTGGCGTTCACGGTCTTTTTCCTGGATATTATCTACGCTCTGGTTGATCCCAGGGTGCGTGTGGGCAGTGGAGGAGCACACAAATGAAATGGCTGAGACGGACGGCTGCCGAGATCAGTCAGTATCCTTCAGCGATCCTGGGGTTGCTGGTCATCGCAATTCTGCTTGGCGTGGCCATTTATACGGTGATTACTATTCCCTACGGCGAGGCTGTTCGCCTGTGGCGCGGTGGGGAGAGCGTGTGGGGCGATACCCCGCGTACCGTGCCTCCCTCGTGGGTGAACCTCTTTCGCAACGACAAGCTGCCGGAGACCATTGTGCTCGATGTGGATGACGACGCTGTGACCCAGAGCACGGAGGTCATCTCCGAAGGCATGTACGGCACGACTCTGGAGTACGTCTTCGACTACAGCTACGATGAGTTCCCTGATTCCTTGACGCTCTTCTTGACCACGGAGTACGAGGAGAAGGCCCCGCACGTCTCGGTCTCCTGGTTGACGCCCGATGGGCGAGAGATCCGCTTGGGCGACATGACCGCGCGCCGATCGGACGCCTACCGCATTGATCAGGACTCGCGTCTGATACGGCGGCTGAGGGGCGTTGAGCCTCGTATCGGCCTCTTTATCGACCCGGATCAGGGTGAGGAAGCCGGTCCCGTCAAGGGCACGTATACCCTGCTGGTTGAGGCGATCACGTTCGAGGACGATTCGGAGGTCGATGCGAAGTTTGCGCTCTATGGAAAGGTGTACGGGATAGCCGGCACCGATCATCGGCGACGCGACTTGAGCGTTGCCCTTCTCTGGGGGACGCCGATTGCGCTTTCCTTCGGGATCCTGGCTGCCCTGGGCACGACCATTACGACTATGATCATTGCCGCCGTTGGTGTCTGGTACGGTGGGATTGTGGACAGCGTGATCCAGCGAATTACCGAGATCAACATGCTCTTGCCCTTGCTCCCCATCCTTATTATGGTGGGGACCTTCCAGTCACGCAGTATCTGGGTGATGCTCGGTTGGATCATCGCGCTGAGCATCTTTGGCGGCGCGATTAAGAACTACCGGGCCACCTTCTTGCAGATCAAGGAGTCGGATTACATCGAAGCCGCCCAGGCTTATGGGGCCGGTAACCTGCGCATCATCGTGTTCTACCTGGTCCCACGTATCATCCCGGTGCTCATTCCCCAACTGGTGAGCTCGATTCCGGCCTTTGTCTTCTTGGAAGCGTCTCTGGCTCTGCTTGGCTTGGGCGACCCCACCCTTCCAACCTGGGGAAAGGTGATTGAGGACGCACGCTCCAATGGCGCTCTATACAATGGTCAGTACTACTGGGTGTTGCAGCCGGCAGTCCTGTTGATGATTACGGGTCTTGGATTTGCTATGGTCGGTTTCACACTGGATCGCGTCTTCAATCCCCGTCTGAGAGAGGTTTAGGACCCATGGGTGACAACCGACTATTGCTTGACGTAAGAGATCTGGTGTTGCACTTCAGCACCACCAGGGGCGTGGTGCAGGCCGTAGATGAAGTCGATTTCCAGCTGCACTCGGACGAGGCCGTGGTTGTCGTGGGCGAGTCGGGGTGCGGTAAGACATCTCTGGCCCGCGCAGTTCTGCGTCTGTTGCCTCGTAACGTACACACGTATACGGGGGACGTCTATTTGAATGGCATGAACGTGATGGAGCTGAGCGACGAGGAGTATCGGCGACAGGTGCGCTGGGTGCGTATGTCGATGGTGCCTCAGGCGGCCATGAATGCCCTCAATCCAGTAATGAAGGTAGGAGATCAGGTCGCGGAGCCTTCCATCATCCATCAGGGAGTGAGCAAAGAACGGGCACTCGCCCAGGCGCGCAGGATGTTCCAGCACGTGGGGGTGCCCCTGGATTTCCTCAATCGGTATGCGTTTGAGTTGAGTGGCGGAATGCGCCAGCGCGTGGCTCTCGCGATGGCGCTGGTCACTGCCCCCGATCTTGTCGTGCTCGATGAGCCCACGTCGGCCCTGGATGTCTTGACGCAGGCGAACATTTTCAACGTTCTCAAGCAGATCAAGAGCGATCTGGGAGTCAGCTTCATCCTGATCACGCATGACATCGCCACGTCCAGCGAGTTGGCCAACAGTGTCGCAGTGATGTATGCCGGTCAGATTGTGGAGACCAGCGACTCTCGTCGCTTCTTCGATCGTCCTCTTCACCCTTACTCGCAGAAACTAATGGCCAGCGTGCCACGCCTGCGAGGTGATCAGGAGCCGGACTTCATCGTCGGGCAACCACCGAGCCTGCTGGCACCTCCTACTGGCTGTCGTTTTGCGGATCGATGCCCGGAAAGATTCGATCGTTGTGATGAGGAGCCTCCGTTCCTGGAGAAAGATGGACGAGGGGTCAAGTGCTGGTTACATGTGTGAGCTAGAGGAGTTGTTATGTCGGTTCAGGTGACTGAAAGGGACCAGGGTGAGGCAGTGGAGACCCGAGGCGGAACTATGACGTCGAATGGGGCGCTGTTATCAGTCAAGGATCTACGCGTTTGGTTTGAGCTGCGGCGTTTCGGTATTGGACACGCTGGTTACGTCCGAGCTGTCGATGGCATCACCTTCGAACTGCACCCCAACGAGACGATCGCTATCGTGGGCGAGAGTGGCTGCGGCAAGACCACCTTGATGAAGACGATCTTGGGGTTGAACACGCCAACAGAGGGGACCATCACGTTCGGTGGGCTCCGTCTGACGAAACAGCGGGGTGCAGCCCTGCAGGACTACCGGTCCCAGATCGGGTTCGTTCAGCAGGATCCTTACGGCGCGCTGGCACCCTTTATGACCGTCCAGCGTATCCTCGAGGAGCCTTTGATCATCAACGGAGTGAGCTCGAAGGCGGAGCGTCTGAAGCGTATGCACAGGGTGCTGGAAGAGGTCAAGATGGCGCCCGCTGAGGAGTTCCTGCCTAAGTTCCCGCATATGTTGAGCGGGGGGCAGCAGCAGCGTGTCGTCATCAGCCGGGCCATGCTCTTGGATCCGAAGCTGATTGTCGCGGATGAGCCCGTCTCTATGCTTGATGCCTCGGTGCGGGTGGAGATACTAAAGCTACTGCGGCGGTTACAGGAGTCTTACAATCTTGCGGTGATCTACATCACCCACGATCTCTCCACCGTTCGCTATTTTTCCGAGCGAGTCTTTGTGATGTATGCAGGCCAGACGGTGGAGAAAGCGTGCATCGACGATCTGATTCACAGCCCTGCTCACCCCTACGCGAAGGCTTTGCTCGCAGCGACGTCGGATCCCGACGCGGACAATGCGACCAAGCTTCGGGACGTACCGGCTGGAGAACCGCCCAGCCTGGTTAATCCGCCGGCTGGATGTCGATTCCATCCTCGGTGTCCGCAGATGATTGAGGGGCTGTGCGACAAGGAACAGCCACCGGAGTTCCAGGTAGCGCCTCAGCACATCGCAGCCTGCTGGCTTCACCGAGAGTCGGTTGGGTGAGCGGTTTGTGTTCGTCCTGGCTCTCGCGACGTCCGCTCGATTGACGTCGTTGGACTCTGTTCCTGATGGTGCAAAGCGAGCAGCAAGTTCTAGTTGGAGGTTGAAGTGGGTGGGTCACATCCTCTGAGAGTCATTTTCATTGGATTCTTACTGGTTCTGGTCGGTTTTATCGGCCCTGTGCTGATGGTGCTCGGTGTCGTGCCGGCGAGTTTCGGCTTGAGCTTCATCTCTCACACCGCGTCAGTCGGCGGTGTCTTTCTTGGCTTCTACGGCGGTGCGATGGTCATTGGGGATCGGAGAAGCTGAGGGCCGTTGCCCGCGACGGTGAAACTGTCTAGGCGTCTGAGCGCGTCTCTCGGCATCCTGCTGTTTTCGGTGGGTTTCCTTCTCGGGACAGCTCTCTTCGGCGGGCTCGTCTGGGCGGATTTTGAGGTCGTTCTCTTCGATCCAGCGTGGCGAGACGGAGCACCCTTGAGGAGCTTGCGCTGTCCCATCCTGCTCACCCCCGCAGAGACCGGGGTCGTCAGCGCTCGGGTGAGCAACCCCCTGGATAGACCGACTGAGCGATACGTCAGGGTCCATATGAGTGCCGGTTCTCTCCTGCTGACGAGGGAGTTCACTGAAGTCGTGCCTCTGGATCCCGGGGAGTCGGAGCGAGTAGAGTGGAGCGTGAGCGCCGATGATACGGTTTTTGATCGCTTCGTCATGGTCAACGTGGTCCTCCGCAGTAGATATCCCCTGCCCGCTCGCCAGGGAACGTGCGGCATTCTCGTGCTCGATGTGCCCTACCTCACGGGACCCCAGGTATTCGGGCTCACCCTGACAGCGAGCTTGCTGACCATGGCGGCGGGGTGCGGCCTCTGGATATGGGCCACCCCGCCCCTGAGCGATCGGAGGCACCAGCCGATCCGTGCCATGGTTGCGCTGGCAGGAAGTGTACTCGTGGGCATTCTTCTCGGCGTGCTGGGGTGGTGGCTGCCGGGGCTCATCCTGCTCACGATCGTCTTAATCGGCATCGGGGTCATCATTGGGTACGTGTTGAACAGGGCCTAGAGGACTCCCTTCTTCGCGTGTGGGGTAAGGTGGAATCGTCGGGGCTTTCGTACGCTATAGATGTAAGCGATTACCGCTTGTTTCTGCCCCCCCAGCAACCTCCTGCCATTCGGCGCTTCTGCCTTCGTTCTCCTCGGCGCTTCTCTGGAACGCATCGTCCACCCGCGGCTCAGACAGATCTGGGCTTGCCCCTGGTCGCTCTTCCCCGGTTGAAAGCCCGTTTCTGCTCGTGCATGGCTGGACCCGTCCTTGCCATCCCGTGAACTCGGTGCTAAAATCGGTGGTGCGACTCGGTGCGGTGATGGATCAGAGGATTGTCTC
>CAZQXX010000109.1:9127-10308 GCA_964597105.1 uncultured Anaerolineales bacterium
CATCGGTTGGGCAGGACGATGGCCTGCTCGTCGCGCGCGTTCGAGATGGCGACATCGATGCACTGGGTGAGCTCTATGACCGGCACAGGTCGAAGGTCTTTCGAACGGCCACCGCGATCACGCACGACGAGCGCATGGCCGAGGATATCCTGCAGGAGGTCTTCCTGCGTGTGAATCGCTATGCGGACAGCTTCGACCAGGCGCAGCCCTTCGAGCCCTGGCTCTACCGCATCACGGTGAATCTGTCGTATAGCTGGACGAACAAAGCGAAACGGTGGGTCAACGTCTTCCAGAACGCGATCGAACGGCTTAAGGCCCCCTCCAGACGGGATCCTGAGCGTGTGACGGAGAGCCGTGAGCAGCGTGAGCTCCTCCGGCGCGCCATCAATGGGTTGCCGGATTCGCACCGGGTGGTGATTATCCTTTTCTATCTCGAGGGCTTGAGCGTCAGCGAAGTCGCCTTCGTCGTGGGAGTCCCGGAGGGGACCATCAAATCGCGCCTCTATTACGCTCGTGAGAAGCTGAGGGACGCTATCGCGGAACAGCATGGCGGCGTATTGTCCGAGGTGTTGTATGACTTCACGTGATGGGTGGCAGATAGAATTCACAGATCCGGTGGACGTGATGATCCGCTGGGTGCTGCGGGAGGACGCCGCGGATGGTTCGCCGCCGCCGGAGGTATGGGAGCGGGTCCGAGACCGCCTGATGCGGCAAGCGAGCTACCAGCAAAGCGTCGGGGCGTGGCGGGGGTTTCGCATAGCAGCGAGAGATGCCTTTCTCTGGCTGTTTGACTCCCCTCCGAGCCTTGCCGGAGATCATGCATACTGCTGCGCTCACGGATATCAGCGGCTCTGGGAGAGTCACCTGCGCCTGCTCGTCTATCAGAGCGATGTACCGTTGCTCGGTCAGCTGGTATGACGGTTGGGTTGCTGCACATCTTGTCTGGCACGTGCTTTCTCAACGGGAGACAGGGTTGTCTCAGAAAACCCAAGGTCTGTGCGTCTGCACCCGTTTGCCTCGCGAAGGTCCTCAGGTTTGGCAGCCTGCTCGGGTCAGCCTTTGCCATCGTTTTTGCGAGGTGGGACACCCGTGCTATAATAATGAACTGGAGCCAAGATTGAACGCTGAGCCCGTCTAGGAGACAGTGTGTCGTCGTATGGTTCGTAATCACGATCATGGAT
>CAZQXX010000110.1:0-10287 GCA_964597105.1 uncultured Anaerolineales bacterium
GCTGACGGGTCTAATCGCTTTCCTGTTACCCACGGGTTACACGGTGCCTCTGTTGGACGTCGTATCGACTGTAATTGGCGCTGTTTTGTACGCCTTTCACGTCATCTTCCAGGTGGTGATCTTCCTTATCTTCCTTGTGTTAGCTCCTCTGGCCAGATTACTGCAATCCGATCCAGTAGACAGGCGACCTCTCGATCCGATGCCGCCGCCGGAACTCCCCCGGGCTGCCGGGAATGGGTCGCCCGCGGGGTGGCTGGAGATCGTACGTTCGGTTGCCTTCTGGGTCACGGCCATAGCGGTCGTAGTGTACATCGTGCGGAGCTACCTGCGAGATCGACCCGAGCTCATCGAGAAGGCGATGCGGCTGGAGCCACTCAGAGCAGTGAGATCTCTGTTTCTGCGCCTGTGGCGTGAGTTGATGGGACTGATAAGGGCGGCACAGAAGCGAGTCCGTATTCGGGTGCGACTCGGACGCGGCGAGGAGACGGATGGAGAGGGATCCGAGCGACGGGGGAGCGGTCTTTTCCGCATCGGGGGGCTGTCACGGCAAGACCGGGCGCTGTACTACTACCTGAGCATTCTAGGGCGGGCAGCTCGACAGGGTTACCCCAGAGATCCATCTGAGACCCCCTACGAGTACGGGGCCCATTTCGGGCAGAACGTGCCGGAAGCGGAACAGGAGATGATCCGGCTGACCGAGGCCTTCGTGGAGACGCGATATAGCACCCATCGAATTGAGCGCGAGCGGGAAGGGCGCCTGCGGAGCGACTGGAAGAAGGTGAGGGCAACCCTGCGATCCCTGAAGGACCGATGGCGAGGCAGCCGAGAGGCTGGCCGGGAGGGCGGCCCCGAGGGCGAGGCGGACTCGGGAGGGTGAGGCGGGGAGAGGGCCCTTTCACGCTCCAGACAGGGTCACGTCGCCGGTCAGCAGCCGGTGGACCGTCCCGTCATCGGTGCGGAGCAGAAGGGCTCCATTCCTATCCACGCCTTCAGCGATTCCCTCGAGGGGCCCTTGCCCGGTGGCGACCTGGATCCGCTGACCAATTGTCATCAGTCTCGCTTCCCACTCGCGCCGCGGGTTGTGACCTCTCCTTAGCTGTTTATATCTCTGCTCCATCGTCTGCAGGAACGAAATGAGCAGTGTCGATTGATCGACACTGCGATCAGTCTCAGCCAGGATGCTGGTGGCGTCCGGCGCCAGCTGGGGGAGGGTGGTCGGAGGTACGTTGACGTTGATCCCGACCCCAACAACCGCGAAGTCGACCTCTTCGCCAGTCAGTCCTGTCTCCGTCAGCACTCCGGCCAGCTTACGCCACGTCGTGGACGCGCCCTGTGACCGACGGGAGGCGACGACCAGGTCGTTCGGCCACTTAAGGGCCACGGGCAGGTCGGCCATGTGCTGGCCGGCCACGTGCTCGATAGCATCGGCAGCCGCCATCGAGCAGAGCATCGTCAGACGATTCGTCTGCTGGGGGGAGAGGTTCGGGCGGAACAGAATGGAGACCAAGAGACCCGTCCCGGGAGGGGCAATCCAGCGTCGATTCATGCGCCCGCGACCGGCTGTCTGCTCGTCCGCCACGACGATGGTCCCCTCGGGAGCTCCTTTCGAAGCCAGCTCCTTTGCCACGTCGTTTGTGGAACCCACTCGGTCCAGATAGACCAGTCGATTCCAGAAGGTGGATCCGCGCAGAGCACTCCTGATGCGTTCGGGCCTGATCGGACGCGTCGGTTCCATCCTGATCCTGAGGCGTGCCTTTCTCAGTTCCTCAATACCTCTCGGGAGATGACCAACCGCTGGATCTCGTTGGTGCCCTCTCCGATGGCGCACAGACGCTGGTCACGGTACATGCGCTCGACTTCGTACTCCCGCACATATCCGTAACCCCCGTGGATCTGGATTGCCTTGCGACACACGCGCTCTGACATCTCTGTGGCGAAGAGCTTGGCCATGGAGGCTTCTTTCGTAAAGCGCTTGCCCTGTTCTTTGAGCCAGGTCGCCCGATGGACCATCATGCGGGCAGCGTCGATTTCTGTGGCCATATCGGCGATCATCCAGCGGATCGCCTGGAAGTCGGCGATGGGCCGGCCGAACTGCTCGCGACCCTTCGCATAGTCAATAGCTCGATCATAAGCACCCTGCGCCAGGCCCAGGGCCATCGCCGCTATGGCAATCCGGCCGGCGTCGAGCGTGATGAGGAACTGCTTGAAGCCTTCGTTCATCTCACCCAGAAGGTTGTCAGCGGGGATGCGACAGTCTTCAAAGAAGAGCTCGGAGGTTATTGACCCCTTCAGTCCCATCTTCTTCTCATCTCGGCCGGGTTTGAACCCCGGCGTTCCCTTTTCGACGATGAAGGCTGAAATGCCGCGCGTTCCTCTGTCCGGGTCGGTCTTGGCGGTCATGACGACGACATCGGCAATGGAGCCGTTGGTGATGAAGATCTTCTGGCCGTTGAGGACCCACTCCCCCGTGTCCGGGTCGCGGGTTGCCCGGGTCTGCGTCGCGCCAGCGTCGGAACCGGCCTGCGGTTCCGTGAGGCCGAAAGCGCCGATCATATCGCCGCCGGCTAGCGGCACCAGGTATTTCTGTTTCTGTTCCTCGGTACCGAAGCGGTAAATGGGTTCACAGCATAGGGATGTGTGGGCGTCCAGTGTGATGGCCATCGATCCGGAGGCTCGCGCGATCTCCTCCAGGGCGATGACCATACTGTGATAGTCGGCCCCTGAGCCTCCGTACTCCGGAGAGAACGGTAGGCCCAGAAGACCTATGTTGCCCATGCGCTTGAAGATATCGAAGGGGAATTCGTCGTCGGCGTCAATCTGCTCGGCGCGGGGTGCGATCTCGCTCTCTGCGAACTCTCGCACCATGCGGCGGAACATCCGATGCTCTTCTGTGAATGCGAAGTCCATTTGTCTCCTCCCTCGACCCTGACCGAGCGCCCCGGGCGCCCTGGGGCACCGTTTGATTGGCGTGTTGGGTGGCTACTTGCCGATGACCATACCTGTCGGGTCGACTTCGTGCATGACGTCCAGCATCTCCGGGGGAGGGGGCTGGGTCGTCGCCACATCGTCGGGTATGATCAGCTCAAACCCCGTGTTCTCCTTCACATCCTCCACCGAGACACCAGGGTGGGTGGCGAGCAACTGCATGCGCTTGGTTGTCTCCTCGAAGCCGAAGACCCCCAGCTGGGTGATTACGCGGTACGGTCCGCTGCCGGCCGGAAGCCCTGCTCGCTCGCGCGCGCCAGGTCCATCGAGGTACCCTGGAGTCGTCACGAAGTCGAGCGACTCCACGAAGCGCCGGGGATCCTGCCGCATCACGATGATCGTGCGCCAGCAGAGCGAACCGACGTCATTGGCTCCCCCGCTTCCAGGAAAACGAACCGTCGGGCGTCTCCAGTCGCCGATGACTGTGGTGTTGAGGTTCCCGTAGGCATCAATTTGCGCCGCGCCAAGGAACCCGTAATCGAGATATCCGGCCTGACTGGCTGCCATCACGTCGTGCATGCTGGAGGCGGAGACGGCACGATGGAACGTGCGGCTATCTCCAACGGAGATAGGAAGCACCGGCACCTGAGGGCCGATTCCCCCGGCCTCGAAGATGATGAGCAAGTTCGGTGCGTGAGTGCGCTGAGCGAGCATCGCAGCGATCATGGGGAGCCCAGTGCCAACGAAGACTGAGCTGTTGTCCTCCAGCAATCCTGCTGCCACGTAGGCGAGCAACTCTGTGGGGTTATACTCCTCGGTCATTTTCGCTTCTCCTCCAGCCAGGGTGCCTCGAGAGGCGCTTCCAAATGCTCAACCTTGCGAAGGTACTCGAGCTGTTCGCGACCCCCGATGAACTCGAGGTATTCGTCGAAGCTATCGACGCCGTGCACGTATCGATCGAAGTACTCGGCCGCGCCTTCCTCCGTCTTGGAGAGTTGCAGCCACTCGCCGATGTGCTGTTCGTCAAAGTAGTAGTGGCTGGGCATTAGCGACGGATGAGCCCCGTAGGGAACCTCAGTCACGGTATCGACCAGGTAATAAGGAATGATCGTGTCCTGGGGTGACTGACGGATGACGTCGTCGTCGATGATCTTCTCAGTGGTCACAATCAGACGGCGAGCCGCTCGGGCTAGCTCGAAGTCCTCCACCGTGATGCCATCAATCTGGGCGTTGCCGTACTTGTCACAGCGGTGAACGTGCATGAGCACGACGTCCGGATAGCAGGCGGGAAGCAGGCAGATGGGCTTCCCGGTGAACGGATCCTCCACGACCTTGGCGGAGCTCCGCTTCAGCGTGTCGGTCCCGAGCATTACTCTGGTTGGGATGAAGGGCAGGCCCATCGCGGCGGCCAGGAAGCGCCACTGATAGCCGGCATTGCTGATCTCCGCCACTACCTCGCAGCGCCCGCTCTCGGCAGCGCGGCGCGAAGCAGGGGACAGCCCCCTGAGTTCGTGACCAAAGGCATACGCCACCTCGATGCGGTTGACGCATCCAGCGGCGATGAGCAGGTCGGAGTCGTGTACAGCGGTCTTGCCGCAGAGGGTCAGATCCCGCTTCCGTTGCCGGATGATCTCGTAGATAGTGACCATCGAGACGCGAATGTGCCCGAATCCACCGCAGGCAATCAGCGAGCCGTCATCCACGTATGTCTCAACGGCTTCCCTCACCGATGTGCGCTTATCCTTCAGGGCGCGCGACTTATGCTCGGCGACCCAGGCCCGATGGTCGTCCGGGTCGTGCCAGCCGATTAGCTTGCCCTGTCCTTGTTGCAGAATATCCATTGTGCCACCTCCTGTTCTCGCGTCTGTGCAGAGAGATGAGTATCAGGGAGCCCGCATCTTCGCACGCTCTCCATCCGGCCGGCTGATTGACTCCATCTTACGTCTCGACACCGGTCCTGATCTCGCCTGCTGCCACGTGGGCATAGGCGAGCCAGGACGTGTTGTGAGCCATGCCGACGTCACCTCGTTTGCCGAGGACGATGAGCCCACCCCGGCCTGTTGTGCGGCGTGACAGGAGCGCAATTCCCGCCTCTGCCGCTTCCTGCGCACGCATGCCTCGGCGCAGAAGATCGCACACCGACTTGCTGATGACGACCTTCATCAGCTCCTCTCCTTCGCCGGTTGCCGAGACCGCGCCAACCTGGTCGTCGGCGTAAAGCCCGCACCCGACCAGGGGCGAGTCGCCCACACGTCCTGGTTGCTTGTAGAAGGTGCCACCGGTCGACGTTGCCGCGGCCAAGTGGCCATCGGCATCCCGCGCGACCGCGCCGACGGTTCCTTTGGGAGCGTCGGCGAAAAGCCCTGCATCCGGATTCTGCCCCAAGCGACGTGCCTCCCAGCGCGTTCTCTCTCGATCCACCACCAGATGCCAGTTCGGCCTCAACGTCATCCCGTGGTCTCGGGCAAACGCCTCCGCTCCGTCAGCGACCAAGATAGTGTGATCGGACTCGGTCATCACCAGTCGGGCCAGGGTGACGGGATTGGACACGTGCTTGACGGCCATCACGGCTCCCAGGTCGAGCGTGCCGCCGTCCATAATGATCGCGTCCATTTTCACCTCGCCGGCGGCGTTCAAGACCGATCCTCGACCTGCGTCGAAGATCGGGTCGTCCTCCAGGTGGCGCACGGCGGCCTCAACTGCCTGGAGGGCAGATCCCCCACGTGTCAGGATGTCCCACCCGACCGCAGCAGCCTCGTGGCAGCCGTTCATACTCTCATCGTGCATCTCCCTGGGGATCTCCCAGGCGCCGCCATGGACGATCAGAACTGGATGGTATTGTTGGTTCATTGTACTTGCGTGATTCTCCATTGATCAGGTTGATGGGTGACGTCTTGGCGGCCGGCCCCACATGTCGGTTCTGCTGCTCTGTCCTGAGCGCTCCCTCGCGGCAGATCATTCGTGATGGCCTTCCCGTCCGGTTATCCTGGCACGGACAGCCGCCTCCGCGTCCTCCGGCACCAGGATCACGACGATGTCGCTGACCTCAAGACGCGAGTTGCCCCGCGGAATGAGCGTGCGCCCGCCCCGGCGGATGGAGGCAATGAGACACTCGGATGGTAGATTCAGCTCCTCAATTGCCTTGCCAACTGCCCGGTGGTTGGGACGCAGTCGGATCTCCACCAGGTTCTGGCCGGTGTGAGCCTCCAGCCTGGATCGGTCTATATGCGCAAGCCGCGCTTGCTCAATGTCGTAAGCACGAGAACAAGCACGGACGATGTCTCCACGGCTCAGGACCCCCACGACACGGTCAGGATTGCGACGGTCAATGACCGGAAGACAGCGGGTTCATCTAGAAGGTACGACAAGCAAAGTCGATTGGCGGGTCGACCGACGGGTTGATCGGCGGCCTCTTCCCGTCTCAGCGGTCGAGGGTGTGACCCCATCGATCGCCCGCCAATCCATAGCTCTATACCGGTCGGAAGTACTCGATGTCGTTGATGCTTCCCTCACGTTCATCTTCATCCTTGAAAACAGCCTCCACAGCCATTCCCAGGTAGACATCTTCGGCTTCGACCTCGCCGAGGTAATGGACCAGACCCCCGTCCGTCTCGTCCAGGGTGACAAAGGCCAGGACTTGAGGCTCTGGCAGCGGCTCCTCTTCCAGGTTCCGATGGAGGACAGTGAAGGTATGAACGTGTCCCAAGGGCTCCACCTCGATCCACTCGTCGAGGTGAGCGAAGCACTGCTCGCAGTAGAGTCGGGGCGGCATATAGGTGATATCGCAGTCCAGGCATACGGTGGCCAAAAACTGTGCCTTCTCCTTAATCTCGCGGAAGAATCTCTCCCCGGCGATGCCTGCCGTGTAGCGGCCCTCCGTGGGCATGTCTCCGCGCCAGTTGAGTGCGTGGTCCGTGTGCTCGATACGATGCAGCAAGCTCATGTGTGGCCTCCTTTACTCCTCCGCCGGCTCCAGCGGCTTGAAGTACGCAATGTCCGTAACAGATCCGGTCCGTTCTGCCGCGGGTTTCCAGACCGCTTGCACACGCATACCGATCTCCACCGCATCCGGATCTACCTCTCCCAGGATGTGCATGATGCCCATACCTGGCGATGCTCCGTCAATCTCGATAACCGCCGGGATCTCAGGGTCCTCAAGCTTCACCATATTCCAGGTGACGTAGCATCTGGAGAATGTGAGGACGGTGCCGGTGTCCTCCAGCGGGACCCACTTGTCGGTGGGTCGGAAGCACGATTCGCAGAACATACGCGGGGGGATCAGGATGCGGTTGCAGTTGGAGCAGCTGCGGCCGATCAGTCGCCCGGCCTTCAATTCACGCAGATACCGCCCGATGGCGACGCCTGCGTCCCAGGCGTACTGGGCGTTCGGATCCCACGTCTCAAACAGGACGCGGCCCTCCTCAAAATCATCGTGACGAAGGTACACGGTATCGTAAACGAACTTCTCCATGTCGTCTCTCCTCAGTTAGTGAAGATGGGGAACTGGAGGTTGCCCATCTTTGTGGGCCAGAAGCTCCAGCTCGCGATCCACTAAGCTCCCATCACGATCACGGTGCCGACCTGCATCAAGTCGCCCCAGGCCTGGGCCAGCCCTCGCTTCGGGTTGCCCGGCACCTGACGGGCTCCAGCCTCGCCTCGCAGCTGCCAGAAGATCTCCGCGACTTTCATCAGACCGGCCGCGGCGATGGGGTTCCCAACCCCAAGCAACCCACCCGATGGGCAGACCGGGAGGTCGCCGTCGCGCTGCGTGACGCCGTCGGCGGCGGCTCTCGGTGCGTCCCCACGGTCGAAGAGCATCAATCCTTCCAGGTGGTGAAGCTCCTTGTAGTCGAATGGATCGTATGGCTCGGCGATGTGGATCTGCTTCCGGGGCTCGGTGATCCCGGCCATCTCGTAGGCCATCCGTGCTGCCTCCTCGACGTAGACCGGGTAGGCAAGGTCACGGTTTGTCCAGTAGGCTGTATCGAGATTCCATCCCACGCCCTCGACCCAGACTGGCTTATGGGTCACGCGGCGCGCGACGTGACTCGCGCTCATGACCAGGGCCACGGCGCCGTCGGTGACGGGGCTCACATCGAGGCGCTGCACCGGCCACGCGAGCACCGGGGAATCGAGCACATCGTCCACGGTGATGTCGCGGTCGCCGAGCAGGGCTGCCGGATGATCGGCTGCGTTCCGCTTGTTCTTCACCGATACGGTGGCGATGTCTCGCTTGTCGAGCCCATAACGGTTCATATAGGCGTTCATCTCCAGGGCGAAGATCCAGAGCAGGTTCGGCTTCAAGGGTCGCTCTGTCGTGTGATCAAAGATGGTCAGAAAGGCGGCCTGGGGGTGGGGTTGACAGGACGACATCTTCTCCTCGCAAACCACGAGGACCGTATCGAAGAGGCCGCTGGCCACATGGTACCAGCCCTGGAGCGCGGCGAAGACCCCTGTCCCTCCTCCGACGTAGCCGCGAATGACGGGCTTGCCCCATGCACCACAGCCGTCAGACAGATACTCGCTCTTCATGTGCACACCGTCGAAGGCATCGGGTGCGGTGCCAATGACCACGGCATCGATGTCGTCCAGGGTCATCTCACAGGATTCCAATGCCAAGTGCGCAGCCTCCCACGATAGCTCCTTGGCTGTCTCCTGGGCACGGCGGACGAACTTGGTCATCCCCGCGCCAACAACAGCAACGCGATTTCCATTCATCGTACGCCTCCTAATTGCTCAGGACGACGGCCGCACCACCAGTGGTGGGCACGCCGCGCCAACCGAAGGCCAGTCCAACTTCGGCGTCCTCGATCTGTCTTTCGCCGGCCTGACCGCGGAGTTGGAACACGACCTCCAGCATACGAGCGAGACCGGTGGCGTCAAGTAGGTGACCCTCGCCCAATGCGCCCCCTGAGGGGTTGACTGGGAAGTCGCCGCTGAGCTCGGTTACGCCCTCGAAAGTCCATTCTCCTGCGGCGCCCGCCGGGCAGAGGCCCAACGCCTCCAAATGCTGAAGCTCCTTGTAGGCAAAGGTATCGTCTATCTCGGCAAAGTCGATCTCCTTCGTCGGACTCTTGATGCCGGCTGTGCGGAAAGCCATCTCGCCGGCCGCGCGGGCGTAGCGGGCATCGCCCCAGGGGCGGCTTTCCAGCCAGAACGTGTCGTTTGCCCACCCAACACCCCGCACCCAGATCGGATTGTCCGAGAGCACGCGTGCCGTCTCGCCGGAAGCGAGAACGAAGGCGATAGCGCCATCGCTATGATCGGCACACTCCAGCCGGGTCAGCGGCTCAGCGATCGGCTCCGAGGAAAGCACGTCATCGACGGATAAGGCCGCCCCAAAGCCGGCCAGTGGATTGAGGAGGGCGTTTTGGCGGTTCTTCGCTACTACCGCCGCGCAATCTTCATGCGTCGTGGGCGTCTCCGACAAGTAACGAAGCATCTCCATCCCGGCGATGAAGTAGGGATGAGCGCCCAACGGGCGGTTGAAGACGGGATCCATGGCGAAGGCCAGGATGTAGGGTAGGGTGAGGATGTTGGAGGCCTTACTGTGTCCCTCTACGACGACAACGTCGAACTGCCCGGTGAGAATCTGCATCACGGCGGCCGCCAATCCGTGAATGCCTTCACCAGCGATGGTGTGGACCGGACGGTGTAGAGCCCCGAGCTGATCGGGTACGTACTCATCAAAGATGCTGGTGCCCTCGTTATAGTCTTCCCCGACCGTGACAAAGCTGTCTACGTCCCGTCGGGGATCAATCCCTGCGTCCTCATAGGCCTTAACAGCCGCTTCGTACATCAGTTCCTTGTACGAGAGGTCGGGCGTGATGGAGCGGAAACCACTCCATCCGGCGCCCACGATGGCAACATCTCGGATCATACCGTCTGCCTCCTTGAGCTGTAGTGTGTCAAGCCTTATACGAATCCGGCAGCGTATTGTGCGGTTGTGTCGGGATCACCTCCTTGGTGGCGCAGCAATCTGCATAGGAAGTCGGATCGGGATGTATTGCATGGAGGGTCGACGCTGGGACGTCTGTTGACGGTGAGTTTGCACAATCGGGTGATCTCCGGCAGTTTTTGTCGAATGGCCGGAAGGATGGATGCCCCGATGAGGAAGATCCAAGAGATACCGGTGAAATGAAATCCATCTAGGCAGCCTCCTGAGAACGGTGTTCTAGGCTGTATCACCCGTCCGTCCAAAGATTACGGTATCGGAGACCTGGACTATGGCTGTTGCCGCAGTTGTGGCTGCAGCCATTGGTACTGATATTGTATGTCAGGGTGCGGGAAAGCACAAAACCACGGTTCGTCCGTGTAGAGAGACATGCTTCTCGTGTTGAGTTTCTGGTGTCCATCCTCTAG
>CAZQXX010000111.1:0-10242 GCA_964597105.1 uncultured Anaerolineales bacterium
CCAATGGCTAACTTCGCCTTCATCATCGGCTCGTAGGCCAGCATGAAGGCGGCGAGGACGCCCACGATGCCGACGATGGCTCCGAACGTAGAGACAATAACACCAGCTTTGGAACGTTCCTTCATTCTAGCTATCCTCTCATGTACGTCATTCATGTGGATGTGGATGCCAAGGGGCTCACGCGCCTTGGCATACGACACCCTTGATCGTAACCGTTGGAGATGAACGACGGCCGGACTTGCCAGAATGCGGAGCAATCGACCTGTCTGTTCAGCTAATCAAATGTTGATTACACCTTGGCTCGCCATACTAACGCACCTTCCTGCGGGCAGGCCTCAATGCACGCGCCGCAGGCGAAGCAGTCAGCGTGAATTCGTGCCTCGGCGTAGAAGTCGTCCATAGCTCCCGAGGGGCATGCCTTGATGCATAGCTGGCATTCCTTACATACGTCTCGGTCGATACGTGGGCGCATCAGGCTCACCTGCTCCAATAGCCAGCCCACCAACCCAAACGGGCAGAGGAAGCGGCACCATGACCGGTAGACGAACAGACTGGCGATGAGAAGGCCCGCGGAGAACAGACCAATTGCCCAGGTGATATTGAAGGAGAAGATCAGGAACGGGTCGATGACACCGATCCAATCCATCCCCGCGACGACCAGCCCTCCCAGCAACCCCAGGAAGGCCAGGAAGCGCACGCTGTTTGAGAGCCAGAAGGGTGGATCCCATTTCGGGAGCTTCACTCGATGGAGTAGATCCTGCAAAAGCCCCAGCTGGCAGGCCCAGCCGCAGATCGATTTGTTGGAGATCCACACTGCCACCAGCAGGATCACCAGCATCGCAGCGACGGGGATCACAAGCTGACCGCGCACCAGCAGGCTGGTGAGCAACTGGCGCAGGGAGGCGACCGGGTTCGGGTTCAACTCGGCA
The DNA here is from genome assembly GCA_964597105.1 of uncultured Anaerolineales bacterium. GTDB lineage: Bacteria > Chloroflexota > Anaerolineae > B4-G1 > B4-G1 > SKLM01. Next base: position 930 of record CAZQXX010000111.1, read on the forward strand.
GGGAGGACGAGGCCGAACACGAGTCCGAAGATCAGGACCCCGCCCACGAGAAACGCCAGGCGAACGTTCGATGTCGCTTTCCGGCGGCGCAAGAGTATCGTGGCGACCACGATGGTCGCGATCCAGAGAGCGAACTTGACCAGGATCAATGGATTCAACGTTATTCCGTTGGGCATCGCGTGCCTCTGGTTACAGAACTTTGGTGGCCCGCGTCGGGCGTGGGGTCTTCACCACGAGGAAGCGAAAAACGGCATCCCCCTGATTGAGCAGGCGGTGTGGGATACCAGCGGGGCTATCGATGAGCATGTCGGCGGAGACGGACTCTTGTTCATCCCCGATCTCGACGATGCCCTCGCCCTCAATGATGTAGAAGAAGACATCGACGGGCGTGACGTGTCGCTTCAGCGCTTCGCCGGGTTGCAAGGTTACCATCGACACCTGGACGTGTTCAGTGTTGTGTAGCGCCCGCGCGCTAACGTCGTGGGGGTTGGGGGCTTCAGGGGCCTGCAAGGCATTGATAATCTTCATCTGATTTCCTCCTTGAATATCACGAATGACTTAATGCGAACAGACAGATGGGTCGCTTTTTACGGATTGTTCTTAGCTCTGGGATACTCCTCGCGCTTCTCGTGGTGCGAAAATGATCTCGAATGGGCGTCTTATTGCCCCTACAGGGCAGACCCTTTCGCAGAAGCCGTGGTAATCGCAGGCTGCCGGGTCCGACACAACGGCATTGCCGTCCTTGATCGCCAGCGCCTCGGTGGGGCACACCCGGACGCAGTCACCACATCCATCGCATTGAGATAGATCAATGAGCGGTACTGGACGAGGTGGCACCCTATCCTCTCCCATCCACAGGTCCTCGTACGAACGAACTCACCAGGATTCTCTGCGTAGCATACCACTTGAGCGATCGTGCGTCTTCGACTTTTGTCGAATCCAGCCGTCGACTAGTCGATCAGGGCCCTTGCCCTTAGCCCTTCAGGATCCAAGATCCGAATCTGGTGCCGCTCGATTTCAATAAGCTCCTCATCGACCAGCTGATGTAGTGCCCTATTGAGCACGTCCAGCACTGTGCCAAGCCTCGCTGCCATCTCGGCCTGCGTTGCCCAGCGCCTACGTTGAAGCGTCCCTGCTTCTGCGCGCTCCAAGAGCAGTCGTGCCAGTCGAGCCTCCACGGTCCGTAAGGAGAGATCCTCGGCTAGAGACACCAGGTGAAGTACGCGCTGAGCCAGGTGCTGGATGACACTGCGAGAGATATCCGGGTATTGATCGAGGAGACGCAGAACGGTACCCCGATGGATGAGCCACACCCTTGAGGCTTCTAGAGCCACGGCGGTGGCTGGATTTCCTGCACCGGCGAAGACGCCGACTTCGTTGAAGACCTCGCCTGGACCCACAACACGGAGAGCTTGCTCGCGCCCTTCTAAAGAAACCCTCACAGTCTTAATCCAACCGTCCTCAACCACGTATAGCCCGGCGCACGGTTCCCCTTCCAGGAATACCACCTGGTCAGCCTCATACTCGCGGCGGACGGCGGCCTGAGCCAGGGCATCGAGGGAGGATGGATCCAGATGGGAGAAGTAGGGTGCTGATGAGAGAGCTTGGTATGCGGATCTGGTGATGTTCTTGTCAGACATAGTTGGTCGCCACTGGGCCTATCTGATCCTTCTTCGTCCATAGCTGAGTGCGTCAAGGTCCACAAGATTGGGGCACTGTGTGGATATGTTCCGAATCTTATCACGTTTTCCCACTTTCTCAATCCGCCGACGGGGTATGCGTACCGACAATCCATTCGTATAGTCATTACAAGGAGCAAAACCACCGAGGACTACCCAGACTCGCCGCGATGACCACCCCTAACCACTGGTGGGGTGGCTCGCAATTGAGGAAGGATAGGCGTATCCTTGAAGTCGCTCGTCGAAGACGACTGAGGTATTGGGGAAGAGCAGTGGTCAAACAGTGCGGGTTTGGATCATTCGGGCGATGATGTCCCCGAGCCGCTCGAGGGCACCTTCGGCTTCGTCGGACCAATTGGCGGCGTTGAGGCGGATGAAGTTTCGATACTGATCGGTAGCGGAGAAAAGATAGCCTGGCGTGATAGCGATTCCCGCCCTCTGGGCTTGTTCATACAGCCTGAGCGAATCGATCGTCTCCGGAAGCTCAACCCAGAGCACGAACCCCCCGGAGGGGCGGGTCAGCTTCGTCTCTTCAGGGAACGCGCGGCGGACGGCCTGAGACATCGAGGCGACGTGGCGCTCATAGGCCCGCCGCACACGTCGAAGGTACGGATCGTACTGACCGCTTCCCATGAACTCGGCAATTGCGAACTCGGAGAGCGTCGGAGCGGCGAGGCTTGACGTGTACTTGAGCCACCGGATCGTGGATCGGAACTGTCCGGGGACCACCCAGCCGACACGGTAGCCCGGAGCGAGGATCTTGGAGAAGGACGAGCAGAGCATCACCAGGCCGTTCCGATCGTACGCCTTGGCCACGGATGGGCGAGCTTCTCCGAAATACAACTCGCCGAAGATGTCGTTCTCAATCAGGGGGACCTCACACTCAGCGAGTAGACTGACCAATGCTCTCTTATGCTCGTCCGGAATGCAGCTGCCCAGCGGGTTGTTGAAGTTCGAGATGACGAGGCACGCACTCACGTGGTTGTGTTCTATGGCGAAGCGAAGAGCTTCCAGGCTGATACCATCCCGGGGATGGGTTGGGATCTCGAGAGCCCGCAACCCCAGGGCCTCAAGCGTCTGGAGTGTATCGAAGCAGATGGGCGACTCGATAGCCACCGCGTCCCCGCGGTCACACACTGCCCGTAGGCAGAAGCTCACTGACTCAGAGCATCCTGAAGTGATGACGATGTCATCCGGGGAGAAGCTGCAACCTGCGCCTAGGGAGCGTCTGGCAATCTCCATCCGAAGCTCCTCGCAGCCCGGTGCGTAGTCGTACATGCCACTCTCATCTCCCATCCGTCTTGCAACAGATGTCAGTACGCGATTGAGGTCCTGTGTGGCTGCCAGCGCCGGGTTCGGATGCGCGGCACCGAGTTGGATGAGGTTCGGGTTGCTGGCGTCACTCAACACGACCATTGAGACCAGCTCGCGCATACTGACTTCACTCGGATCAGGCTCTGGCGAGGAGATCTCGGGCTCGGGAAGCTCGCTGGGTAGATCGTCTCGGACGTAGAACCCTGACCGGGGGCGTGCCCTGATCAGCCCCCGTGCCTCCAGCAAGTAGTAGGCCTGGAGCACGGTCGAGATACTGACATTCCGGGCCCGGCTCATCTGCCGCACCGACGGAATTCGGTCGCCGGGATGGAACGCGCCACACTCGATCAAGTGACCGATGTCATCTGCGATGCGCTCATACTTGTACTTCCTGCCGTCACTCATACAGCTGATTATATCATCCTGCAGATACCATCACAAGACACAGTTTGGCATTGAGGCAATCGGTACAGATTTCGAGAACTGTTATGGTAGTGAATCCTCTCTTCTGTCCCTGTTTTTCTGTCTTGGGCCCCCGTATAATGTCTTCACGCTGGCCCGGCCCCGCGCCGATCTTCATCATCGGAGGAGAGATCAAGCATGCAACATAGGACGGTTCGTGAGCCGGAAGCACCGCCAAGTCGAGACATGCTCGGTTCCTTGGCCGTGTTACTTGCCACAGCTTGTTGGGGGACCTCAGGGCTGTTCGTGAAGTTGATCCTATCCAATCAAGAGGTGTCCGCGCTGGCACTGGCCTTCTGGCGAGACCTGGTCACGTTTGTCGTATTGCTGTTGGCATTACGGCTTCTGCGTCCTCGTTGGCTGCGGATAGGCCGGGTCGACGTTCCTTGGCTTGTCGGCCTCGGAGTGAGTATCGGGGTTTTCCACATCTTCTGGAATCTGGCGGTGTTCCTCAACGGAGCTTCTGTGGCCACTGTACAGCAGGCGGCTATGCCGGCCATTGTGGCGATAGCTGCCTGGCTGATATGGGGCGAGCCGCTGACGGCGGGGAAGATCATGGCCATCATCCTGACGTTTGTCGGGACCGTGCTGGTCTCGGGCGTGAAAATAACGGGTGAGACAGATCTGACCCTGGCCGGCTTGTTGGTGGGCCTGGGCACCCCCATTACCTACGCCAGCTGGAACTTGTTCATAAAGAGGATAAGGAAGGATCATAATCCCTTTACCACGTTGACGTACGGTTTCGGCATCGGAGCACTGGTGCTATTGCCCACTCAACTGTTCACAGCTCAGCCTCGATCTGTTTCTCCTGTTGTGCTGGTCCATTTCGCGGGTCTGATCGGGATAGCAACCATTGGGGGTTTTTCCATCTACAGCTTTGCCTTGGGCCGTCTTCAGGCCGGCGTTGCTACCATCTTGGCCATGGCGGAGATTCCCATCGTTGCCCTCTATGCCTTCGCACTGTTCGGAGAGCGTATGACCGTCGAGCAGGGCATCGGGACGCTGCTCGTGGTCAGCGGAGTGCTGATGCTCTCCTGGCGGCGGGGACGCGACCGATCCACAGATGTAGAAGGTCGCGATGCTTGCCATGGCACAGTTGTGGCAGAAAGATCATAACAGATGCTGATGAGCCCCATCTGTTCTGGTCACAAATGCTCCTCTTTGCCCCTAGAAACATCGTGTCTGCGTGTGTATACTATCTATGGCTGAACCTGGTCCGAACGGATGAATAGTCGGCCAGCTACTGAGTCTGAGGGAGGGAGCGATGTGTGCACTGATGACGGGCAGACGCGACGAATCCCTGTACTTGCTGAGTGGGGGCCATTCGCAATGCCCAGATACAACTCGATGGGGCACTTGAATTGGGCCCGGGGGAGTTCTGGCGCGTGAACGGCGACAACCGATGGCGGATGATCGTTTGTGCAGACGGTGAGATCTGGGTGACGCAGTCGTTAGACGTTCACGACTACGTGCTCATGGGGGGCGAGATGGTGCTGATCACCCAGCGAGGCAGTGTTTTGGTGGAGGCGCTTTCTAATGCTTCCGTTGTCATCACCTCTTCACTGAAGATCGATCCATACAGAGGCAGTTTCACCGTCTTCTCTTAGAGCTTGGCGAGGTGCCAGCCGCTGGCGGACATCCCAGACAGGACTTGCCCCTGGAGTCTGCTGCAATGGAGGGAGCCAGCATCTTCGGCGTCAGCACATGGATCAGTACAGTTCTCCGCGCAGTTGACCGTAACAGTTACTGATAGGGAGGCGCTGTTATGGTAACATCTGTGTTGCTCTGCCCCTGTTATTCCGTCGCCCTGGTATCTATAATTGGTTATGGAGCAGATCAAACCACCACGATGCCAGGACTTGGGAAAGGAAAAAGGGGGGTATAGATGGGTATGTCCGACGTCCAGCGTCTGTTATCCGTGGTCATGACGATTTCGGTCCTCGTCGGGGCCGGGGGCTGTAGCACCGGGCCGCCGACGGCAGAACCACGCCCGCTCACGGAATCGTCCGTACAGGCGGAGGGAGTCCTCAAGGTAGGTGTCTTGGGCCCCTTCACCGGGCCCAGCGAGAGCACCGGGAACGAGTTCAGGCACGCGGTGACGATGGCTTTCGACGCAATCGACTGGCAGATTGGCGATTATCAGCTGGAGGTGGTCTGGATCGATTCCCAATCAGACCCCGACGCGGCCAGTGAGGCCTATGAGACTGCGATCGTCGAAGAGGGGATCCAGGCGGCGATCCTCAACTGGCACAGCTCGGTGGCCGTCGAATGTATGGAGGTGGCAGCCACGTATCAGATTCCTCACATCTTCCCGTACGGAGCGACGGAAGCGGTCAACGAGAAATTCCACTCCGATCGTGAGAAGTATGGCTATTGGATGAACAAAGGCTGGCCTGTCTCGGCGAAGCTGACCAAATCCTACGTACAGGCTATAGAGGACGCGATAGAGCGGGACCTCTGGAGTCCTGAAGAGAAGACCTTGGCTATCTGTGCAGAGAACACCCACTGGGGTCGGAGCTTCGGGGAGGCGATCGGAAGCCAGTTTGAAGCCGAAGGTTGGACAACAGTGGCCGAGGAGTACGTCTCTCTCGACGAAGTTGGGTTCCTCCCCACGCTGAACAAGTTCCAGGCCCAGAACGTGGCACTCGTCGCTGCAACGACGACGTCTATGCCTTCCTTCGCTGCATTCATCAATCAGGCTCACGAGATCGGGCTGAACAGCTTGATCATCGCCGACGGTCTCGGGTGGAGCGGGGAGTGGTACAGGATGACCGGGGAATCGTCAGAGCACGTCATTGATCAGATTCCCGGATGGGCCACTGCCGAGGGGAGGCAGTTCGCGAGAAGCTTTGAGGAACGGTGGGGGGGCGAGCCCAGTTCGTCGGCGGCCGGCCTTGCCTACGATGGGACCAATATGTTCATCGAGATCGCCTGGAATGCCCTCGACGAGTATGGTGAGCTCTCCAGCGAAACGATCTACAAGTGGGGGAAGGAGAACCTCCAGACCGGCGAGTGGTCGTACACCGACGGCATCGTTATGGAGGAGTATAAGTACACGCCTGAGACACTGCCTGATCCGGTGGTTGGCGAGGGGTACTACATGTTCCCTGTCCGCCAGTACTTCGAGGGTGAGGGGAAGATAATCTATCCGCCTGAATGGGCTGAGCAACCGTTAGAGCCATAGTCGCGCCGATTTCCCATCAGATCGGTGTCAGGGGCAGGGAAGACCGGGTAACGTCCGTCAAGCACAAGCAACGATAGTCACCAAGCCTCCAAGGGGTGATCGAGGCTGCCCGGCTGAGTCCGTCGCTGAGCGGGGTCAGGCCACTTCACCCGACCACTTCTGGCCGCCCTTGACCTTCTGCCCCTGGTCAGGGCAAAGAAGCGGGCGCTTGTTGCACCACCAGCGCTGAGTGCGGCGCCACGCGCCCGCCAGCCGGAGCCTCATTGAGTCGGCATCAAGGCCAGCCTGGAGACGGAGCCACGCAATTGCCATAGTGAAGAAAGCAATGCCGGTGAGGGCTAGCCCGGGCACCCAGAGGACGCTCAAGCCGGCACCCCGGAGCATCACTCCGCGCAAGATGACCAAGTAGTGTTGTATCGAGGACACATTTGATATGACGCGCATCACGCCAGGCATGTCACCGGCCGACACCAGAAACCCTGAGAATGCCACTTCCAGCATAGCGAGCGCAAAGACGAGGAGCATCGCCTGCTGCTGGGTGCGCGAGACAAGCGAAATGAGCGTGCCCCAGCCGATCAGAGCCAGGACGAACGGGATAGTGAGCAGGGTCAAGAGGAGCAGAGACCCCCGTAGAGGGATGTCGAACCACACGATGCTCAGGCCAAGCATCATCAGGAAATCAACGATTCCAATGACCAGGGTGGGCAGGGCTTTGCCTATCATCAGATCGAGGCGTCTCAGCGGTGTCACCCGGAGCTGCTCGAGAGTGCCCAATTCTCGCTCACGGGCGAAGCTCTGGGCCGCCACGACGAGCGCCACCTCGAGAACGATCATGCTTAGCATTGTTGTGATCAGGTGTGGCTGATCCTCCAGCGTCTGGTTGAAGCGCGAAACAAAACGAAGATCGATACCCCCCTGGTCTCCGTTTGATGCGAGAGTCGAGATCTCTCTACTGACCTGGCCGGCGACATCTTCTGCCGCTGCGAGAGCAACGGTGGAGACGGCATTATTCGAGCCATCGGCGATCAGCTGGATGGTGGCACTGGTTTGGGGGTCGGCCAGAGCCGCACTGTAGCCAGGCGGAATCACGGCGATCACCGCGATTTTACCACCCTGCATCCAACTCCGAGCCTCCGCCACGTTCTCCGCATACGCCTTGATCATCAACTCGTCCGTGCGGTCCAGCTTGGCGATCAACTCGCGACTGGCCCGGGATCGTTCCTGATCGATAATGGCCAAAGGAAGGTTCTGAACACCTCCGCCTGCCAACCCGCCCATCAGTAGCAGCTCCAGCAAAGGGCCCAGGATCAGGAAGGCGAGTAGTAGCTTGTCACGGCTAAGTTGGAGAAGTTCCTTGATCGCCAGGCCGGAGATGCGGTGTAAGGCGTTCATCATGGTCCCTCGCCTCCACAGCTCACCGATTCAGGCCGGATTTCGTCGTTGCTCGTGCCGCCCATCACCTCACACGCCATCATGCTATTCGTTTCCTGAATGTCAGTGTGCCCAACGCGATCCAGGCTGCGGAGAGAGCGATCAGCATCACGGATGGCCGCCAGAGATCAATCAGGGACGCTCCTTTCAGGAACAAGCCTCGACAGATGGTGACGAAATGGGTGCTCGGCATCAGGTAGGAGATGGCTGTGCTCGCAATGTTGGTCGTGTCGATGGGTTCAGTGAGCCCGGACAAGAAGAAAGCTGGCACAAAGAAGATGAACAACGAAAGCACGGTGGCTGCCTGCTGACTGCGCACCAAGTTGCCAATGACCAGCGCCAGGCCGACGCTGGCGAGGAGAAAATCTGCTGTCAGGACTACAAACAAGAGGGCGTTGCCGCGAAACGGAACGCCAAATAATACGGAAGCGGTGAGCCACACCGGCAGGAGACCAACCAGGGAAGCAGACACGTAGGCGGTGAGCTTCCCTCCCAGGTACTCCATCCTGCGTACCGGGGTGGCGACGAGGGCTTCCAGAGTACCTTTCTCACGCTCGCGAGCTAACGCCAACGCTGCGGCGATGACAGGCAAGGAGAATACGACAGGAATCAGACCGGAGACCATGCTGTCTCGCTCGGAAGACTTCGGTAGGTAAGCAGACTGGGATCTGACCTGCAGCGCCGGCGGAGGCACGAAGTACGTGGTGCTCAACCGAGCGCCAAAGTCGGCTGTGTGTCCCTGGAGGCTGGTCATCGCCTCCCCTGCAACCAGGGTGTCCACACCATCCAGAATAACCTGAACGGAGACTGCGTTCCCGCCTTCAACGGCAGCCCCAAAATCAGGTGGAATGACCACGGCTGCATCGGCACGCCCCGCTACGAGCGAGCTCTCAATCTCCTCGTGCCCAGAGACACGTCTGACAGAGAAGTCGTTGTCACTATCGAGGGTGCCGACGAATTGGCGCGACAGCGGAGTCAGGCCTTGGTCCCACACAACAAGTGCAACCTGCGTAGTGCCGCTGGTGAAGACCATCGAGAGGGCGACAAGAACGAAAGCCGGAGAGAGAAACACCATCCAGAGCGTGCGTGGCTCTCGAACGATATGTCTATACTCTTTGACCAGTATGCTTATGAGGCGCTTTATGGACATTAGCCACACATCATAACGTGAAGACCGACGGTTGTCAATGTCCGGGTCGTCACCGTCTTAGAGCTGTGGAAAGGGGCAAGCGTCAGGGAGCCG
>CAZQXX010000112.1:0-10168 GCA_964597105.1 uncultured Anaerolineales bacterium
GGTAGGTTGTGCTGGCGGGGGCGATGGGGTCGCTCCGGGCCCAGGTGAGCTTTCGGGAAGGTCAGGAGTATGGCTACCGGAGTTGAAGCGTCGCGTCGGCCGGCATACCGGGCCTCAGGGTGTGGTCGGGATTGGCGACGGTCACGTCGACGGCGAAGACCAGGTTCACGCGCTCTTCCTCCGTCAGGACGTCGGTGGGAGTGAACTCGGCCTCGTCGGCGATGCTGGAGACGCGACCGACGAAGGTCCGCTCCGGGAAGGCCTTGACGTCGACCGAGACCGGCTGCCCGACGTCCACTCGGGCCACGTAACGCTGCGGGACGAAGACGGTCAGCGTCACCTCGTCCAGGTCGGCGATGGTGAGCAGCGGGCGTCCGGCGACGGCCGCTTCGCCCACCTGCGCGAGGCGGTTGCTGACGACGCCGCTTACCGGTGTCCGCACCGTGAGCTGGGCGATGCGCGCGTCGAGGAGGTCGATGGCGGCCCGGGCTTCCTCGACACGCCCCTCGGCCACGGCGAGCTCCTCGGCTGTCGGGCCCGCTCTGAGCTCGTCCAGCCGCGCCTGACGCATGGCCACCTCCATCTCGGCGGCCTCGGCCTCCGTCTCAGCTCGATGAAGCTCGGCTTGTAGCTGGAGCGGATTCTCTCGCACAGCCAACCACGCGTTGAGGTGGGCGCGGGCGCCGCGCAGCTCTGCCTCGGCCTCTCTGAGCGCCGCCTCGGCCGCCTCCACCTGCAGATCCCAGGTGCGCTCGACGTCGCCCCCTTGCTGGGCGTAGACGTCTCGCTGCAGCTCGGTAGCGGCCAGCCCGGCCTTGGCGTCCTCAACCTGCTGCTCGGCCAGCCTGGCCCGGGCGCGCGCTTCGTGGACCCTGCTGTCGAGCGTCTGGGGGTTCGTGATCGCCTCGCTGGCGTGCATCACCGCCTCGACGGCGCCGGCGTGAACGACCTCGGCCTCGGCAAGCTCCGCTGCCGCCTGGGCGATCTCCTCCGAACGCGCACCGGCCCTTACGATGGCCAGGTTGGCCTCCGCCGTTGAGAGCCTGGCTTCGGCTTCCCGTCTCTGATTCCGAAGGGCGGTGTCGTCCAGGCGAGCGACCACCTCGCCGGCCGTCACCGGGTCGCCACGCTCCACGGGCAACTCGGCGACGCGCCCGTTGACCTCTGCTGCCAGCGTCACCGCCACGCCCTCAAGGAACCCGGACGCGGTGACCACGTCCCGGTCCGCTGCGTCACCGCTGGCCCAAACCGGGGCGGTCGATGGGGCCCGGTCGAAGTGGGCTTCCGCGTACGCGCCCGGTTTCAGCGCGTGGTCCGGGTTGGGGATTCGGATATCGACCCCGAACACCAGATTCATGCGCTCCTCCCGGAGCTCGATCGCCCGGGGGGCGAACTCCGCTTGCTCCGCAATGGCGATGACCTCCCCGTCGAAGGTCCGGTCCGGGTAGCTGTCCGCGCGCACGGCGACCTGCTGACCGATCTGGACCTCGCCCAGCCGGTGAACGGGCACGAAGACGGTCAGCGTCACCTCGTCCAGGTCCCCCAGGGTCAGGACCGTGGCGCCGGGCGCCGCCAGCTCGCCCTCCCGGAGCCTCAGCCCGAGGATCACGCCTCCCGTCGGGGCCGCCACGGTGAGCTTGTCGCGCTCGCTCAGCAGTGTGGTCAGCTTGGCTTCGGCCTCCTCGACGCGGGCCTCCAGGAGCGACACTTGCTCGGCGGTGGCACCTCTCCTCACCGCGTCCAGCCGGGCGCGCGCCTGATCGACCCGGGTTTGCGCGGCCTCATAGCGGGTCTCGGCAGCGTCGGCCTGGGCCTGCAGCTCCTGCGGATTCTCGCGCGCGCGGAGGAGATCGTTCAGCGCCGTCCGGGCCACCTCGAGCCGCACCCTGGCCGCGTTGAGCGCGACCCAGGCCCTCCAGTACTCGTTGGGGATGAGGTGAAAGCCGGGGAGGATGCCTGGCTCCGGTTTGGGCGGACGGACCGGCTCGGGGATGTCCCTCCACTCCTCCAGGGCTTCCTGGATCTGCTCCCGGGTGTCGTGGAAGGTCTCGTATCCGATCTCCGCAGCGTCCTTCAGCGCCTCCGCCCGGGCCACGGCGGCCCCGGCTGCCTCGACCTCCCCGCGCGCCCTGGCGATCTCGGCGTTCAGCTCCTGGGGATCCTCCCTGAGCGCCAGCAGGTCCTGCCACCCCCGGTACGCGCCGTCACGGACGCGTTGGGCCAGCCTCAGCGCAATCTCCGCCTGACGCACCTGCTCCGGGCGAGGGCGGGCCCGACCCTGCGCCAGCTCCGCCTCGGCCGTCGCCAGCCTGGCGCGGACCATCGCGATCTGCGCGTCGATCAACGTGCTGTCGAGCTGGAGGATCGTCTCGCCCGCCTCCACCGCATCCCCCTCCGTCACGGAGATCTCCACGATGCGTCCGCCGACCTCCGATGCGAGATCGACCTCCTCGATCTCGATGAACCCGGCTGCGCTCAGGCCGTCCGCCTCTGCGTCGGCGATGCCGATCTCCCTCAGTATCCGCTGCGGCACGTCCGGATCCGTGGTGAACACGAACCAGATCGCGCCGCCGATGGCGGCGACGACGCCAAGAACAACTGCTACAACGATCCATCTTCGTCTCATGGCCTCTACTCCCGGTTTCCTTCCCTCGTCCAGAGTGCGCTGCTGGCGGCAATCAATCGCGGGGTGCGTCCCCTGGGGAGTCCTTCATCTTCGCGATGAAGACGTCCTCGAGCGAGGGCGGGATGACGTCCATGGCGTGGACCTCCAGCCCTGCCTCCTCCAGCACCCGGGCGATCCGGGGCACCTTCTCCTCGACCCCCTCCGCTATGGCGTGGAGCTTGGCACCGTAATAGGTCACCTCATCGAGGGCCTTTACCTTCTCTGCCAGGACGGCGCGCGCCCGGTTAGGCTCGTCGCAGTCGATTTCCAGGACCTGGCCCTTCATCTCCTCCCGCTTGATCTGGGCCGGCGATCCCTGGACGATGATCCTCCCCCGCTGGATGAAGGCCAGGCGGTGGCAATGCTCGGCCTCGTCCATGTAGTGGGTGGTGACGAACACGGTGACGCCCTCCCTCACCAGGTCGTAGAGCAGGTCCCAGAAGGCACGCCGGGACGTCGGATCGACGCCGGCGGTGGGCTCGTCGAGGAAGACCAGCTCGGGCCGGTGGATGATGGCCGCGTTGAGCGCCAGTCTCTGACGCCAGCCACCGGAGAGCGAACGGGTGGGCACGTTCTTCCGTCCCGCCAGGTCGGTCCGCCGGAGGGCCTCCTCGATGCGCTCGCGGAGGGTCGCGCTGCTCAGGCCGTAAGAGCGGCCGTAGAAGCGGAGGTTCTGGATGACGGTGAGGTCGTCGTAGAGGCTGAAGGTCTGCGCCATATAGCCGACGCGCGGCCGGATCTCCCGGCGCTGCTCCCCGACCGGTATGCCTAGGACCTCCACCGTGCCCGCGGTCGGTGTGAGAAGCCCGAGCATCATGCGGATGGTCGTCGTCTTCCCCGCGCCGTTGGGGCCGAGGAAGCCGAAGATCTCGCCGCGCCTGACCTGCACGTCGACCGCGTCGACGGCCGTGAACCCATCGAAGCGCTTGGTCAGGCCACGGGTGACAATCGCCCACTCCTGCTCGTTCACCGAGGTCTCGCTCATTCCAGAGCCCGCCGCACGTAATGGAGGGAGAAGCCGCCGATGAGCAGACCCAGCGCTGCCAGCGCCGCGACATGGGGCCACAGGACGTCGAGCCCGGCTCCCTTCAGCAAGAGCCCGCGCAGGATCGCAAGCCAGTGGTGAGCCGGGATCAGGCGGGCCACCCACTGGAGGACCTGGGGCATCGACTCCACCGGGGCGGCGTATCCGGTGAACATAAAATCGACCATCCCCACCATCAGCACCAGGAGAAAGGCCTGGTGCTGGGTCCGGGAGACGATGGAGATCAGCAATCCCTTGCTCAGCTCGACGAGCACGTACCCGAGCGCCAGGACGAAGAGCAGCGATGTCGAGCCGCGCACCGGAACGCCGAAGGCGAGGTGGATGACGCCCAGCAGTACCCAGAAGTCGGCCAGGCCCACGACCAGTGCCGGGATCGACTTCCCGACGATGATCTCCAGCGAGGAGAAGGGCATGACGAGCAACTGCTCCAGCGTCCCCAGCTCGCGCTCCCGGGCGAAGGCGAGAGCGGCAAAGAGGAGGACGGTGAACTCCAGCATCAGCCCCAGCTCTGCCGGCGTGGTGTAGAGGGCCTCGCTGAGCTCCTCGTTGAACCAGACGCGCAGACTGGGCTCGAAACGGTTCAACGTGTCCTCATCGAGGCCCATGTACTGGATCACGACCCGCTGACCGACCGTCTGAATGGCATTCTCGGCGGCGCTCCTGGCGGCCCTCGCCGCCATGCTCTCCGTCCCATCGAGCCACAGGCCGACGGTCGGTTGCGCTTCATCGGGATCGGTGATGGTGCCACGCCAGGCCGCCACCCGGGTCCCGAACCCCGGGGGGATCACGAGGGCCGCGCTGAGGTGACCGCCCTCGAAGGCGCGCTCGATCTCCTCCATGGTCCCGGCGTGGCCCTCGAAGGCAAACGTGTCGGTGTTCTCCAGAGCCTGAGTGACGGCGCGGCTGGCCCTGCTCTGATCGTGGTCGAGCACCTTGAGGGGAAGGCTCGTGATGGGGCGCGACGTGGCCCAGCCGACGAGGAGCAACTCCAGCGCCCCGCCAAGCAGCATGAAAGCCGGCAACCACCAGTTGTGGAGAAGGTGGAGGAACTCCTTGATAGCCAGAGACCCGACCCGTTTGATCACGTCAGCCCAACCTCTTCTTGAAGACGAACGCGGCGATCGTGGTGAAGACCACGCCAAGCCCTGCGAGCGCGAGCACGTTCGGCCACAGGACCTCAATCCCGACAGACCGCAGGAAGACGCCCCGCGTGATGATGGCGTAGTGAGTGCCGGGCAGGAGCATGGCCTCCATCTGGAGTTCGTCTGGCATCGCCGCGATGGGAAAGAAGATGCCGGTCATGAAGAACCCCGGGAAGAAGATCATCAAGAACGAGAGCGCCAGTGCCGCCGGCTGGGTGGGCATAAACACGCCGATGAGCGTCCCCATGCTCAGCATGGCGAAGAGAAAGACAATGGAGAGGAGGAAGAAGAGCCCGAAGCTCCCCCTGAAGGGAATGCGGAACGCCGCGATGGACACGATGGGGATGACGACGACGTTGACCAGGCCGATGGCGACGTAGGGGAGCATCTTCCCCAGCAGCAACTCCGCCCGGCCGATGGGCGTGACCATGACCTGCTCCAGCGTGCCGTGCTCCCGCTCGTGCGCCAGCGCGAGGGCGACGGAGAGAGCCGGCAGCCCCAGGACCATCGAGATCAGCCCCGGCACCAGGTCGACTCTCGGTTTGAGGCCGGGGTTGTAGAGTGCTCGTACGCTGACGTCGATGGGGCGCATCAACGCGGCGGACGGGCCGATCCCTGCCAGTATCTCGGTGACGAATGCCTCGGTCCTGGTGCCGACCCGCTCCATCGCGAAGGTCCCGCTCTCGGGCTCGGTGCCGTCGACAACCACCTGGAGGCGGAGCCGCCGCTGGGCCAGGAGGTCGCCTCCGAACCCGGACCGGATGATGACACCCGCCTTGACCGTCCCGTGGACGAGGAGCCGGTCGAGCTCCTCGAGCGTGTCCACCTCGGTCAGTAGGTCGAGATCCTCTCCTGCGCCGATGCGCTGGATGAAGGCGCGGGAGGTAGCGCTCTGGTCGTGGTCCATGGCGGCGATGGGGACGTTCTCGATATCGACCGTCAGGGCGTATGCCATGATGAAGAGGAGCGTGACCGGCGTCACCAGGACCAGGGCGAAGGTCCAGCGGTCTCGGACGATGTGACGGACCTCCTTGCGCACGACGGCCCTCAGGTGTCGGAGGGACATTCTACCGCACCCTTTCCCGTTCCCTGTCCCGGACCAGGGAGATGAAGGCCTCCTCCATGCGGGGCCTGGTGTGGCGGAGGGACCGGTACGGAATCCCCTCTTCTTCAAGCCGATCCCGGATCTGCGGCAGGCGCTCCTCGGCGTCGTCGACCAACAGGTGGAGCGACTCCCCGTAGGTCATGACCTGGCGGACGCCCGGCAGGTCACCCGCCAGCGCCTGGGCAGCCTGCCAGTCCTCGGCCTGCAGCTCGATCAAATCCTCTTCGATCCGGGCGCGGATGACCTCCGGCGGGTCGCAGCGGATGAGGCGTCCCTGATACATCAGGCCGACCCGGGAACAGCGGTCGGCCTCGTCCATGTACGGCGTGCTGACCACGATGGTCGTGCCCTCGGTATAGAGCTCGGTGAGGATATCCCAGAACTCGCGCCGGGAGACGGGATCGACGCCCGTGGTCGGCTCGTCGAGAAGCAGGATAGGGGGCTCGTGGATGAGGGTGCAAGCCAGAGCCAGCTTCTTCTTCATCCCGCCGGAAAGATGCTCGGCGCGCCGCGACCTGAACGGCGTCAAGCCGGCGAACCGCAGCAGGCGCTCCATCCGCCGGGCGCGCTCCTCGGCCCTGACGTCGTAGAGCTCGGCGAAGAACCGCAGGTTCTCCATGACGGTGAGCTCGGCGTAGAGGCTGAATCGTTGAGCCATGTAGCCGATCTGTGACTTGATCGCCTCCGGCTCGCGAGTGAGATGGTGGCCGGCCACGACGCCCGTGCCCTCGCTGATCTTGAGCAGGCCGGCCAGCAACCGCAGCGTGGTCGTCTTGCCGGCGCCATCGGGTCCGATCAAGCCGAAGAGTTCTCCCTCGCGGATGGTCAGGTCGAGCCCGTCGACGGCCCGGACCTTCTTGAAGTCGCGCGTCAGCCCGCGCGTCTCGATCACGACATCGGATCTGCCAACGCCATGGGCTCCGCCAAGGCCACTGTCATTGTTCTCGGTCATAAGGCGACTCCCAGTCTATCGCAACCAGACGTGCGCCGGGCGGATTGCCAATGGGCTCATGGCCGGGTCGGGTCCTCAGACACAGGCGGGGTGTGATCGTCCGTGGTCAATCCCTGCAGCAATGTCTCGACGAACGTGGTGTGAATGCGGGGCAGGTCGAGATCCGGCTTGAGCATGACGTAGGCGCCCAGCCCATCGTAGGCGGCGGTCAGGGCCCAGGCCAGCGGTTCGGCATCGACGACTCTAAACTCACCCCGCTCAATACCCTCTTCGATCACACCGATCACGATGTCCCGGTACTCCGTCAAGAGATCGAGCCAGAGCTTGCCGGACGTCTCGCGGCTCTCGGTGGAGGCCCAGAACTCCATGAAAAGATTGAACATGCCCTCGGCTTCGTGCGTGAGCTCGACCGTGCTGTCGGCCAGGGCGCGCAGCTTGGCCGCTGCTGTCGGGCATTCCTCCAGGGCGGCCAGGGCCCCGGGCCCGAGAGCGGTGTCGAAGAACGAGCGCAGGGCCGACTCCAACAGATCGTCCTTGCTCTTGAAGTGCCAGTAGAGGGTCCCCTTGCTCGTGCCGCTCTCGGCGGCGATATCGTCCATGGTGGTGCTGTGGTAGCCCTTGCGGCTGAAGCAGTCGAGGGCTGCCTGGAGGATCCTCCGGTGCGTTTCGTCTGCCGCTCTCGTATGGGACGTCATAGCGCTTCCTTGTTGTCTGAAAGGACTAGACTGACCAGTCAGTCTAATTCTACAGTATGTTGGCGGGTCTGTCAAACGGTGGACGAGCGCGGGCGCGCAGTGTTGTCAGGGTGGCGCGTCCATCGTATAATAACAGTGATAGGAGCGGTGCCTGGTTCGAACGGCCTGGTGACGGATGATGGGATGTTGAGATAAGGAGCTCCGACGATGGACCGATTGTCGCAGGCTTCTCGTTGGATTCTTCTGGCGTCGCTTCTGCTGGCGCCGCTTCTGCTTGCCGCCTGTCGTGCGCCGGAGACGCCGGGCCTCCCCTCGCCGCCGCCCACCGCTACGCCGGGCGACACGCCGGGCGAGTCGCCCATTTCCACGCCGGGTGAATCGCCGGTGGAGACGCCTGTGAGCACGCCCACTCCCGCGCCGAAACCCTCTCCCACGCCCGAGCCCTCTGGACAGCGGGTCGAGGGGGGGACGCTGGGCGGCGTCTGGAACCTGGTCGCGCTCCGCAGGGGCGAGCATTCCGATCGGTTCCGCCTGGTCCTGGAGATGGCGGAGACCCGGGGGACGGTCCCCTACTACACCGCCACGCTCACCGACGAGGCGACGGAGCCCTTCCCCGGCGAGCGAGATCCCGTCTGGGGGAGTGTGCGCATCGACCTGGTGGTGAGCGATCTCTACGCCTACGATTATCCCCTGGGCGACCGGTTGCCGATCGAGGTCGAGGACGACCCGGTCGTCACCGCCGTCACGACGTATCCGCTCTTCGATGACGCGCTGTTGGGCTTCTCCATCTGGTTGGATACCCCGGCGGCGTTCGAGGTGCACGAGCTGACGGACCCGGTGCGTCTGGTCGTCGACGTGCTCCATCCATGAGAACGCCGGCCCCTGGTCGGCCCGGGCGTTGGCCGGCCGTCGCCATCGTCCCCCTCCGGGATGCGGGGCAGGTCGGTGCAGCGGAGTGGGGCCCCGCGCGGGACGCGCGGGAAGGAGGACAGAGAATGAACAATCGGAAAGCCCTGAGTCTGCTGGCACTGTTGCTTGTGGCGCTTCTGCCGGCGGCGGTGCCCGCGGGGGCCCAGACGGGGAGCGGGCCGGTGGTGGTGCTGGAGGTGGAGGGCGTGATCAACCCCTTCTCCGCGAGCTACCTGGAGCGCGGCCTGGGCGTGGCGCAACAGCGGGGCGCTCAGGTGTTGTTGGTGACCCTGGATACGCCCGGGGGGCTGGAGTCGGCCATGCGGGAGATGGTGCAGACGCTCCTCGCCGCCCCCATCCCCACGGTGGTCTACGTGACGCCCAGGGGGGCGCGGGCGACGTCGGCGGGGATGTTCGTGCTGATGGCGGCCGACGTGGCGGCGATGGCCCCGGCGACCCACGTGGGAGCGGCCCGCCCGGTGGCCCTGGGCGGGGAGACCGACGAGGTGCGGGATGAGAAGGCCATCAGCGACGCGGCGGCGCTGGTGCGCAGCATCGCCACGTCCAGGGGGCGGAACGCGGAGTGGGCGGAGCGGGCCGTGCGGGAGAACCTCTCGGTCACCGCCGACGAGGCGCTGGAGCTGGACGTCATCGATCTGCTGGCCGACGACGTCAGCGACCTCCTTCAGCAGCTGGACGGTCGTGAGGTGGGCGGGACGACCCTGAGCACAGCCGGGGCGCTGCCGCAGGCGGAGGCGATGACCATCAGCGAACGGTTCTTTCATGCCGTGACCGATCCGAACATCGCCTACCTGCTACTGACGCTCGGGACGCTCTTGCTGCTGGCCGAGGTGGCGGACCCGGGGCTGAGCGTCGCTGGGGTGGGCGCGGTGGTCGCCTTCGTCATCGCCTTCCTGGCGCTGGGCAGCCTCTCGGTGAACTGGGCCGGTGTGGCCCTGCTGCTCGTGTCGTTCGTCTTCTTCGGCGTCGGTCTGCTGACCGACACGGAGCTCGTGGTGTCCGTCATCGGGCTGGTCCCCTTCATCCTCGGGTCGCTGTTGCTGTTCGTTCCCGTCACTCCTCCGTCGCCGGCGACGCCGACCGTGCGAGTGAACCCCTGGCTGATCGGCACGATGGCCACGATCATCGTGGGGTTCAATCTCCTGGTGTTGCGGGCCATCCTCGTTGCCTCTCGCCGCCCGCCGCAGGCGGGCGCGGAGCGGCTGATCGGCGAGCACGGGGTGGCGCTGACCGACTTGACGCCGGCGGGGCAGGTGCGCGTCGATCTGCAGGACTGGAGTGCGGTGGTGGTGTCCGGGGAGGTCCGAGCCGGCGACCCCGTACGTGTGAGCGGCGTCGCCGGTGTGCGGTTGCAGGTGGTGCCGGCGGAAGCGGTTGCTGACGATGAGATGCAAATAGACGAGGAGGAATAGAAATGGAGCTGATTGCTGTTGGTGTGTTAGGGCTCTTGGTCTTGGTACTCGTGACCATGGCGATTCGTATCGTGCCGGAGTACCGCCGGCTGGTCGTCTTCCGCCTGGGACGGTACGTGGGGGCGAAAGGGCCGGGGCTGATCTTTCTGATCCCGTTCGTGGATCGGGGCGTGTCGGTCGACCTGCGAGAGGTCTACTTCGACGTGCCACCCCAGACGTGCA
>CAZQXX010000113.1:0-9999 GCA_964597105.1 uncultured Anaerolineales bacterium
ATGCTAGTATAGTGCCGTGTTCGAGGTAATCAATGTGCATCAGCGACAAGGAGGTGTAGACGTGCGGAAGAGGATCGTTCAGATAATTGTGACAGTGGCTCTGACGTTAGGGCTTCTGGCCGGAACAGGGCTGGTCAATAGGGTAACGCCCTTCGAGCAAGTGGCCAAGATGCTGACACCGACTGCCCTTATGGGCGGCGGCAGTTCAGCCTGAGGAGGGGGACCGATGCCACGCAATATTGATGCCCTGATCTGGCGCGCGTTCACCGATGCTTCCTTCCGCAAGGGCTTGCTCGACGGCGAGCGTGTCGAGCTCGTAGACGCCTTGAACCTGACGGCGGAGGAGAAAGAGGCCGTGCTCTCGGTCGAGGCCGATTCGCTCGAGGCCTTCGCGGGAGCCCTCTGCCAGTCTTATTCAGAACCCGGTCTCACGCAAGGGTGGAACCTGGTTTAAGTAGCCTTTCACCGACGTTGATTGGAGGTCTGATATGTCACAAGTAACACTCAAGCGGTTGATCGGCACGGCTTTGGTCGATCGCGAGTTTTGTGACGGCCTGATGAATGGACAGCGCTGCACGCTCCTCGCCGGCTTCGATCTTACTCCAGAGGAGTACGACGTCGTCGCGTCCCTGGAGACCGAGTCCGTCCACGAGCTGGCCAGCTCTGTCCACGATTGGCTCAAAGACCAGGAGGCCCCCATCCCCACGCATATGGACTGTAACCCGGTCCAAGCGTTATAGGTGCCTCGTGTTCGAGCTGCGTTATATGTTTAATCCCGAGGGACAGGCGTACCAGGGTGAGGTGCCGACCGGCCTGGAGGGATTCCTGGCCGAAAGCCTCGCCTATGGACTCCTGGAGGCCTGCGGAGTTGAGGGCCCTCCCGTGCCCGTGCGCACGATGATCCGGGCTCCTCATCCCGTGTTTGAGCGCCTCAGCCTCTTGGAGTTGAACCTGGGTCTATACGACGCAGCTTATCGATCCTTGCTCAACGGGTCGCGGCTTATCGCCGTCGATCTCGATCAGCCTCCTGCGATTCGGCGCGCTGCTATGGCCAGAGAGCTGTACGTTGCTTTCTGCCGCTCTGAGCGCGCGGCCGAGTTAGGGTGGCCCGGTCGGGACAGCCCCCGAGCTTACAGCGATTTCTTCGCCCGCTGCCTGCTAATGCCGGCTACGTGGGTGAAGCAGATCGCTGAGAGATCTCACTCGATAGAGGAGATGGCTGCTATCTTTGGCGTCTCGGCGCAGATGATGGCTGACCGGCTGCGAGAATTGGGCTTGGAGCATCCCGAGTAAATAGAACCTCGAACACATCGTCGCGAGGCCCCTAGAAGCTGCGCGCCGAGACTCCCCACGGCCCGAAAGCCTGGGTAGTTGAGGCGCGCTCTTTCGCCCTATCCCCTGAGCGTCATTCTGCTGATTGTCATCGTCCCTGCTGCCGGGTACAATCACTCCATGATGATCACTGCGCGGTCTCTTCTCTTGGCGCTCCTCATTCTCCTGATGCTGGTTGGGCTTGTTGGCTGCCTCTTCCCGGATGACCCTACCTGGGATCGCATCCAGGAGACCCGGGTCCTTCGGGTGGGGATGGATGCCAGCTTCCCTCCGTTTGAGGCTGTCGGAGCCGACGGCGCCCTTGTCGGCTTCGACGTCGATCTCGCCCGTGAGCTCAGTCGGCGGCTGGGCGTCGACCCACAGTTCGTCGCGAACCTTCCCTACGACGGTCTCTACGATGCGCTCACAGCCCGGCGCGTCGACGTCGTCATCTCGGCCTTGGTCGTCAACCCTGCCCGCACGGCCGATGTCGCCTATTCAGGTGTCTACTTCGACGCTGGAGAAGTTCTCGTCGTCCGTGAGCAGGAGCAGGCGATCGAGTCCGTGGCAGATCTAGACGATCACAGCCTGGCCGTGGTCCTGGGGACTCAGGGAGATCGACAGGCACGGGACTGGAGCCGTCGCTCAGAACATCTCAGCGTGATCCAATACTCGACGCCAGCCGAAGCCTTGGCTGCTCTTGAGAGAGGAGAGACAGACGTCGCTCTCGTTGATCACGTGTCAGTTATGCAAGCGATCGGTGAGGGGATGGGGCTGGCTGTCGTGGGAGAGCCCGTTATCAACGTTCCGTACGCCATTGGGATGCGCCAGGACAGCCAGCGTCTGCTCCGAGAGATCAACCGCGCCCTGGCCGCGATGAGGGACGATGGCACGTACGACCGACTGGTGGCCGAATGGCTGAAAGGTGAGGGCTAGACGAGGCAGAGTCGGATAAGGGTTCCATCCGCTCTGTTCCCCGGGTGATCCTGCGCCCGATCCGCTGCTGAGTGCTACGGCAGACTGATCCTGTCGGGCAACACCAGACGGTCGTCGGGCACCGGCTCGCCGTGGCGGTCCACTGCTTGAAGCCGTACCTTCGTGTCTGGATCGTACCAGCCGACGACTAGCTCGTACTCCCCTTCTGGCATCTCTTCCAGCGGGATCACCACCTGGTCTGAAACGACTTCGCCCTCGACCCATATCCCCGTGGGATACGTGAAGCCCTTCGGCATACTGTCTACTTGCCTCAGGGGATGCCCGCTGGCCGGATCCGCCAGGTGGACGAAGAACGAGTAATGGCGGTCGGGTGCTTCCAGGGCCTGCCAGTGGAGCGTCAACTGCAGGGCTTTCTGCCCTTGGCGGAAGTCGTATCCTGCCAGCTCGATCATACCGCCGAAACTGGCTCCGACTTCCCGATCCATCGAGGGCACCTCCCAGGTCCGACTCCGTTCCTCGATTGTGATGGGCACGGGATGGGTATAGCTGCCCACCAGGGCATCGCTTGCGGGATCCAGGACCGCAAGCGACATGGTGTAGTCGCCCGCCGGTGCGGTTGGCGGGATGGAGAGCGCGGTCCTGCCCGCGACCCAGGCACCGGCGGGCCAATCAACCGACGACGAGCCCGGAGCCAGCGCTTGCGTGAGCACGATATTCTCCTCACGTGACTTCAGTCGCCACTCAACACGGTAGTCCTTTGAGGGGCTCTCGAGAGCCATCCAGTAGGCGGTTGCCTCCGCCGTGCCTCCCTGCAGCACACTTTCCGGCACCTCCAGGTGGCTCAGAGCGATCTCCTCTCCCAGGCGGGCGAGGAGCGGAGCGTCCGGACGCCTTGTTGCCTGGGTCAGGGCGACCGTTGTCGTGACCTGACCGACGCTCTCCCAGGTTGCTACTCGATAGAGATCGACCGTCAGGACGTAGTGGTCGCCCGGCGGCGTGCCAGGCGCCAGCGCAACGACGTGCTGGTCGTGGATGGCTCGATCGACTGGCCACAGACTGGTGGGAAGGAAGCCCCGACCCGGCTGTGTATCATACCCCGGGCGATCTCCCTGACGCAGCCACTCTCTGCCCGCGACGTCGGTCAGGCTCAGCCCGAGACCGTAGTTGGCTGCTATGGGCCTGGCAGCCGACCACTGAAGCGCCACGTTCAGCTCCTCCGGGGCCGTCTGCTTGGCCTCGATTTCGTGTAGTCTTACCGTCTTCTCCGCAAACGTCGCCACTACCGGTTCCTCGCTCGTTCTATTATGCGCGGTTACCCACACCGGACGCAGGGTGATGGGTGGTTCACTCCCTGTCCGCGGTAGGTAGAGCCCGGGGCCCGTCCGGTGGGGCACCGACAAGTCCACGGTCGTCCTGCCTTCGCCACCATCATGTTCGCTGAATACCAGTGCGGTCTCAGCCACGGGCGGCACCGCGCTATCCCGAACCGTGGCTGGCGAGACCAGACGCAGGTTGAATGTTCCGTCTCCACCGGGTGCTGCCGGACCGTTCTCAGTCTCCCAATCGAGCGTGATGCGCAGCGATTCGCCAGGTTGTACCGTCTCGCTGTCATAGTCATAACCCGTGAGCCGCCAGCCACTGGACGCGACACCTGTCGGATTGTGATGGAGATAGGGCATCTCCTCGAAATCCATCGTCAGATCCCGGTCTCCTGTCGCGACCACGCGAGGCTGGAGCATGATGAGCAGTGTGAGTAGAGCGACGAAGGGTACCCAAGGGGCGATGCGCAGCCAGTTGCCGATCGCAGATTCAGCTCTTCCGTCTTCTGGTTTTCCCTCTCCGCGTTTCCTCCACGGCGCGATCATCCCCACAGCAACTACCGCCACGGCGGTCACTAGCGAGGCGACCTCGCACCACAGCCGCAGTGGCGTCCGGCCTAACCACATTTCGACCGTGTGTGCCCCGGCCGGGATTGGAACGCTCAGATATCCGGAGCCTGGCGCGGGTTCAACCGCCACGGGCGTGCCGTCCACCGACGCTCGCCAGCCTGGCCAGTAGTAGAGAGGAAACGCCACCGCTGAGCCGCCCTCTCCGACTCGGATTTCCCAGACCTGGCGCGTTGGTTGCTGATCCAATCTGGTTGCCCTCAGGATCTCTCCGTCGACCGGGAACGCCTGGGGCGGGGCGCTCGGGTCGAACAGATCCGGGCCTGTATGGGGACGCGGCTTCACCCAGCGGGGCAGATACTCGTGGCGGATAGTCGAGCCGATGTTGCCCGTGAAGAGCTCGTAGAGCTGTAGCCTTTCGACGGTGACCTCGTCGGCGTTGATTGGAAGGTACTCGGGTTCGAGCCCCAGGAGCGTCGTTCCAGCCAGGAGCCCTCCTATGAGGACAGCAGCCAACCAGATTCGTGACGGGCTCCACCGAGATGGCAGCCTGCTGCTCACCACACTTCCGGTGAGTAGGGCGGTGAAGAGTGCCTGCACCGAAAGGAAGCGCCACGGGAACTGCACCATCGGCAGGAGCGGCAGGTGGTCCCATAGCGGGCGTGAGAGCGGCGTGATCAGCCAGGTGCTAAGGCACAATCCGACTACCCCAAAGGACAGCGACCACAGACAGGGTTGCACGCCCGCCTCGTCGGGTGTCGTGCTTTGGTGGGGGGCCTGCTTGCGGTGCGGCCGGCCAGTCTGTCGAGCACAAGTCACGGCGACAACCACCACCCCTGCTGACGCCAGGCTAGCCTGGAGCAAGCCCATGGCGAAAGGGGAACCCTCGGGGCGGCCGGTTGCGTACTCAAACACGGCTCGCCACTGTATGAGATCGACGCCACGGAAGTGGTTGAGGAACGAGAAATAGCCCGTGGTCTGAACGTCCAGCTGCACCGATTCCGTCTCACCCAGGGCTGGTAACCAGAACCAGGCTGACAGGAGCAAACCAACTAATAGCGGGAGTATGAGCAAGCCTGAATGAAGGACCTTGCCCCGGATTGAATTGGTCGACTCCCGAGTCAAGAAACGCAGGATGTGGAGCGCCACGTAGAAGAGGAGAAAGGGCGAGAAGATGAGGGCAGAGACGTTGTGCGTGACGATCAGCCCTCCGTAGCCCAGTGCCGGTGCCAGTGCTCGCCGCACGGTGGGGCGGCGAGCCAGACGGTCCACCCCCCAGAGGATGAGCGGGTAGAAGGCGAACGCCGCAAATTCGGAGAGTGAATCACCCCGTACATACACGTTGACCAGGTGAAACGGCGCAACAGTGTAGGCGACTGCCGCCAGCCAGGCTCCTGGACGACTTCGGAGGATTCGCTCGGCCCAAAGATACATCGCCACGGCGGCAGCTGCGCAGAACAACGTCTGTGTCAGCTTGATGGCGGTGAGGATGTCAAGACCGGTGAGCGTGAAGCCAGCAGCGAGGTAATACGGGAGCGCGGCGTAGTAGCTGAAGAATGGATATCCAAACCCGTAGGCGGCGTCCGGCATCCATCGCGCCGGAAAGACACCTGCACGGAGATTGACCGCGAGTTGATGTGTGCGGAGCAGCAGGAAGGGGCTGTCGCCGCCTCCGCGCGTGTTCAGTAGCCCCGGCCCCCACAGGAGGGACGAAGCGATCAGCGATACAAGCAAGAGCGTCGCCAGGGCAAGCGATCTCTCCCGGGCGACGCTCCTTGAAGGGTTACTCATCCTTGGGCCTGTGCCTCAGATGCGAGGAGGCCCCAGGCTGGTCCGGTCAATATCTGCGACGGCGACGGCTCAACATGAAGACTACGGCAATCGCTCCGGCTAGGCCTAGCACGAGAACCCCCGCCACTCTGGCGATGGTGACCAGCGTATCGCCCAGCAGAGGACTCTGACTGGGATCGCTCGTGCCCTCTTCCTCGGGCGTGGTCTCTGTCTCGCCTGAGCTCTCGGTTGCTTCCGTCCGGACGTTGCCGAACTGGAAGTCGAAGCTCGTTCCCTCACTCAAGGCCACGTTCTGCTCGACCGACCCGCTGACCTCATACCCTGCTGGTGCTTCCTGGGTCACGCGATACGATCCCGCGTCCAGGCCGGTGAAGCAGTAGGGCTCGCTCACCCCATCGGTCGTGTATTCCTCCACTACGCCCGATGCATCCATCAGGGTAAACGCTACGTTGGGCAGCAACTCCTCTGTGTCCGAGTCTCGCACCGTGTCGCCGTTGCGATCGTGGAAGGAGAGCACGCAGATCGAGGCTCCTTCTGTCTCCTCTGTCGGTTCCGTCTCTTCTGTCGGTTCCGCCTCTTCTGTGGGCTCCGGCGTGGCCTCGACCTCGCTCTCCGGGGTCGCAGTTGGGGGCTCTGGGAGGGGGGTGGACGTGGTGACCTCGCCTGACACGGAGATGACGAGCTCTTGCCCTGTGCGGATCAGGTTGTTCGGACCGATGGATCCCTCGTTGAGCTCGAGGATCTGATCCACCGTCACGCCATATTCGAGCGCGATACTCGTTAGGGTGTCACCGCTCTGTACGACGTGGACGACCGAACCATCCGGTCGGGGAGTCGATGTGGCAGCCGGTGTCGGTGACGGTCCGGGCGTCGGCGTGTCCGGTTCCGGGAGCGGCGTGCTTGTCGGAGGCACACCTGGCGACGTCACGACCAGGCTTGCATCGTCCCAGTAGGCGTCCATGTGCTTGTAGCCGTACTTGGCGATTGAGCGGAGGAACACGGTCACGCGTCCTTCTGGTCCGACTTGGGTCGTCGCCGGTCCAATCAGACTGTGGGTGTCCGGCGAGTTCTGGTCACCGGTCCACACGACGCTTGGTGCAAACGGATTGCTTCCACCATTCGGGTCGATGCCCACCTTGAGAAGCATAGCCCAGGGGTCACTGCACGAAGTAGCATCTTCGTTGTCCTGATCGCAGGTCCAGGCCTGAGCGTAGGCCGAGAATTGGACGGTTGCTCCGGGCTCTAGTCCCTGAACGACTTGGAAGAATCCTGCGTCATGCTTCCGCCAGAAAGTGAACAACTTGATTGCCTTCTCACCACTTCGCACGCGGCGTGCATCTTGGTAGTTCCACGCGTCGATGACCTCAGGCTGATCCCAGTTGCCGGGCTCGTGCAAGAACCACGTCACCCACCCTGGCGGTGTGAATATGTTTCCTACCTGCTGCTCGTACGATCCACCGCCCACTGGAAAGATGACAGTGCGATGGCTCTGCTCCGTTCCCCAATCGGCCTCGAAACCGGGATTGTTCAGGAGATTCGGTCCGTCCTGTGCCAGTTGCGATGGCTGGGGCGCAGCATAAGTGAAGCCTGGGGTCAATCCCAGCAACAGTGTTATCATCAAAACAGCCGTCACGATGCGTCTCATAGTCATCGGTTCCTCCCTGAAGATACGTCTTCTCTGGAGCGCTACGACCTTGCCTGCTCGTCTGGTCGTATGCTCGAGGGTATGTGTGCTACTGTATCCGGCCTGCGTGTGTTCGAGATGTCTCGCATCGCGTCCGCAATGCCGTATTAGCACTGCCGCATTGCGTCTGCAACGGCATTGCCTCCGCAACGCGCTGCGTGATTATACCAGCCTTAACGCTGTGTGCAATATCCACCCCGTGCAGGCTAACAAGGGTCCTTCCAGGCCGCCGGGTCCACTGCCGCGGAGGATCTGTCCAGGATCGTGTCGATGTCTCTGCCCGGGGCGAGCCTGGCGGTACCCTGGCCCGGTTTCCGATCCCTGGGTGCTGGTTCCGAGGGTTATTCGGAGCTCTTGCTGTCGATGGCCGGAACGGGGAGCGACAACCACGTTCCCAGGGGGTCACCCTCGGAGCTTCGCGCGCTGAGGTGCTCCATCGTCGGCCAGATGTACAGACCAACCTCAAGTCTGGCACTACCCGGTCCGTCCCCAGCGAGTTCCAGGGCGTGTCTATCCACGACCAGGTCCCCTTCCCGCCACAACCTCGTGGGATAGTAGCCGTCGCCCGGCTCGGTGTCACTCTGTCCCACCAGGTCGTCGTCGTCAAACAGGCGCACAGAGACGGTGTAGTCGGCCCCCGGTGTGTCCAGCGCCATCCACTGCAACGTGACCTCGGACGTGTCGCCCGCTACTTCCAACGCGTAACCTGTCAGCGCGATTCCATCGTCGAAGGTGGCGATGGACCTTGCCGGAGGCGAAGCCTCCGGCACGACGTGATACACCACGTAGGCGGTGTAGGGGGTCTCCTCCAGGTCCCCCCGGGTCAGTGGACCGGCCCGCGCCGTGATGCGACTGCGGCGGGGGAGGGCGGTCGCATATTGCTCTATGCCGTGGTGAGGCCAAACCACTACCATGGCTGGCGTGGTCGGCGTCGGCGGGTCATCTGGCGAGAACACGGTCCGTTGTTCCGTCTCCGGGATCAGAAAGGCTGTTGATGTCCATTCCTCCCACACCCGGCTGTCCAGGAACACCTGATGGTCCAGCCGTCTGGGGGTAGACGATGCCGCGATTCCGTCCCCATCCCAGCCGACGCCTAGGAAAGCGTTGATCTCTGCAGCCAGGTCGACGGTGGCATCTTCGAAGGCGTACCGCACCTCCGGTCTGGAGGCATACCGCACGAAATAGTCTCGAACCGTCATGGCTAGACTGATCAGCAGCATCCCGCCGATCATGGCTCGCCCCCAACCGCGCCATTTTGGTGTATCCGACCAATCCCTGATCGCGTCCAATCCCAGCGCTGGGAGCACGACCACCAGTGGCAGGATGCCCACAGCTCGCAGGAAGTGGGGGGCGTCCTCGGCCAGCCAGGTAGGTACCAGCATCAGGCCGACCCAGATCAACACCACGCCGGGTGCGATCTCGCCTCGTCGAGCACGGACGATGGAGACTCCGGTACCCAGGATCATCGCGCCTGCCGTGAGGGCGTCGAATATCGGCCGACCTGGCAGATTGTGCCGTGGGATAGTGTCGCCCTGGACGAAGAACATCCCCAGCGTGTCGAGCAGCTGGCGCATGACCGTTCCCACAGGAGCCCCTCCGTGGATGAGGGGATTGAAGACAGAGACTTGACCCGGTCGTCCCATGACCACGTTCCAGTGAGTCAGGGCGTGTACGCCCAGTGGCAGCAGGACCACGAACGTCCCGGCGCTGAAGTAGGCGATTCCTGGCCACAGACGCTCGCGTTGCCCCGCCAGCGACAGGTAGATGACCGACGCGAGGAGGACGATCGGCGTGAATCTCGCCGCCACGTATGTGTAGAATGAGATCCCGTAGAGGATCCCCGCCAGAAGCCACGTGTCCCGACGTCCTGAACGAAAGGCCTTGCCGGCTGCCCACATGGCCAGGGCGATCGCCAGAGGCAACGTGACGGCCCGGAATCCTACCCGGCTGAGATGAACGTGCCAGTACGTAAACGTCAATATCGCTGCGCTCAGAAGGCCGATGCGCTTGTTGAACCAGGTGCGTGCCAGGAGATAGGTCGCGGGGACGGTCAGAATGCCCGAGATAGCTGCTGCAAGTCGCAACGCCCCTGGAGTGCGGCCCAATAGCCCCACAGTCGCAGCGATGAGGTAGATGAACAGCGGCTCGCGGCCCTGGTTGGCCGGGAAATAGACAGTGTGCTCCCCCTTCAGAACGCCCAGCGCGTCCAGGCCGTTATAGGCCTCGTCGTGATACAGGCCTGGGGGGATGTTATCCAGGAAGAGGATGCGCAACGCCGCTGCCAGCGCCGTCAGACCGATGATCGGGATCCAGCTTCTCGCGTGCTCGGCCCAGCGGCTTGATAGGGTCCTGCCATCTGCTGGTTTCGTCAAGGCGCGATGATTATAGCAT
>CAZQXX010000114.1:0-3367 GCA_964597105.1 uncultured Anaerolineales bacterium
GAGAGCCTGAGGACACTGGTCTTCGCATGCCGGATCAAACGGGCGGCGATAGCGCTGCGTACACCCCTTTCGAGCATACCAAAGGAATATCGATCATGGCTAACATCGTCACCGATACGACAGCAGGCTTGCCGCATTCGATAGCACATCGATACAGCATCCCAGTCATTCCACAGGTCATCATTTTCGGATCTGATTCCTACCTCGAACAAGAAGAGATCGACCACGCCACGTTTATGGAACGGCTGGAGCGTTCCAGGGAACTGCCAAAAACCTCGGCGCCCCCCCCAGAGCTATTCGTTGAGGAATTCGAGCGTCTCGTGCCGCGAGGCGAACCGATTCTATGTATTCACCCTTCAAGTGAGCTGAGCGGAACGGTTCGATCGGCCACCGTCGCAGCCGCCAAGTTCCCCGATGCCGATATTCGCGTGATTGACACCCGTGTGATTGGCAGCCCCCTGGCAACACTGGTCAGACTCGCCGCGGAGTGGAATGCGGAAGGGCTTGACGCTGACGTCATCGAGGCTCGTATCCAGGATCTCATCCCCCGCTGTCGTGTCTACTTCCTGGTCGCAACGCTGGAATACCTTGCTAAGGGAGGACGAATTGGTGGCGCGGCGGCCTTGCTCGGCAGCGTGCTCCGCGTCAAACCGATTCTCACCCTACAAGACGGACGTGCCGACCAGCTCGAACGGACCCGAACCAAAAAGCGAGCCGTGGCCAGACTGAAGGAACTGGTTCTTGAGCAAGCTCCTGGGGATGGTAGCGGACACCTCTCAGTCATGCACGCTTCTGCCCAAGATGAGGCGCAGGCCCTGGCCGATGATCTGTGCGCCGCACTCGACCTTCCTTCTATTCCCATCCTTGACGTCCCTCCCGCAATCGTAACTCACGCGGGACCCGGTGTCTTGGCCGTAGCTTTCTTCGTCACTGACTAGCGGAACGGAGTCACCATGCGAGTCCGAAGGATCGACACCTCCAAAGCTAAGGACGTCCATCAGTTCATTGATTTCCCCTTCACACATTACCGCGACTCTCCTCAGTGGGTACCGCCGCTCGTCGGTGACATGAAGCTGGCTCTGAATCGGGACAAACATCCCTTCTATCGCCATTCGACCGCCGATTTCTTCGTTGCAGAGGAGGGAAATCAGACCCTCGGACGCATCGCGGTGATTGATAACTGTCCCTACAATGATTACCACGGTAGCAACACGGCGTTCTTCTACTACTTTGAGACCGTCGAAGATTTCGATGTAGCTCAGGCTCTCTTCAATGCCGCCTCCGAGTGGGCCCTGGACCGGCGTCTCGACAGAATTGTTGGCCCCCGAGGTCTACTAAGAGGCGATGGACACGGTTTGCTCGTGGAGGGGTTTGAGCACCGACCGGCGATGGGCATCCCGTACAACTACGCTTACTACGCACCCTTTCTCCGCCAGCTCGGGTTCGGGAAGAAGATCGACTTTTTGTCCGCCCACCTGAGCGGTGATTACCGTCTTCCTCAACGTTTCTATGACGTGGCCGAGAAGGTCAAAGCACGTCGCGGGTTGTGGGTGAAGTCTTTCAGCACCAAGCGTGAAGTACGCCGCTGGGTGCCTGCGGTCCAGAGAGTAAACAACGAGGCCTTTACCGAGGGGTGGGGATACTACCCCATCGACGAAGCTGAGGCCAATGCTATCGCCGACCGGTTCCTCGCCGCTGCAGATCCCGGGTTGATCAAGCTCGTGATGAAGAGGGATGAAGTGGTTGGCTTCGTCATCGGCTACCCCGACGTCTCAGCCGGAATTCAGCGCGCTAATGGTCGACTCTGGCCATTTGGCTGGGTGCACATTCTTCTTGAGTTTAAGCGCACCAAGTGGGTCAACTTCAACGGGGTTGGTCTGTTGCCGGAACACCAGGGCGTGGGTGCGAATGCCGTGCTCTACACGGAGTTGGCGGACAGTGTGTCAGAGTTCGGCTTTGAGCACGCCGACCTCGTTCAGGTCGCAGATACTAACATCGAAAGCATGGGCGAGGTCGAAGCTGTCCGCGGAGAGTGGTATAAGCGCCACCGTATCTATCAGAGGAACCTTTAGCAGCGCGACTCAGACACACAACATGCTCACCCTCGTCTCGAATCGCGACGCCAGGGCTGATGACACCGCTTTGGGCGGCTCAGTAACGCTCCCCTTTTGGACAAAAGCGATCTATGGCAGTGGCGACTGGTCATTGGCGAGCTTTGGCACCCTGCGTCAGATCTACGCGGGAGCGGCCGCCATCTTTCTAGGGCTCCAGGCCCTGGGCTGGTCCGGCTACCAGGGACCGCCCGATTCAGCCGTCCATTTCGGCCAGTCCACGCCTACTCTTTGGGTCATTTGGACGATGGCTGGACCGGTGGGCGCTGTCCTGTTGATCGGTGCCACAATTATGGCCTGGTTCTAGCCCATAACCCGACAGCGTCACGCTCGCACGCGCCGGTTGCTCACCCGGCAACGGAGGCGCAATTGTCACATCCAGAGCGCCTAGTGCTCTTCTCGTGAGCAGTCCGCGCTCAGCTTCGCACCACCCGGGAGATAGCAGCGATGTGCTCTGGCGTTGATCCACAGCACCCGCCGACGATCCTTGCGCCCAAATCCACGAACTGACGTGCGTACTCCGCCATATCCTGGGGTGTAGCGTCGTAGACGACATCATCCCCGACCATCCGAGGCTTGCCCGCGTTTGGCTTGGCAATGAGGGGCATTTCGGGCAACACCTGGTGCATCGTCTCCACCGCGCCCAATGTCATGTCGAGTGTCGCCCCGCAGTTGGCGCCCAGAGCATCCACCCCCAGCTCAACAAGCGCCTCAGCAGCTTCCTCTGGGCGAACGCCCATATTCGTCCGTCCGTGACTATCAAAGGAAAGGGTGGCGGATACAGGCGTGCCGCTCCCCACTCTCAATATTCCTTCGACGGCCGCTCTGACTTCATCCAAGGCGGCCATCGTCTCAACATAGATCACGTCCACACCGGCCTCTGCCAGCGCTTGGGCTTGCTCTGCGAAGATATCAACCACTTCCTCGTACTGCAGTGTGCCCAGCGGCGCCAAGAACTCTCCCATAGGGCCGATGTCCCCAGCCACAAACACATCACCGTCCGCGGCCTCACGGGCAATCTCGACAGCTCGGCGGTTGATCTCTTCAACTCGATCGCCTAGTCCGTGCCGCTCCAAGCGGGTTCGCGTCGCACCGAATGTGCACGTCAGAATCAGATCTGCCCCGGCGTCCATGTAAGCTCGATGAACACTAATGACGGCCTCAGGCCTCTCCAACAGCCAGCCCTCCGGGGGTGTCCCGGGCGGCAGGCCCGCTTCTTGGAGCATGGTCCCCATCGCACCATCAGCCACGATTAC
>CAZQXX010000114.1:3467-9961 GCA_964597105.1 uncultured Anaerolineales bacterium
CTAGCTTGATAGAGGTTAGCGTCCTTAGGATACCCAACGCCGCCAATGGCCACATCATACCGATGAGGAATGGTCACCTCATAGATGGAACG
The DNA here is from genome assembly GCA_964597105.1 of uncultured Anaerolineales bacterium. Taxonomy (GTDB): domain Bacteria; phylum Chloroflexota; class Anaerolineae; order B4-G1; family B4-G1; genus SKLM01. Next base: position 3,560 of record CAZQXX010000114.1, read on the forward strand.
AGCGAACCCCACAAGCTGTCGGTGGGTCTCGACCGGTTCTCCAGCCTTGACGCAGACCACCTGCTTCTCATCGTTCAGAACCACATTCAAGATGAAGTCCAAACCTGCACGATTGGCTGCTTCCGTGATCGCTTCGTGGAAAGGATTTCCCTCGATACGACCCAATCGCGTGGCTCCGTGATCGACAAAGGCCGGTCCATGGGTGTGGGCGATCAGGCGTTCTCCTGCCGCGCCAACCGCGACCGTCTTCCGACCCCCGGAGTAACCCGCATATTGGTGCGGCTCCACAAGTCCAGTGGCGATCAACAAGTCGGCTGCTACCGCTGCCTCGTGAACGGAAACAGGCACCCCTCCTCGGGTCGATCCCAAATCGACCAACACCTCCCCGTTACGCGGTTCATTGTCGATCACATGAAAGCGCTCGACCACGCCTTTCCCCAATTTGGACACTTTTTCCTCGTACGTGGAGGGCCGGTGCATCCCGATCCCGCAAAGCAGTGTGACATCCTCGTCACGAATCCCGGATGTCTCCAGCTCCTCCAGCAGGGCCGGCACCAGCAAGTGGTCTGGACTCGCGCGAGTGATGTCCGTGAACACGATACATACCCGATCCCCCGGGTGCACGAGCTCGTGCACCGGCGGGGAGTCGATAGGACGTGCCAGAGCCTCTCTGACAGCGGCCTCGACATCATCCAGTGGCTGTACCGGTTCTGATCTCACAACCGCCCCCTTCATAGAAGAGAGGAGTTCAAACTCCACGGTCGTGTGACCGTAAGGAATCTCATACCTATCCAAGTGGTGTTTCATCAGTGCTCTCTCACGCTCACAAGCCACGGAGGCAATTCTGTTACCCGCGCCTCGCTCCAGGGAGCCACCTTGACCTCACAGGAGCGACGGTTGCTCCGATCGATCGTAAGGCAGTTCCAGGTGCTCGTAGGCGCGCACCGTGGCCACCCGTCCTCGCGGCGTTCGATCGAGGAAACCGAGGCGAAGCAGGTACGGTTCGATCACGTCCATGATCGTGTCAGGCTCCTCACTCACCGCAGCAGCGATGGTGTCAAGCCCCACCGGTCCTCCCCCGAATTTATCGATGATGGTGTATAGTATGCGCCGGTCCACGTCGTCCAGCCCGCGTCTGTCCACATCTAGCATTTCCAGAGCCTCACAGGCGACCTCGGCAGTGATCCGCCCATCGGCTCGCACTTGCGCGAAATCGCGCACGCGCTTCAGCAGTCGCAGGGCCACGCGAGGCGTTCCCCGGCCGCGTCTCGCGATCTCAGCGGCTCCGCCGTCATCAATCTCCACGTCCAGGACACCGGCAGCACGCGCCACGATAGTCCTCAAGGCCTCCTGATCGTAGAAATCAACACGAAAAGTGGCACCGAAACGCGATCTCAAGGGAGCAGTCAACAGCGCCAGACGAGTGGTAGCTCCCACTACGGTAAAACGGGGAAGGTTCAACCGGATTGAGCGCGCGCTGGGACCTTTGCCGATAACGAAGTCAAGGGCGAAGTCCTCCATTGCCGGGTAGAGGATCTCTTCGACGGCGCGCCCGAGTCGATGGACCTCGTCGATGAAGAAGACCTCTTTATGACGCAGGTTGCTGAGGATAGCTGCCAGATCGCCCGTCCGCTCGATGGCCGGCCCGGAGGTCACGCGAATGGGCACGTCCATCTCGTTGGCAATGATGTGTGCCAGAGTCGTCTTCCCGAGCCCAGGCGGTCCATAGAGCAATACGTGATCAATGGCCTCATCACGCTTCTGCGCTGCCTCGATGAGAATCGACAGGTTCCCACAGACATGATCTTGCCCAATGAGATCATCGAGACGCTGCGGACGCAGGGCTTGATCGAGCACGACCTCATCTTCCGCGTGTTCTGGTGAGATAATGCGTTCGTCCATTGCGAAGGGTATTATACTTGGAACAGATCAGATGGAAAGTACTGTTTTTTGACAAGCACTCTCCCAGAAGGTACAATTGGCGGCTGATCATCTAGGAGGTGAATAATGAAGCCCCGAATACACGTCTCGCCCCATCCACTGGTGAAACACAAGATGAGCCTCCTCCGCGACCAACGGACGGAACCAAAGAAATTCCGGGAGTTGCTTCGGGAGATTTCAGTCTTGCTGGCCTACGAGGCCACAGCAGATCTGGCGACGGAGAAGGTAACGGTCACCTCTCCTCTGGGGCAGTCCGATGAGCAGCGCCTGGCGGAACACGTTGGGCTGGTTCCAATTCTCCGCGCCGGACTGGGCATGGTCGAGGGTATGTGGAACTCGGTGCCCAACGCCGAAGTGTGGCACATCGGACTGCGTCGCGACGAGCAGACGCTGCAACCCGTTGAGTACTACGCCCGCCTCCCCGTCAGCCCCACTGTGGACCTGTGTCTCGTCCTAGATCCTATGCTGGCGACCGGTGGATCAGCTACAGCCGCGGTCGATATTCTCAAGGATTGGGGGGCCAGACGCATCAAGTTCATCGGGGTCATCGCTTCAAGCGAGGGCATACAATATCTGTCAAACGCTCACCCGGATGTCCCTCTCTTCCTCGCGGCTGTCGATGAGCAACTCAACGATGAGGGGCTGATCGTGCCCGGTCTGGGAGACGCCGGTGATCGGCTGTTTGGGACAGGATAGCCGTGGCAGGCTCTATAGGCCTGTCTAGACTGATGGTCGCCTTCTAGCTAGATGTTCCTCTATCAGGTGGCACTGGTCTTCGGCGTGTCATTCGGCCTGGCCGCCTTTCTGACTCCTGTCGTTGGGCGTCTCGGCAGACGGCTCAACATCGTCGACCATCCCGGAGGGCGTCGCCATCACCAAGGGGCCGTGCCTCGTCTTGGCGGCGTGGCAGTGTTCGTCGCATTCACTACGGCTGTCGGTATTGCAGCCTGGACAGGAATCCTCACCGCCGGCTACAATTCCGACGACATTCTTCGTCTGAAAGGACTTCTGATCGGAGGAATGCTGGCCTTCCTCTTCGGTCTACTGGATGATCGATTCGATCTCTCTCCCTGGCTCCAGTTTGCCTTCCAGTTAGCTGTGTCTCTCGTCGCATTAGCCACGCTCCTCTGGCTTGAGCGGTTCACTATTCCTTTGTTTGGAATGGTTAGGTTGAACGATTACCCGTGGGGAGCGCTCGTATACGTACCTCTCACGGTTCTCTGGATGACGGGAATGATCAACACAGTCAACTGGCTGGATGGGCTTGATGGCCTCGCTGCTGGAATAGGGGCGATTCTTTGTGTGGTTCTAGCGATCCATATGCGTTATCGCGCCGTACAACCCCAGGCCAGCGCTGCGCTACTACCCCTCGCCTTGATGGGCGCGCTGGTCGGCTTTCTCCCCTTCAATGTGGCCCCGGCAACCGTGTTCTTGGGAAGCGGCGGCGCCTTCTTTCTAGGGTATGCCCTTGCCGGTCTAGGGCTTATCGCCGGGGGCCGTACAGCTACCGTGCTCATGGTCATGGGATTACCGATCGTTGATGTGGCTTGGCAGATCTTCGATCGTGTGCGTCACAAGCGCTCGCCGATGCGGGGGGATCGCGGGCATCTTCACTACCGGTTGCGGGATCTGGGACTGTCGAGGCAGGCCATCGTCATTCTCTACTGGGCGTTCTGCTCGGCCTTTGGGTTGATGGCGCTTGTTGCAGCTCCCTGGCAGAAGCTCACGGCCTTGCTGAGTATTGGTGTGATCGTGATCCTCACCCTGGTCCTTCTCTCCCGAGAGGACGAAAATAGCTAGAGAAAAGCCCCCTTCAGACTCGCATGTCTGGCGCTGTCAATCCACACCTACACGGGCTCAAACCGCGCTGTGAAATGCCGGAGAATATCGGGCGCATACGTGTAGCGTAGACCCCCTATCTCCTCCCGGCCCTCATACAGACGCCTGCACGTATCCACGACGTACTCCAGGTGAGCCTGCGTGTACACACGTCGTGGAATCGCCAGGCGCACCAGCTCTAGCTCCGGATACCTCATCTCACCCGACTCGGGATCCTCGCGAGCGAACATCACGCTCCCGATCTCCACACCGCGGATTCCACCCTCAAGATAGAGGGCACACACAAGTGCCTGACCGGGCAGTTGGCGTTGCGGGATGTGCGGCAAGAACCGTCTGGCGTCGAGATAGACGGCGTGCCCACCTGGCGGCTCCAGAATCGGAACGTCTTCTTCCAGCAGGCGTTCAGCCAGATACTTCGTATGACCGATACGGTAAGAGAGGTAATCTTCGTCGAGGCCCTCCCAGAGTCCGCGAGCGACGGCTTCCAGATCACGGCCTGCCAACCCGCCATACGTGGGAAACCCCTCACGGACGATAAGCTCTTGCCTAGCCTGCTCAAAGAGCGACGCGTCATTCATAGCCAAGAACCCACCGATGTTGACCAAGGCGTCCTTCTTCGCCGACATCGTGCAGCCGTCAGCGTATGAGAACATCTCACGCGCGATCTCCCGCACTCCTGTCTCTGCATAGTCGGGATCCCGCAGCTTGATGAAATAGGCATTCTCGGCATATCGACAGGCATCGAGAAAGAAAGGGATGTCATAGCGGTGGAGCAACTCCGCGGTTGCTCGGATGTTTGTCATAGAGACCGGCTGACCTCCGCCCGAGTTGTTCGTCACTGTCAGCATGCCCAAGGGGATGTTCTCCGGTCCAACCTCTTCGACAAAAGCCTTCAGCTTCTTCAGATCGATATCGCCCTTGAAAGGTGCATACGCTCTCGGATCAAGTCCTTCATCAGTGATGAGATCTACGGGGTCGCCTCCCTGCGCGATGATGTTGGCCTGGGTGGTGTCGAAGTGCATATTGCTCGGCACCCGATCACCAGGCTTAACAAGACAGGAGAACAGCACATCCTCGGCAGCACGTCCTTGATGGGTGGGCATCACGTACCGGTACCCGGTGATAGACGTCACCGCCTTCTCCATGGCAGAGAAGTTCCGACAACCTGCATAGCTCTCATCTCCGACCATCATGCCCGCCCACTGACTATCAGACATCGCCGCTGTGCCTGAGTCCGTCAACAGATCAATATATACATCTTCGGCCTGCACAGCAAAGAGATTGTAACCTGAGTCAACTAGAATCTCCTCTCGCTCCTCCGGAGTGATCTTGCGGATTCGCTCGATGACTTTGATCTTGAAGGGCTCGATTGGAAACTCAGCCACGCTATCCTCCTTTCGGGTATCCGGGATTAGGTCTCAGGTGGCTGATAGTGTACTACGCTTTGCAGCATGCGGCAATTGACAGGTGTGTGGTTCTCGTTTAGAATAAGAAGCTGGCACCGACCAGCTTGGGAGCAGCCAACTGGAGCCCAGAGTAAAGCAGGGGAGCGCAACCTCGCTCTGTCACGAGTTTAGTTCTCCTTGTTCTGCACTGCTTGTGGAAACTAGATAAGGGAGTCACTCTATCAATGAAGGACTATCAGACTGAACACTTACGGAATGTTGTCTTGCTTGGTCACGGCAGTTCCGGTAAGACCTCTCTTGCAGAGGCGATGCTCTATTCCAGCGGCGTGATCAACCGCATGGGACGCGTCGAGGAGGGCACCACCGTTTCGGACTACGACGAGGAGGAAAGACAGCGTCACATCTCACTTAACCTGGCCCTTGTTCCTGTTGAATGGCAAGGCCACAAAGTGAACATCTTGGACACCCCCGGCTACACCGACTTCGTTGGAGAGGTGAAGAGCGCGGTCCGAGTGGCGGACGCAGCGCTCGTTGTGGTAGACGCCATCTCTGGCATCGAGGTAGGTACCGAACTCGTCTGGAAATTCGCCGAAGAACACACTCTGCCTCGCATCGTTGTGATCAACAAAATCAATCGTGACAATGTTGATCTTGGCCGCATTATGGACGCACTGGAGGAGATCTTCGGAGAGACCTTCGTCCTCACTCACCTTCCGATCGGGACCGGGGAAGAATGCGCCGGGGTGATTGATTTGGTGAATATGGAGGCACTGATGGGCAAGGAGGGAAAGCGAGCAGAAATCCCTGCCCATTTGGTCGATCAGGCAGAGGACGCACGGGTTCAGCTCGTCGAGGCCGCCGCTGAGGCTGACGATGAGCTGATTATGAAATACCTTGAGGGCGAAAGCCTTAATGAGGAGGAGATCCAACGGGGGCTTCGGAGCGCGATCCTTCAAGGTACTGCCGTGCCGGTGATCGTGACGGCAGCAACGGAGAACATCGGAACCAAGGCACTGCTGAATACACTCGTTCACTATGCGCCCTCCCCCTTGGATCGAGAGCCTATCGCAGCAGAAGGTCCTTCTGGGGAGGAGGAGATCAAACCCGAGGAAGACGGTCCGCTAGCTGCTTTGGTCTTTAAGACGACTGCAGATCCCTACGTCGGCAAGCTCACCTACTTCCGCGTCTATCGGGGCGTGATGCAGTCCGACACCCG
>CAZQXX010000115.1:0-9918 GCA_964597105.1 uncultured Anaerolineales bacterium
AAATCGTCCTGGACAGCGTTTATCGCCTCAACCAGCCGCTGCCGGCCCTGCGCGTCCTGCGTCCCAAACCCTTCATCGATGACCAGCGTCTCCAGCTGAGCCCCAGCCCGGCGCGCCAGGAGTTTCGAAAGCGCAATACGGATGGCGAAGTTGACGCGAAACTGCTCTCCACCGCTGTAGTTCTCATACGGCCGGGTCCCCAGATCATCGGAGATTTGGATCTCAAGCGCTTCGCGCAACTCCCCTGCCTTGGTCTCGCGCTGGGTATCGAAGCGCAGATGCATGCGCCCATCTGTCATCCGTGCGAGCAGATGATTGGCCTCGGTCTCGATCTCCGGCACTGCCGCCTCGATGATCATGGCGGGCACTCCCCGCACGCTGAAGGCAGTCCGGAGCTCGTCGTAGATCGCCTGCTTGTCGACTAGACGTTCCTTCCGTTTCACCTTGTCGGCGAGCTGCTGCTCGAGGGCGTCGCAGGCCACCAAGCGCTGTTGTGCGGCGCCCAGCCGCTGACGGGCTTGGGCCTCCTCAGCCCGCATCTCTTGAAGCCTCTCTTCCACTGCAGAAGCATCCTTGAGTTGCTCTCGGAATTCCCCAGCCGCCTCCTGCAACGATGCCTGCCGCTCCCGGGCGGACGCTAGTTCCTCCTGCCAGCGGTGCTCAGCCTCGGAGAGTCGTTCGAGCCCAGTGTTCTCCTCCTCCATCCGCTCCTGAACCGTCTGCAACTGAGCCATCCGTTCGGCAAATATCTGACCTTCGTCTACAGCTCTCCGCGCTTCCTCGTGGGCCTGCGAGTCATAGCCCAACTCCTCCGCCTCCAAAAGCACCTGCTTCAACTCAGCACGCGCGCTGGACGCGTAGTGCTCCGTATCCAAGCGCTCCTGTATCTCCGCCAGCCTGGCCCGCGTCTCCTCCAACTCCGCAGCAGCCTCGTGTCCCTGCTCGACCCTCTGCGCCAGCGCCGCTGCCTGACGCTGGAGTGGAGACAGCTCACGGAGTTCGCGGTCGCTCCGGTCAATCTGGTCCTTGAGGGCTGAAGCTCGCTGGTCCAGATCCTCCATCAGGGCCTGATTTGCCCGGAAGGCATCCCCCTTCTCCCTCCCCTCGCTCTCGATCTGATCCAGAAGCTCAAGTCGGTGTTCCTCTGTGAGGGGTTGCTCGCAGAGCGGACACCGGGCATCGGCCTCTCTCAGAAGCTGAATCCTCTCCTTCAACCCCTCCATCTCCTGCCGGAGGCTTGCGTTGCGGGCCTCGAGAGTGGCTTGCTCTTCGGAGAGCCGCGATAGATCGTCTCTTGCGGCCTCCCGACTCTCAGACAGTCGACTCAGGTGATCTAGCTGAGCCTCAACCACCTCCACTTCCTCAAGAAGCGTCTCAGCGGGAAGGCGAGCCTCGAGCTCCTTGATGCGCTTCAGGATCATGTCCCGCTCGGCCTCAAGCTGATGGCGCGCCTCCGAGATGCGAGACTCAATCTCTCGGCGTCGCTCATCCAGCTCGACGGATTGCCGCAACCTCGCACCCTGCTTCTGTTCGCGTTCAACGGCGCTTCGATAGGCCTGGTAGCCGGCCTCGATTTGCTCTCGGTCGGCCAGCAGCTGCTCACAGTCAGCCAAGCGCCTTTCGCGTTCGGATCGCTCCTCGGCGAGACCTTCCAGCTCCTGCTCCGCCCGCTTCATTCTTTGGAGGTGGTCTCCTATCTGCACCTCCACGTGTCGGAGCTCGGTACGTGCCGCATCGATACGCTGATAGGCTTGCTGTGCCTCCTCCAGCCTCTCGGCAAGCTCATCTACCGTCCGTTGAGCCGCCTTGAGCTGACCTTCATATTCCGGACGTCGAGCAAGCTCAGCCTCGATCTCTTCCTGGCGCAGCCTTATTGCCTCAACCTCGGCCTGAACCATCCTCTGGCGCTCTTTTACTCGATCCTCGTAGATCGACCAGCGATCCAGCCCCAGGATGTCGGTGAGCACACGCTTCCGCTCCGCAGCGGTCTTCACCGTGAACTCATCGGCGCGCCCCTGGCGAAGGAACGCGGAGTTGACAAAAGTGTCATAGTCGAGCCGGAGGACGTTCTCGATCTTCTGCTGCGTGGCCCGGACGCCCCCTTCGACCAGCGAACGCCAGCGTCCATCGTCCTGAACCTGGAAATCGAGCATTGTACGACTGTATTTGGCCGCCTCACGGCGCCGGAGCACCCGGTACACATCACTACCGAGGCCGAAGGTGAACTCAACGCTCATCTTGTTCTCACCGAGCCGAATCAGATCATCATCGCCGCGAGCGCCCAGCCGCGAGTTACCCCAAAGCACCCAGGTGATGGCATCGAGCAGAGCCGATTTCCCAGCACCGTTCTCCCCAGCCAGACAGGCGACGTGGATGCCAGCGAAGTCCAAGTCCAGCTCGCTGTAGCACATGAAGTTAGTGAGCGAAAGCTTACGGGGAATCATGCTGGAGGAGGAACCTCGGGTATCGCCCGCCCCAGGCTGGGAGCGCGGGATTCACGTAGCACCAGGATCACCAGCACCGCCCCGAAGACCAGGGCTGCCGTGTTCACATAGAAGGGGATGACGTGACCGACGTAATCGTAGAGCCAGCCTCCAAACAGTGGCCCCGCTGTCGCGCCGAGAAAATGGGCGAACGTGTACAGGCCATAGCTGGCGCCTCGTATGCGTTCACCGGCGATATCGGCGACAAACGCGCGCTCTGCAGGAACCGACACCGTACTACCGAGAGTTTCGACTGCCCACAGAGCGGCCAGCGCGAGCAAGCCAGACAGGTGAGGAATCAAGGCTGAGGCTAGCGCGCCGACGATCAGGCCCGCGACCATCGGTCGCTTGCGACCCAGCCGATCAGCGATGCGTCCCATACGGGAGGGCAGGAATGAGCTGATCAGAGCAGCCGGAATGTAAGCCATCGCCAACGCATCTACGTCAGCTCCGAGCGTATCCTGGAGGAAGATCATCAACAAGGGCCAGATCATGGCTCTGGAGCCGCCGGTGACGAAGACAATGCCCATCAGCGCAGCCAGCTGACCGGACAGAGAGCGCCCGTCCGCCGGCGCCTCCGTCCGCTCAGACGCCTCGGGAAGCGTCTCCGGCACGCCCCGCCAAGCGATCCACAGAGAGAACACCGAGGGTACCGCGTAGGCCGCGAATAGAGAGAACCAGATCTGTTCCCAACCCAGGTCGAGGCTCCCTAACGCAAACATAGCTGTGAAGCCGAACGTGGTTCCAATCAGAGCCCCGCGGTTGGTCGCCTCGGTGATGCTTCCAAAGCCACGACCCTTCTCTGCAGCAGCGTCCGCCACGATGGTGTAGGCAGAGATCCAAAGAAACGCCTGGCCTATCCCCTGGACGAGTCGGGCCGCGGTGAGCAGTCGCACGGTGTCGGCAACGCAGAAGAGGATCATCGCAGCGACATAGCCGCCCAATCCCATCAATAAGAAGGGACGCCGACCCCAGCGATCGAGCGCGCGACCAAGAAACGGGCGCAATACGAGGGGGACCAGGGAAATCGCGGAGAAAAAGCCTCCCACCTCGAGGGCTGACGCCCCCAATTCCTTCCCGTAGATCGGCAGGACGAAGGAGAGTATCCCGAAAGGAAACGAGACCAAGAAGACGGCCCGACCTAGCGTCTCCAGCGTGCTTCGCAGTCGCGGCTCGACGTCTGACGTCTCTGAGGTCACGTCTCTGTCCCTTCTCCCCCGCTCTCGCTCCGCTGGACTTTGCGTGCCGTCACCTGCTCCAGGATTTCCTCCGCACTGCGAACAGCCGCCGCCCCCGTACCACCGAGCATCTGCGCCAACTCCTGCACTCGCTCGCCATCCTCCAACGGCCTGACTCGCGTGACAGTCCGCTCTCTACCGTCAGAGCGTTCTATGTGCTTCTCGACACGGAGATGTTCGTCCCCAAATCCTGCTAACTGGGGCAAGTGGGTGACGCACAGCACCTGGTGCTGCAAGCCTGTGGGGTCAGCGCCGACTGTCAACTCCCACAGCTTCTCACCAACTGTAGCACCCACCCGTCCGCCGATACCCTGATCGATCTCGTCGAACACCAGCGTCGGGGTCTCATCAGCGCGTGAGAGGACGGCCTTGAGTGCCAGCATCAAGCGGGACGTCTCACCGCCGGAAGCGATCTTCGCCATCGGCTTGAGAGGCTCACCCGGGTTAGCGGAGACGAGGAACTCGACCCGATCCACCCCCGACGCATCAAAGGCGACCCGGACGCCTTCAGCCTGGTCAAAGGACTCCAGCACATCGACATCCGAGCTGGAAACCTGGAAGGCAAGGGCGGACGTCGAAGGCGGCAGCGGAACGCCCTGGGGGTCGACACGACGCTCGAAGGCCATTCCAAACCGCGCGCCCTCCATCTGCAGATCCGCCAGCTCTCGCTCGACCCGGTCCGCGAGCCGACGGGCCGCAGCTCGCCGCTGCTCCGACAGCTCCACGGCCAGCCGCCCCAGTTTCTCGAGTAGGCGCTCCTCCTCAATCTCCAACTCCGCAATACGCTCGTCGCTGTGAGCGATCGCGTCCAACTCAGCCTCTGCCTCCTCCGCGTAGGCGAGCACCTCCTCGATGGTCTCTCCATACTTCCGCTCGAGCCGCCGGATGAGAGCGAGGCGCTCTTCAACCTCACGGAACCGTTCCGGGTTGTACTCAATCTGCGCTTGATAGGCACGTAGCCGCCTCACCAAATCCTCGAGCTGAAAGCTGACGGCTTCAGCATCCTTCAACAGGTCTTCCATCGAGGGATCGACCCGGGCTGCCTCAGCAAGCAAGCGCAGAGCGGTACCCAGTGAGTCAACGGTCGACGGCACCTGCGCTTCGCCCTCCTCCATCACGAAGAGGACTTCCTGAGACAGCTCGGCCAAGCGCTCGGCGTTCGCCAGCCGGGGTCTCTCCTCCCGCAGTGCCGCCTGCTCCTCCGGCTCAAGGGCCGCCGAGCTGATCTCATCGATCTGAAACTTGAGTAGATCGATGCGATGAGCCAGCTCCCGCTCGTCCCGCCGAAGCCCTCTCAGCTCCCGGCGCACCCGCTCCACGTCCTTCACGATATCCGCCACGCGCTGGCGCAACCGCTCCAGCTCCGCGTAACGATCCAAGAGTCTCAGGTGCTCAGGGACTCGAAGCAGCGAAAGATGCTCACTCTGGCCGTGGATGTCGACCAGCCCTTCCGTCACGCCCCGGAGTACCTGCAGTGTCACCGTCCGCCCGTTAACCCGACAGACGTTTCGGCGGTTGAGCCGCACCTCCCGACCGAGGAGGAGCAGACCGGGGTTGTCACCCTCCAGTCCCTCCTGCTTCAGGACTGGATCGATCCTGGCGCGTTGATCTTGCTCCAAGTGGAAGACGGCCTCAATGAGAGCCCGATCCGCTCCGGTACGCACGACCGTGCTATCAGCCCATTCACCCAGCACCAGCTCTACCGCATCGACGATGATCGACTTACCCGCCCCAGTCTCGCCAGTGAGCACGACCAGGCCGGGCTCAAAGCGTAGATCTAGCTCATCAATGATGGCAAAATCGCGGATGCGTAACTCGAGCAACATAGGCCCTCCTACACGCCCCTACCGACCCGCAACCGAGCATAGGCAGCGCCCACTGCCGTAACCAGGTAGACAGCAACCCACAGCAGCCGCATGGCACCACCGACGAGGTAGCCCAGCGCGCCTGAGACACTGGTTACCAAGCCAATGAATGACAGGGCCGACAGAAGCAGCGTCGGCAGGGAGCCGACCACGATGCTGCCACAGACGACGAGCCACGTATACGGTCCGCGCCTCCTCTTGATGGCCCAGCGGGTCACCTCCGCGATGCCTCCGCCAACCACGGGGCCAAGAAAGATAGCATACCATCCCAGCTGCGGGATCAGCCAACCAGCCACCAGTGAGAGAGGAAGGGCCACGACTGCGGCAATCAGATAATAGCTCGATCGAAACCCGGTATAGAAGACCTGCTGCTGGGCGTTGACGCAGTCACGACAACGGTACCCGACCGGGGTCCGTACAGCGCATCTGACGCAGATAGGATCCCCGCATTTGTTGCAACGCAAGCGAGTCTCGACTTTGGGATGATGCACACAATACAACGTCTCGTTCATGATTTACTCAGTCCAGCCCTTGTTTACGACCGATAGAAGCATCCACGTGCGAGGACCGCGCGGCTTCCGTCACTTTTCATTCCGAGGCACGAGACGATTGACCAGCCCCTTGTAGAAGTAGGTCTGTTCCCGAACGCGAGCAAAACGAGCGACATGGCGACTTGCTTCCGCCTTCACCACGTCCCTATTCTTCAACTCCGCGCTGGGCTGTCCGTCAACTGTCAAGATTGCCGGACGATGACCGAGAACCGTGATCCGCACCGTGGCCCCCTCGGCCAGCACGATGGGCCGTTCCATGCTCAGATGGGGGGCAACCGGCACCAAGAGGATGTTACGCAGCTGAGGCGGCAGGATAGGGCCTCCGGCTGCCAGCGCATACGCCGTGCTGCCGGTCGGGGTGGCGACGATCAGTCCGTCGGCCACGTAGGTGGTCACCTCACCGCCGTCAACCTCGGCCCGGAGATGGACCGCGCGGCCTCGGGCGCCACGACCTACGACCAGATCATTCAGAGCCACGCCCTCGCTGAGCATCTCCTGTCCACGCCAGCTCGTGGCACGGAGCATCATGCGCTCCTCGATCCAGTAGTCACCAGCCAGGGCACGCGATAGCACCTCTTCCCATTGGGAGATCTCCGCCTCGGTCAAGAAACCGACCCGACCGAGATTGACCCCGAGAATCAGGACACGGTGGCCCGATGCCAGCCGGGCTGCCTCCAGAATGGAGCCATCACCACCGAGAGTGACCAGCAGATCCACCTCGGAGAGACATAGCGCCTCCAGAGCATCGTCAATCGCGCAGACCTCTACGGCTTCGACGCGCCTGGCCGCCCATGCTTTCATCTCCGCGGCCAGGGACCGCGCCTGCGGTATGCGGTCATTGTAAAGAATGCCGACTCTCTCTAGCTTCAAGAGCACCTCTCAACGGGAGTCCCGGCAGCTCGGGGCACGGCGCGAACCGAGACCATCAGTACACGGTCTTCCCAACTTGCAGGTGAGTGACCGGCGCGGGCGAGCGCACTCATGATGAACGGAAATCCTCCAACTCCTCACTCATCGCTTCGACGTGGCTTCCCGACCAGTAGACCCGCCCACAGCCCGTGCAACGGTGGAAGTCGGAGTGCGTCTTCAGCACGTAGGGCGGGACACGGTTGACCACGTCGCTTCCGGACACCTCTTCAAGGAGCCCATTGCACACGGAACACCGAGAGAGGGAAGGATCGGGAGGAGGGCCGAGGGCCTGCTGGACCTCTTCCACCTGCTCCTGAAGCCGCTCGGAATGGATGAGGAGAGTCTCCAGACCACGACGGGCGGCAAGCTCTCGGTCGCGAGTGAGCAAGACCCGGTCCTCAGCGCGAGCGCGCCGGGCTAACTCGTGATCGCTGGCGTCATTGTCGTAAGCGGTGTCGTAGCCGAGCAGCCGCAACCATTTCGTCAGCCGACCGAGCATACAATCGGCGAGCAGCCGCAACGGCCCATCATCCTTCATGCTTGGCGAAATCGGTGGCTTCTGGTAAGATTGTGAACCAGCGGATGGGTAGGTCGCAGACCGGTCAGGCGGGATCGGCATCCGACTACCAATCTGCCACATCATTAGTCATCATTTTACCCGAAGGGACTAGTTATGGCAATCGAAAGCTGGCTGCCTGCCCTCTTAGGATATCTCATCCCACTGGGGCTCTTCCTCCTCGCATGGGGAGGCATGGAGCCGAATCGAGCGCGCCGGTCAGCCACGGTAGGCGCGCTGGCGCTGGCTCTCGGGACGTTATCGTACTTCGCCGTTGGGTTCGCCTTTCACCTCGGCGGCGCGGGGTTGATGAGCGATCAGCCAGGGCTGGAGGGTCTGACGCGGCTGTTCGCGGGCGAGGGTGGTCTCGAATGGGGATTGATAGGCCTGGAGGGCTTCTTCCTAGCCGGAGACACGGCCACCCCCAACGTGTTTGCGCTCTTCTTCACATACATGCCACTGGTCGTTTCGGCGGTTCTCCTAACCGTGCTAAGCCTGTCGGGACGGGCACAGGGCTGGCAGCTGCTCGTCGGAGGCATGCTGACCGGAGGGATTCTCTTTCCCCTGGCTGCCTGCTGGACATGGGGCGGCGGATGGCTGGCCAATCTGGGCTCCACCCTGGAGCGAGGCCATGGCCTGGTGGACCACAGTGGCTCAGGCGTCGTCTACCTTCTGGGCGGGGTCTCTGCACTCGGGGCTCTCACAGGGTTGGGGCATCGGTTGCCGGCGGGCTCAGCGGAGGAGCCAGACGAGATGCCGCCAGCACACTTCCCTCTGCTGGCGAACCTGGGCGCCCTGCTCTTCGGTCTCGGCTGGCTCGGGTGGTCCGTGAGTACACCGTTTCACGTCGCAGGCACCGATCTGAACGCGCCTCGCATCGCGGTGAACGGACTGCTCGCCGGCGCCGGGGCGATCCTCGTCTCCCAGACCTACTGCTGGTTCACGACGGGGCAGGTCGACGCCCTGATGTCGGCACGAGGTACAGCCGCAGGCTTTGTCGCCATATCGGCCGGGGCTCCCTTTGTACCACCATGGGGAGCGCTGGTGATCGGGGCCGTAGCGGGGCTTCTACTACCGCTGGGCGTCTATGTAGTGGAGCGCGTGCTGCGGCTCCCGGACGCCACGGCCACTGTTGCGCTGGGTAGCACGGCGGGCACCTGGGGATTGCTGGCAGTGGCCGTGTTTGCGGATGGACGCTGGGGTCAAGGGTGGAACGGCATAGGAACGACTGAGTACCATACGGTGCTGGGCCAAGGGGTGACGGGTTTCCTCCCAGCAGCCGGTTTCCTGGGGGATGGCCGCGGTCAGATGGTTGCACAACTGGTCGGACTGGGGGGTATCGCCCTGCTGGGTTTGTTCGTCAGCTGGGTGATCTTCTTCGCGCTCAGTCTGCCCCGTCGGCGGCGCGTCGCGAGAGGACAGAGTGAAGTAGAGCGGGAATCGAGAGGTCTCCTGAATATCGGCTTCCTGCAGCGACGGCAAACAAGACTCGACTCAGAGGAGACCACCGAGGAAGCGGTTCAACCGTGAACCAGGAACTCAACGATAAGGGCAATTGAACGTCTGAGGGACGTTGTACACGTATATGAAAACAGAGAACATCACGAACAGACCAAACATCGTACTGATCATACTCGACACGCTCCGGGCAGACCGGATGTCGTGCTATGGCTACGGGCGGGAGACCACGCCCTTCATCGACGCGTTCGCCGAAGAAGCGACCCTCTTTGAGCGAGCCGTCGTGCCGGGGCAGTGGACGATTCCCTCGCACGCCTCCCTTTTTACGGGCGAGTACCCGACGACGCATATGACCACCCAAATCCACGACACGCTGGGCGACGGTCTTGTGACCATCGCTGAGCTGCTACACGATGCCGGCTACAGGACCGCTGGCTTCTGCAACAACCCGCTGCTGGGTGTCGTCGATAACGACCTCGATCGCGGATTTGAGGAGTTCTACAATTACGGAGGGGCGGTTCCCAACTATCCAGACATCTCGCAATCTCGACCCAAGATTCTGGGAAAGCTACTCGAGCGGTACACCCGGGTGATGCGCAGGATCACAGCCCCCCTGCAGGATCAATTCGCTCGCAACGACCTGCTGTTGCGGATAGCGATGCATCCTCTCATCGTACCGTTGTGGCAGAACAGCATCAATTTCAAGGGGAACACGAAGCGTTCGCTACGAGACGTCGTCGGTTACCTGCGCGCTCATCGAGGAAGCGGGGACACTCGTCCGTTATTCACCTTCGTCAACCTGATGGAGACGCACCTACCCTACCGACCGCCGGCCCGGTTCATCCAGAGGTTTGCCCC
>CAZQXX010000116.1:0-9904 GCA_964597105.1 uncultured Anaerolineales bacterium
CCAGCTCAGCCGCGAGCCGGATCGCCTCGACCATGCTGGTCTCGTCCGCCTCGCCCTGCCACGCGATCTCGAAGGCGGTCCCATGATCCACCGAGGTGCGCACGATGGGCAGGCCGAGGGTCACGGTCACGCTGTGGGCGAAATCGTGGGTCTTGATCGGAATGTGGCCCTGATCGTGGTACATGGCCACGACGGCGTCGAAGGCCCCGCCGATGGCCTGGAAGAAGACCGAGTCCGCGGGGATGGGCCCGTGAGCGTCGATACCCTGGACGACCGCGTCCTCAACCGCCGGCCGGATCTCCTCAATTTCCTCGCACCCGATTAAGCCCCCGTCGCCCCCATGGGGGTTGAGGGCGGCGACGGCCAGCTTTGGCTTGCGGAGGCCCATCTGTTTGAGCCCCCGGTGCGTGATGCGCAGCGTCTCAAGCACCCGCTCCCGGGTGATCAGGGGGGCCACGTCTGCCAGGGGCACGTGGCGGGTGACGTGGACAACCCGGAGCCCAGGGGTCGCCAGCATAGTGGTCACCCGATCCTCCCCGGTGATGGCTGCCAGGAGCTCCGTGTGGCCCACGTAGGGGATGCCTGCCGCCCGGACCGCGGCCTTGTTGATGGGACCGGTCACAAGGGCGTCCACCTGTCCGCGTATTGCCAGCTCCGTGGCCTGCCTCACGTAGGCGATGGACGCCTCCCCGGCGTCTGCCGAGACCTCGCCGGGCGCCACCTCGGCCACGTCGACGGCACCGAGATCGAGCACGTCGAGGGCCGAGGGCCAGAACCCGGCCTCGTCCACGTCGGTGACGGGGTGGATGGTGAGGGATACGTCGGTCAGCTCCACGGCCGCGGTGAGGACGGCCGCGTCGCCGACCACCAGCAGGCGACAGCAGTCCCAAAGCTCCTTGCGGGCCGCTGCCTTCACGGTCACCTCTGGGCCGATGCCCGCCGGGTCGCCCATCGTGACGGCGACGACGGGCCTTGGGCCAGAGGCGGGGGTCTGATCCGGGTGTGTCTGATGGTCCATGCGATGGTCCCTCCCAGGGATGGTTCCCCTCGTTGGTGGTGGGCCGGATGAGCGTCCTAGAGGACCTCGTCGAGCGAGATGCCGCGCTGCTCCGCCCGCCGCACTCCCCATTCCTTGACGTCCTCCGGCGGGGGGGGAACCTCGCCCGGCGACCGGCGCTCGAGATGGAGTGCGTCGGTGGGACAGACGGTGGCGCAGAGGCCGCATCCGACGCAGCGGACGGGATCGACCTCGCAGACGTCCTCGGGAACAGAGAGGGCCCCGAAGGCGCAGCGCTCCACGCAGTCGGCGCACCCGGCGCACAGGTCGACATCGACCACGGCCTGGAAGTCGGCCCGGGCGACGGCCGTGGGGATGTCGAACTCGGCCACCCCCCGCAAAATGCCGCAGCAGCACGTGCAGCAGTTGCAGATGTAGTAGTGGGGCTCGCGGTAGTTGCCGGTAGTGTGGATCAAGCCGGATTCCTCCGCCTGGTGGAGGATATCGAGGGCTTCCTCCTTCGTGATGGCCCGGTCCACGTCGCCGTGGTCGAAGGCGCCCTCGACTGGGGCGAAGACGAGACAGCTCTCCACGGGGTGGTCGCACCCCTTCCCGATCAGGCGCTGCTGGACGCGACAGATGCAGTCGCGGACGCCCCAGGATCGGGCGTTCTCCAGGAGCTGGGAGGCGCGCTCGAAGGGGAAAATCTCCAGCTCGAATGGGACGGATTCCTCAACGGGGATGACGCGGTGGAGGGCCGGTGTGTCGTGGGTGATGGCGGCCCGGCTCTCCTGCATGTACCGCTCCATGAGGCTGGCCAACTCCTCGTCCATGCGGGGCAGCTGCTCCTCGTAGAAGCCGACGACGAAAGGCATGAGACCGAACAGGAGCTGACGGTCGCCCCGCTTCACGCGGACCAGGCCGCGGCGGGCGAGGGCCTTCAGCGTGCGGTAGGCTTCGTCGGGGTCGACGCCGGCGCGCTGGGCGATGGTCTTGGCCGGTTCCTGCGTCAGACGGAGAACGGCAGCCAGGGCCGCTTCGTCGGGCGTGAACAGTTTGGCCAGGAGTTCCAGCTCGACGCCGCTCTCCGTGGCGGGGAACCCGTTGGGCATGGCATCCAGCCGCCGGGCCAATGTGCGGTAGACGGTCTCTGACATAGCTCTGACTCCCTGGGTAGGGGGGCGGACCACATCTGGCTCTGAAGGGAGTGTAGCACAGACAGGGGGTATTGCCAATCTGGCGAGCCAAGAGCGGGGGGGCGGTCTTGTCAGTTGTAGGCCCTGGGGTACAATGGCGGTATGAACCTCTCAGGGAAGCCTGACGTGGGCAATACAGGCAGCGGCGTGGGCAGGTGGATGATGCGGGGCCTCCTGGTGATCGTGCTGGCGGGTCTGATCACGCTGGTGGTGCTGGTGCGGCCGCTCGAGGAGCCGCCGGCTTCCGACGCGCCCGGCACGCCGGCGACCGCCACGGCGAGCAGCGGATTGGCGTCCGGGTCGGATGAGGCGCCGTCACCGACGTCCCCTCCCACGGCACCAGCATCGCCCACGCCGGAGGCCAGTGTCGCCGCAACGATGAAGCCCTCTCCTACGCCGACCCCGGCGCCCACCGAGCCGCCGGCTGCCACGGCGACTCCAGAACCCCCCGAGCCGACGGCGACCCCCAGTCTGGAGCTGGCGGGACAGGTACTGGATGGCACGTATCATAGCGCGGTGACGGGCCAGACGGAGTCGTACCGGGTCTATCTGCCGCCGGGCTA
This sequence comes from uncultured Anaerolineales bacterium, assembly GCA_964597105.1. Lineage (GTDB taxonomy): Bacteria > Chloroflexota > Anaerolineae > B4-G1 > B4-G1 > SKLM01. Next base: position 2,757 of record CAZQXX010000116.1, read on the forward strand.
CGACGAGGTCGATCGGCGATACCCGACACTCTATCTACTTCACGGCTGGCCGTACGACGAGCGTCACTGGGACGCGCTGGGGGTGGACGAGACGGCCGATGCGGGGATGGTGGGGGGCACGTTCCCTCACTTCGTGATCGTTCTTCCCGGGGCCGACTCAGATGGGCTGTACGTCACGACGAGTGGCGGGGCCGGGTCGTTCGAGGAGCAGGTGGTGAACGAGTTGGTGCCCCACATCGACGCGACGTTCCGCACGCTGCAAACCCGGGAGGCCCGGGCGATCGGGGGCATCTCCCGCGGCGGCGTGTGGTCGCTGGAGATCGCGCTGACCCACCCGGACGCGTTCGGCATCGTGGGGGCGCACAGCCCGGCGTTGTCGGCGAATCGCGCGCCACCGGCGTACGATCCCTTCTACCTGATACAGCAGCCGGGGGTGGAGAACGTGCGGGTCTACCTGAGCGCGGGGGATCAGGATTGGGCGCGAGAGGCGACCCGGCAGCTCCATCAGGCACTGAACGAGCGGGGTATCCCGAATGAGTTTGCGATCCACGAGGGAGCCCACGTGGATCCGTTGTGGGCGGCTAACATCCCCGAGTATCTGGCTTTTTACGCTGCGGGGTGGTGAGCGGGGCGCCGCTCCGCGATGGTGCGTGGTGCAGGTCCGTGGCGCACGGTGCGTGGCTACGCCAACGCGCTACGAGCGGGTGGGGATTGCGGGTTGGGATGGGCGCGACGTGGGTTAGTCGGCGTAGAGGGCGCGGTAGACGGTCCAGTGCTCCTTGATGCGCTTGATGTAGAGCTGGGGCTCCCGAAGCGTGATGATCTCGAGGAAGAGATCGGGGTCGTCACCGGCGCGGTCGATCCAGCGCTGCGCGTTGAACGGGCCTCCGTTGTACGCGGCCAGGGCGACCTCGACGCGGTCGTCGAAGCGATCCCGTTGCTTCGCCAGGTAGTAGGTGCCGAAGCGGAGGCTAACGTAAGGCAGGTAGAGGTCGGCGGTCTCGTAGTCCGGCGGCCAGTCGATCTCGGACGCAATCTCGGCGCCCGTCGGCGGGATGACCTGCATCAGCCCGTGGGCGCTGGCGATGGACGTGGCGAGGCTCTCGAAGAGGCTCTCCTGGCGGATGAGGCTGAAGATGAGGAGGGGATCGAGGCCGGTCCTCTCGGCGTTCTCCAGCACCAGGTCCTCGTAATAGGTGGGATAAGCGAGCTCCAGCACGAAGCGCGGCGCGTCGACGGTCCTGGTGACCGGTGACATGTTGATGAGCCGCCAGGCGGCGAGGATCGAGGAGCGGTAGAGTCCTACGTCGCGGTATTGGAGGGCCAGCTGGTACTGGCTCAAAGCGTCGGAGTAGGTGTCGGCACGGAGGCCCTCCAGCTCCGCCTTCGCCTCCTGGAACCGGCCGAGGCGCCACAACTCCCGCCCGCGCGCCAGGCGCCCGTCGCTCGTCAGCGTGGGTGCGGGCTCGCTCAGATCCTCGGTGCTGTCAAGCTCCAACCAATCGGCCAGCCAGGCCTCTGCCTCGCTCTGACTTCCTTCGCCCTCGTCGGGCTCGTATGTCAGCGCCGGGAAGGGCGAGACGTCAGGCGCGTCCGCCACCTCGGAGGCCCGGAGCCCATAGTACGCGTTGGGAGCCGTCTCGGTGGCCCCTTCGAGAGCGGCCAGCGCCTCCTCGCGGGCCCCCTGATCGAGGTGGAGTTTCCCCAACCAGAGGAGCGCGGCCGTCCCTTGCTCTGAATCGGCATAGCCCACCGCCAGGGTCTCCCAGGCCTCCGCCGCGTCCTCCGTCCGATCGCGCTGGTAGTGCTGGAGACCGGCGCGGAACAAGGCGCGCGCAGCGACATCGGAGTTGGGATACGCGTCCCGGCAGCTCCGGTAGGCGGCGGCAGCCTCGTCGATCCTCTCGTTACGCTCAAGCAACCAGGCCGCCTCCCAGAGCGCCTCCGGCGCGAGGGTGTGGGCGGGGGCGGCATCGACAAAGGCCTGGTAGGTGGAGACGGCGCGGTCGATCTGATCGCGGTCGGCATAGACGTCGGCGAGCTCCAGCCAGGCCTCGCCCCAGTAGCTGTTGTTGGGGTGGGTGTCGATGAGCAGCTCGAACTCTCGGATAGCCAGGTCGATGCTATCCGCCTCGCGGAACGACAGCCCGGCGTACCAGTGGGCGTCCCCGGAATGCGTATTGGGGTAGGCCTGGATGTAGCGGTAGAGTGCCTGGACGGCCGCTCCGTAGGCCTCGGCGTGGTAGTCGATGATGCCCCGCAGCAGGTCGTCGACGGGACGCCCCGCATCCAGGAGTTTGACCAGGGAACGGTAGGCGTGTTCGTCCTCGGGGTAGGTCTCGGCGACGGCGAGGTGGCGATCGTACCCGGCCTGGATCTCCCCGGCCATCAGGAGCGTGTCCGCGGCCTGGAAGGCGATGCGGGCGCGGGGCTTGGGGTCCCGGGCGACGCGGAGGATGGCGTCGTACTGGGCAACCGCCGCGGTGTAGTTTCCGAGCCCAGCGTAGCTTATTCCCAACTTCTCTCTTACGTCCACCTCGAAGGAGCGGTGAGGCGTTTCTAGGAGAGCCTCTTCGTAGGCACGAGCGGCGTCGGTGTAGACGCCCCCGGCCCGGAAGGCATCACCCAGGGACCGATTCACGTACGGCGTGACCACGGTGCCAGCCTGGAGATAGCTGCTGTATGCGGTGGTGGCCGAGAGGGGGGCACCGGCGCCCACGAGGGCGTCGCCCAGGAGGAAAGCGGCATCCCGGGCATGCTCGCTCTCCGGGTGGGCCTGGCGGAGCTCCTCGAAGGCGGTCGCCGCCTCGGTATAGGCACCGGTCCGGAGCTGCGCCGTGCCGAGGCCGAGGCGGGACTGAGCGTCGGTGGCCTCATCGAGGGGGCGCGCCAGAAGCGAACGGTACGCGTCGGCAGCGGTGGCGTAGTCCCCGTTGTGCATCGCCCGCTCCGCCTCGGCGAAGAGCTCAGAGGGGGAGGGCGTGGGTGTTGGGGTCGGGGTGGGCGTCGGCGTCGCGGTGGGCACTGGAGACGGCGTCGCCGTCGGCTCGGGGGTGGCCGTCGCGCCCTGAAGGAAGGGGAGCTCGGGCAGGGACGGTCTCTCACCGGTCAGCGCCGCGCAACCGAGGGCGGTCAGCGACAGGACGAATAATGCCAGGAACGGCCATTTCAGTCGTCGCATAGGGCGTATTATCACCGGTGATTCGATTTTGTCAACGTCGTGCGGTGCTGGACCTGTGGGCAGGGCGTGAAGCCAGTACGAGACCGGAGACTCCTCGGTGCGGTGAGTCCCTCGACTGTGCTCGGGGTGAGCTCACCACAGACGACTCCGCTGCGCTCGGCTCCCGATGACGTGGATGGGGGAGTGGGCCGGCTTGAGCCCGGATGCAGGGGTGAGTCGTGAGCGCGCGTGTATGCGCGCTCTGCTGACTACTCGTCCAGCCTCTCGAGGGGGCACCGGCAGGCGATGCCGTCCCCGGGGCGCTCGGGCCAGCAACGGTTAGCGGAGATGCAGGCGGCGCGGTCCTGAGCTCCCTCGCGGAGGCGCAGGGGCAGATCCGGCTCGCAGATCAAGGGGCGGCTCAGGGCGATGAAGTCAGCGTCGCCGGAGCTCAGCACGTCCTCCATGACCGCCCGGGATCGGAGGCCGCCGACCAGGGCGATGGGAAGCGACGTGGCGGAGCGGGCCCGGCGTGCCAGGGGGCGGAAGTAAGCCTCGTCCTCCGCGGAGCGGATCCCGGCGCGGGAGTTGAGGCTCTCGCCCCCGGAGATCCCGCCGCTGATCTCGATCCCATCGAGGGCCATCCCGGCCAGGGACGCTGCCACGCGGGTGCCTTCTTCGGGCGTCAGTCCCCCTTCGATCGCGTCGACCATGCCCAATTTGATGAACACAGGGTAGTCGGGACCGACCTTCTCCCGGATGGCGCGACATACGGCCCGGAGGAAGCGGGTCTGACCCTGGAAGTCGCCGCTCCATTCGTCGTCCCGCCGGTTGGTGAACGGGGACAGAAACTGGTTGATCAGATATCCGTGGGCGCCGTGGATCTGGACGGCGTCGAACCCGGCCTCTCGGGCCCGGCGGGCCGCGTCGGCGTAGGCCTGGATAAGGGACTCGATCTCGCCATGGGTCATCTCCCGTGGGGGCCGCGACAGAAACTGCGCCGATATGGCGGAGGGAGCGATGGTCTCGGAGACGGTCTCGCGGCTGCACTGCATCCCTCCATGGTTGATCTGGGCCGCGATGCGACCGCCGTTGCGATGGACGACGGTGGCGAGCTCTGCCAGATGAGGGACGAGGGCATCGTCGTGAATGCCTGTCATCTCCGGATGCGCCTTCCCCGAGGGATGCACGAACATATGGCCGCTGATGATAAGGCCGACGCCGCCGAGGGCCAGCTCGCGGTAGAGCTCGAGGAGGGGCGGCCTGGGGCGGCCATCGGGGTCCGCCATGCGCTCGGCGGTGGCGGAGCGGATGAGGCGGTTCGGGAGCGTGAGGGTGCCGATGGTGCCGGGCTGAAAGAGCATGCTTACTTCTCCTCTCGTTCCAGGGGTTTGAGCTGCATGCGGCGGAAGGCCTCGGCATAGGCGACCCCGGCCTGCCTGCCGATCTCCGCATTTCGCTCTCTCGTCCGCGGCTCGGGGTCCCAGTCGCCGAGCTGGCTGGCGTGCTGACGCAGGGCCTCCACTTTGAGGTGGATGGTATCGCTGATGTCGACATAGTGATCGGGATCTTCACTGTGGGAGATGTAGACGTAGTTCACCTTGTGTCCGCGTAGGCCTTCCTCGAGGAGGTCGGGGTAGAGCAAGTTCATCTCGGCCGCGGGAAAGACGGCCTCGACGGCCACGCGGGCCGCGGCTCGATGGTCGGGATGGTTGATGTAGGTGTTGCCGGAGAAATATCGGCGCGGGTCCCCGCAGACGACGGCCTGCGGCCTGTACCGCCGGATGAGGCGCACCACGCGCTTGCGCAGCTCCAGGGTGGGCTCCAGGAGGCCATCTGGGCAGTCGAAGAAGATGCATTCCTTGGCACCGACGACGGCTGCCGCAGCCTCCTGCTCGGCGCGGCGCAGCGCGACCAGCCGCTCCCTAGTCATATCGGGCTGATGGGTCCCGGCGCTGCCGTCGGTCAGGATGAGATAGACGACTTCGCTGCTGTTCTGGGCCCATTTGGCGGCCGTGCCGGCCACTGAGAAATCGATATCGTCTGGGTGGGCGAAGATGAACATCGCGCGCTCTGGAATCCAGGTGTCGGTCATGGTCGGTTGGGTTCTCCTTCTGTCGTCGTCTGTGATATGTCGTCTGGCGTCGGCTGCGCATTATAGCACGGCCTGGCTCTTTGGCGTAGCACGAGCGGGAAGACGGCTGTAGGTGTAGACGGGGTTTGACGGCGATCTGGCGGTTTGATATAATGGCGAGTGTAGAACAGGATTCCAGCAATTGGAACACCACTTGCAGGGCGTCGCGCTCGCGGTACGGGAGGCGCTTCGGCAAAGGCCTTTGGCTGCGCTCAGGCCAACCTCAAGGCAGGCACAGGGGAGGTGCAAGATTCCGGTATACGGCGGCGATCTGGTGATCCCTTCGGAGCCATGGGGCGGGGCCCAGATTCTTCTTCGGCAAGTCGGTATGTGCAATCCACTTCAGCGGCGCCTTCGGCAAGCGGAATGCACCATCGGAAAGAGGGTGGCTGGAGCGGGTCGGTGATCCCCCTTGCACACCATCTTCGGGGTCATATGACCCAAATCACAACCCCCTCGGAGCATCAGGGTGAGAGGAAACAGGAGACGCAGAGCGCGATGAATCATCGGGACAGGGCGCATCACAGGCCGCAGTTGCGGGTGTTGTCCGATTTTCAGATCGAGCGGCTCTATCAGGCGACGGTGACGTGTCTGGAGCGGACGGGGGTCAATATGCTGAACCCCGAGGCGCGGAACTTGCTCGTCGACGCGGGAGCGGACGCCGATGGGGTCCGGGTCCGCATTCCCCGCGGGCTGGTTGAGGACGCCCTGGATGTGGCCCCACGATCGTTCACGCTGTGGGAGCGCCCGGTGGGGGGGCTGGACGACGAGGGCGCGAGAGGCCGGCTGGAGGTGTGCGCTACCGGTCTCGACAGGAGCGATCCCGACTGCGTTCACTTCGGCCCGGGGCTGACCTGCACGTACTTCCTGGATCCGGAGACGGGCGAGCGCCGGCGATCCCGCTCCGGCGATCCGCGGGCTACGGCCCAGGTCTGCGACGCGCTGGAGAACTTCGACTACGTGATGGGGCTGGGGTTGATCGACGACGTACCGGCTGACCTGGCGCCGGTGCATGAGTTCGCCGAGATGGTGGCTGGCACGAGGAAACCGACGATTCCGTGGGCGTACTCGCCGGAGAACCTGGTCGACATCTACGAGATCGCGCTGGCCGTGGCGGGTGATGAAGAGAGCCTGCGGGAGCGTCCCTTCTTCGCGCTTTTCGCTACATCCCAGGCGCCGTTACAACACACGGACAAGCGGATGGCGACGGTCCTGTGGGCGGCAGAGCACGGGATCCCGGTTGTCTACCTAGGCGGCGGCGCGGCCGGGTCCACCGCGCCGGTGACGGGAGCCGGGGCCCTGGTGGTCTCCCTCGCCTCGTCGCTGAGCGGGCTCACGGCTATCCAGCTGAAGCAGCCGGGCGCGCCCGTTTGCATTGGCTCGGTACCCAGCGCCATGGACCTGCGGACGGTCCGGCCGTCCTATGGGGGGCCGGAGATGAGCCTGTATAGCGCCGCGTTCGCCGAGCTGGCCAGGTACCTGGGCCTCCCGTTTATGGGCACAGCCGGGGCATCTGAGTCGAAGATGCTGGACATCCAGGCGGCGATCGAGAGCACGGTCCAGGTGCTCCTGTCCGGCCTGAGCGGCACGACGCTGGTGCACGACGCGGGGTTCCTGGACTGCGCGGACATTGGGTCGCTGGAGATGCTGGTGGTCGCCGACGAGATCATTGCCCTGGCGCGCCGCGTGCTGCGCGGCATCGAGGTGAGCGACGAGACGTTGATGCTCGAGCTGATCGACCGGGTGGGGCCGGGGGGACACTTCATCGCCACGCGGGAGACGGCGGAACGGTGCCGCGAAGAGATCTGGGTGCCGACGCTGATGAGCCGGGAGCCCTGGGAGAGCTGGACGGCC
>CAZQXX010000117.1:0-7644 GCA_964597105.1 uncultured Anaerolineales bacterium
GCATCGGGATCGGGGTCGTTGTGAGTGAGAATGACCAGACTGGTGGCATCCCCAACCGCCCGGTACAAGCGCTCAAGACACCCTGGGAGCATCGGTAGTCCTGGACCGGTCCGGCCGGGTCTTGTATCATTCATCGGAAGAGCCATTGTACTTTATGAGTCCTACGCACGCAAGCAGACGATGCCGGGAGAGCCTCGTCGCCCTTCAACTGATGCCGGTGCCTGGAGGAGTTGGGAGGCCCACGATATGGATTTGACACTCTGGCGAAATCATGTAGAATACCATTCAGGTCAACGTTCCTTGAGGCACGCCGGCCCACGTAGCTCAGTCGGTAGAGCACACCCTTGGTAAGGGTGAGGTCATGGGTTCGAATCCCGTCGTGGGCTCTGAGTTATTGGAAGATGGTAGGACTGTAACTATTCTGAGGCAAGGTAATGGCTAGAAAACCGATTCGACGATATATCACGCTGGCGTGTACAGAGTGCAAGGAGCGGAATTACACAACCGAGAAGAATCGGCGTAACGATCCCAATCGGCTAGAGTTGAAGAAGTTCTGCCCCCGATGTCGCGAGCATACCATGCATCGGGAGACACGGTAACCGTCTCAGGCCAGTAGCTCAATTAGGCAGAGCAGCGGTCTCCAAAACCGAAGGTTGCGGGTTCGATTCCTGCCTGGCCTGCCTGAGAGATCATCGAGACACCGCCGGACGCGTGGCGGTGTCTTAAAATGTAAGCACATCTGGAGTGGACGAGCTTTCACAAGGGAGCTGTGACAGTGGCAAGATCCCAGACGAAGAAACGAACACTGGCGGCACGCCTGCAGGATAACGCAGTAATGAACTACCTGCGAGCGACGCGCGCGGAGTTGCGGAAGGTCCGCTGGCCGACGCGCGAAGAGGCAGAGAATCTGACCAAGATCGTCCTAGGTGTCACGGTATCGATGGCAGCGTTCATGGGGCTATTGGACTATCTGTTCTCTGTGGAGTTGCGCGGGCTGATTAACGGTGACGCCGTGGCCATTGGGGTGGCGGTATTCGTCGCGGTAGCGAGTGTTGTGGCAGCCGTAATCGTCAACAGACAGATGGCATAGTTGTCTAGTGAGTGAAGATATGTTTGCGCAGGAAAGCGACCCGGATCGAGAGCCAACGATGGAACACGACGCCAACGTGTCTGAACCGGCCCCTGCCGAGTCTGAAGAAGAAACATCGGCAGCAGACGCACCGCTAGGGGTGACAGCCGAAGAGGAGGAGCTTGAGGACTCATCGGTAGAAGCATCCTCCCCAGCGGCGGAGTTGGCCGACCTGGCAAGAGAAACTGAAGAGAAGGCGCTTGAAGAAGCGGGGCTGACGGAGCCAGAAGACGATCGAGCGTGGTACGTGATCCACTGCTACTCTGGCCGCGAGCAGAAAGTCAAGCACAAGCTGGAGCGCCGTATCCGGTCGATGGGTATGGAAGACAAGGTCTTCCAGGTCGTTGTCCCGACCGAGGAGGAGATGGAACTCCGACAGGGAGAGCGGCGAACGGTTGAGCGCCGGATCTTCCCTGGTTACTTGCTGGTTCAGATGATCCTGGACGACGAGTCGTGGTACGTGGTGCGTGACACCCCGGGCGTGATTGGCTTCGTAGGGATGGGAGATAAGCCAGCACCGTTGCGCCCTGCAGAAGTCAGCGGGATCATGGAACGTATGGAAGCCGAGGCGCCGAAGATCAAGGTCACCTTCGAGCCAGGCGAGAAAGTGCGCATCGTCGACGGTCCATTTGACGGCTTTATCGGCGTGGTGGACGAGATCGATATGGAACGGGCGACCGTTCACGTGATGGTGTCTTTCTTTGGCCGCGAGACACCAGTGGAGCTTGATTTTCTACAAGTCGAGAAGATCTGAGCGAGCAGTGAAGGGGCCCGATCAGTGGCCCTGGGCTGGGGCTCAGACTTACTAGTGCCGATCTGAGGTAGCATAATGAAGAAAGTAAAGGCAGTCGTTAAGTTGCAGATCCAGGCAGGAAAGGCGAATCCGGCGCCCCCCGTGGGACCTGCGCTGGCTCAGCACGGCATCAACCTGATGCAGTTCTGCAAGGCGTACAATGCCCGCACCGCCGGACAGGCGGGGAACATCATACCGGCCGAGATCACGATCTACCAGGATGGGTCGTTTGACTTCATCCTCAAATCGCCTCCGACGGCGGACTTGCTACGCAAGGCGGCCGGGGTCGACAAGGGGTCTTCGGAGCCCAACCGAGACAAGGTAGGCACGATCACTCAGGATCAGTTGAGAGATATCGCTGAGACGAAGATGAAGGACTTGAATGCCGTCGATATCGAGGGAGCGATGCGCCAGATCGAGGGCACGGCCAAGAGCATGGGCATTAGGGTAGAAGGATAGGGAGCGGCTCCGAGGGAGCGGCTCCTTTGGAGCTACTCCGGAGATTAGGAGCGGGTTTCATTTGTGGGAGGGCTTGTCCCGCTTGGACCACAAGGAGGAAGTATGGCAAAGCACGGTAGGAAGTATTTAGAAGCGCTGGAGAAGGTGGATCGCGAGAGGTTCTATCCACCGCAGGAAGCCATCGAACTGGTCGAGGAGACCAGCTACGCCGGTTTCGACGAGACGGTTGAGGTTCACTTTCGGCTGGGGGTCGACCCGCGTCACGCCGACCAGCAGGTCCGGGGGACGGTGCGACTGCCCCACGGATTGGGCAAAGAGGTGAAGGTACTGGTCTTCGCCGCGGGCGACGCGGCCAGGATCGCTGAAGAAGCCGGCGCCGACTACGTCGCGGACAGCGATGAATGGTTCGAGAGGATCGAAAACGGCTGGATGGACTTCGACGCCGCCCTCGCTGTGCCACGGATGATGAGCAAGGTCGGACGTCTGGGCCGCTATCTGGGTCCGCGCGGGCTGATGCCCAACCCAAAGGCCGGCACCCTGGTCGAGTCCGACAATCTGGCCGATATGATTGACGCTATCAAAGCCGGGCGCGTGGAGTTCCGCGTCGACAAGCACGCCAACGTACACGTGCCGATCGGCAAGGTCAGCTTTCCGAGCGAGAAGCTATTGGAGAACTTCGCGACGATGGTAGACGCCGTGGTGAAGTCGCGTCCGCCTGGCGCGAGCGGGAGGTACATCAAGAAGATCGTGGTGACCTCCTCGATGGGACCGGGAATCAAGATAGACCCGACAGAAGCTCTGGCGATGGAGGCTGTACTCTAGCGTCCGAGACCGTGAGAATCACATAACAATCACATAGCCGAAGACCGCAGGTGCGCTCAGAAGCGCTTAATTGGGGCCTGCCGAGGTATTGACGAGTCCATCCCTGGACGTGCGTCTCTGCGTCGGCACGGTCAGGGATTTTTTCATGTCGCAGAAAGAAGGAGGTGAGTGAGGTTGGCGCTAACACGAGAACAGAAGGTCAGACGTGTGGAGGAGTACGCGGAACAGCTGGCAGAGAGCCGCGGCATCATCCTGGTTGACTACCGAGGGTTGAGCGTTGGCGAGATGGAGAAGATCCGCAGGAGTGTGCGGCCCATCGCCGCAGAGTTCCAGGTGGTGAAGAACCGCCTTTTGAACCTGGCGCTTGAGGAGCACGGAATGTCGGTGCCGGACGAGTGGTTGACGGGTCCGACCGCAGTGAGTTTCTGTCGCGAGGAGATCCCCCCGGTCGCCAAGGCGTTGGTGGAAGCAGGGGAGGAGACGGACAGCCTTGCCCTTAAGGGCGGGTGGATGAATGAGTCCATACTCTCGGCGGCGCAGGTCAAACGGATTGCCGAGCTTCCGTCGCGGGAGGTATTGCTGGCGCAGGTTCTTGGCACGATCCACGCGCCGGGTCGGCGGGTCGCCGGGGCAGTCGCTGGTGGCATCCGCCAGGTGCTGAACGTACTGCAAGCCTACGTGGATAAGCTGGAAGAGGGAGGCGCCGGTGGCGAGTTGGAGACAGCCGCCGAGCCCGCCTGAACCACTCAGGTTGGAACAGATAATCAATCGTCATTAAGCATTGCTCAGTAGGTAAGGAGAGAATCAGAAGATGGCAGATCTAGAACAGATTGCAGATCAGATAGGCGAGCTTACTCTGCTCGAGGCATCGCAGCTGGTGGAGATGCTGGAGGAGAAGCTAGGCGTGAGCGCAGCGGCCCCCGTTGCTATGGGCGCGATGCCCGGCGCGGCTGGTGCCGAGGAAGAGGCAGAGGAAGAGAAGACCGAGTTTGACGTGGTGCTGAAGGAAGTTGGGCCGAAGAAGATTCAGGTCATCAAGGCCGTCCGTCAGTTGACGTCGCTGGGCCTCCGGGAGGCGAAGGAAGTCGTCGACGGCGCCCCGGGCCCGATTATGGAAGGGATCGCGAAGGAAGCGGCCGAAGACGCCAAGACCCAGCTCGAAGAGGCCGGGGCGGTCGTCGAACTCGCCTAATCGGCATCAGACGAAGAGAACCCAGCGGTAGCCCCTTCAGGGCTACCGGCGGGACACACAGCCGCCCCGGATGGGGCGGCTGTGTGGTAGGGAGGCAGCCCAGCTGAGGGCTGACGAGCAGCGAAAACCGGGAGCGCGATCCTGAATCCAATACTGATCAAGATTGGGCCCATCGTCATACGCTCCTACAACGCTCTTCTCTATCTCGGCTTGCTTGTGGGGGCCGCCCTGGTCTACCGAGACGTCGAGCGGCGGGGGCTTAAGGCAAGGATGGTCATCGACGTGGCGCTCGGGGCCGCGGGCTGCGGCCTACTGCTGGCCCGAGCGACGTACGTCGGGTTCCACTGGACCTACTACAAGATCCATCTTCAAGAGGCGGCTCGTCTGTGGCAGGGCGGGCTGGCGTGGCAGGGGGCGCTCATCGGCGGCGTGATCGGGGCGAGAATCATGAGCGCCCTCCGAGGGAAACGTCTCTCTATCATGCTGGATGCCCTAACCCCCGGGGCGGCCTCGCTGGCGACGTTCGGCTGGCTCGCGTGCCACACGGTGGGCTGCGCCTACGGGATTGAGACGTATCCGGGAGACGGCCTGCTCTGGACACTGAGCCGCGACCTGCCCAACCTCTACGGAATCCGAGAGCCGCGGGTGGCGGTTCAGTTGATCGCTGCGGGTTGGAGTGCAATCCTTCTCCTCGGCGTTCTCGCTGCAAGGAGGAGGATCCGACCGCGAGGACTGGTTTTCGCTTCCTGGATGGTGCTTCAGAGCCTGGGGGCATTTGGCCTCGGATTCCTGAGAGCGGACGACGTAGCTCTTGTCCGCGGGTGGCGGGCTGATCAGGTTGTCAACCTCTGCCTGGTCGCTGCCGGGGTCGTGACAGCGACGGTGAAGATGATCACGGCCAGGGAGCGGCTGTCTGACAGAGCGTTCGACGGCAGTTGACGGAAAGACTCACCGACCGAATCGCCCAGACCGACAGCTGCTCGGAACAGCCAATCAGATCCACGATGGGTTGTCGATGAGGCATCTCCCCCTGCGCCACGTCTGTCAACGTCCGGGTAAGGTATCGAAGCTACTGCTCGATCAAGGAACGCGTCCTGGGCGTCTCTCGGACCCAAGGACGCCGATCGGATTGTAGCACAGCATGACGCTTGCTCATTCTTATCTCTTGTCCCCCCATCGCTGCGTGGTATAATCGCACGCGTTATGAACAGTTCCTCACGCCGCCCCGATGACCGCCGGTTCGACGAGCTTCGCTTACTGACGTTCACGCCAGGTTACATTGACTATCCTGAAGGATCCGTGTTGATTGAGATGGGGGGCACCCGGGTCCTGTGTAACGTGAGCATCCAGGACGAGGTGCCGGAGTGGATGGCGGGGAGAGGAACCGGCTGGCTGACCGCGTCGTATATGCTTCTGCCGCGCTCCACACGGACCCGCACACCCAGGGAAACAGACGGACTCAGGGGCCGGACGCAGGAGATCCGGCGTCTGATCGGACGGTCGTTGCGAGCCGCCGTAAATCTCGAGCAACTCGGCGAACGGCTGCTGGTGGTGGACTGCGACGTGCTGCAGGCCGACGGAGGCACGCGGACAGCCTCGATCAGTGGCGGGTACGTAGCAGTGGCCCTGGCCCTACGTCGCCTGATTGTAGAAGGATCGATCCCAGAAGGCGCACTGGGGCCACCTGTGGCTGCGGTGAGCGTGGGAGTGGTCGACGGAGAGGTGAGATTGGATCTCTGCTACGAGGAGGATCACCGGGCGGAGGTAGACCTCAACGTGGCCATGACAGCAGACGGACGCCTGATTGAGGTGCAAGGGACGGCTGAAGGAGAACCTTTCTCACACCAGGCGTTGGATGAGATGCTGGACCTGGCGACATCCGGGATCGAGCAGATTGTCCGCCAGCAGCGAGAGATCCTTGAGTCCCATGACCCACTCCGACCGTCGCGAAGGAAGCGCTGAGAGACGCTGACGTGGGGTCTTCCGGCTTCACCGCTCGACAGCGCCGCATTGTCCTTATGCTGGCCCTGATCGTCGCCGGCATCTTCGCCCTACTCGCCGGCTTCATCGTCACCTCACTGCAGGGCTTCGGGCGGGCGGCCGACATCGTGACGCCCTCCGCAGGAAACCTCACGGAAGTCCCCCCAACGGCCACCGCGGAACCGACGGCAACGCCCGCTGCCACACCCGTGCCGAGGGAAGGGATCTGGTCTCAAGTACGAGCCGCCCGTCTATTCGACCAGATCGCTCACCAAGTAGAAACCCAGCGGGCCCTCTCGCCGAAGACTGAGGTGCCACTTAGCTTCCTGGACGAGCAAGACCTGACGTCTGTGTTACAGCGGCTCTACGAGAAGCGGAATGTGGATTCCGAGGTTCTGCCGTACACCGCTCTGGGTCTGGTGGCGGGGGGGCCAGTGGCCATCGATGCGCGGGCCACTGCCGGGATCTACGTGCCGGAGCACGAACAGCTGTATGTGGCGATAGATCAGCCGGAGGGAGACGGGAACGCGCAAACGGCGCTGGCACACGCGTACGTGCACGCGCTCCAGGATCAGCATTTCGATCTGATGGGGATGAGCGACCGAGGACGGACAGTCGACGAGAGATTGGCCATCGAGGCACTCATCGGAGGAGACGCCATGCTCTCGACCGCGCTGTACCGGCACGGGGACCTTTCGTCGGTGGATTGGACCGAGCTAATCGACCTGGTGATGGCGACAGAGGAGCCTCATTACGGCGGCTCACTGGCGAACAGCGCGGCTTGGCGTCGGCTGACGCGGTTTCCTCACCAGGAAGGCCGGGTCTTCGTGGAAGCGTTGTTCGGAGCTGGCGGGTGGGAGACAGTCAACCAGGCCTACAGCGACCCTCCGCGTACGACCGAGCAGATTCTCCACCCCTCGCGCTATCTGGAGCAGCGCGACGCACCAACCCGGGTGGTCGTCCCCGATCTCGGTGAAGTTCTGGGAGAGGAATGGCGCATGGTGGTGGAGGAGACGATGGGCGAACTCGTCGCGGGCCTCTGCCTGAACGACGAGCTACCGGAGGAGATGAGCTGGCGGGCCGCTGAGGGATGGGACGGAGACACATTGGTTGTCTGGGAGCGGGAGTCGGGACGACGGCTGCTGGTCTGGCGCACGGTCTGGGACAGCAGCGTCGATGCCCGTGAATTCGCGAGCGGCCTGAACACGCTCATCAGGGAGCGCCATTTCCCGACCCGACCGATGGATCCGCCGCGAGGGCTGCCGGGTG
>CAZQXX010000117.1:7744-9875 GCA_964597105.1 uncultured Anaerolineales bacterium
AGGGAGCGCCATTTCCCGACCCGACCGATGGATCCGCCGCGAGGGCTGCCGGGTGACTGGTGGGAGACTGCTGCGGGGACCTTTCAGGTGGACCGAACGGGGAGATACGTGGTGTTCGTGCAGGGCCCCGATGCCAACACTGTTGTGAACGTGGCTAGGATGATGCCCTAGTGACGCAACGCGGCGGACAGCGGGATGAGAGCAGAGCGCATACCCGACAGGACGAACGGACGCTGTACGGGTCGGACCCCGCTGCGAGGGTCCTGTGAGCTCACGCAGCGAGGGGACGAGACGAGCCCTGCGACTCCTGAGAGGAGCCACGATGCTGGCTATGGCCGGCACGCTGGCGGGCGTAGGGCTGATCTTCGGGCTGCGGTGGTGGGTGGAGAGCCGGTACGAGGACCAGATTTACGAAGAGATCGCGGACGTGCCTCCGCGACCAGTGGCGCTGGTGCTGGGCGCCGGGCTGTGGTCTGACGGTTCGTTGACGCCAGTACTCGCCGACCGGGTCGCAACGGCGGTGGATCTCTACCAGGCGGGAACGGTGGAGAAACTACTCTGCAGCGGGGACAACCGGCGTGTCGACTACAATGAACCGGCGGCGATGAAGGAGTATGCGGTGCGTCTGGGCGTGCCCGAGGAGGACGTGGTTCTCGACTACGCAGGGCGGCGGACGTACGACAGCTGCTACCGGGCGCGAGCGATCTTCGGCGTCGACAGCGCGGTGGTGGTGACACAGCGCTTCCACGCGGCGCGGTCACTCTACACGTGCGACGGGCTGGGGCTGGACAGCGTGGCCCTGACGGCGGACCGGCGAATCTATGCCGCGCGCCGCGTGGTGTGGCAGACGCGGGAGTATCTGGCGTTGGTGCTGGCCTGGTGGGACCTCAACGTACGGCATCCGACGCCCGTGCTGGGCGAGCCGGAGCCGATCGAGGTTTCGACGGCGAAGTGACTGCTGCACCCTGAGGCCTCCCCAGCCGCGGCCTCAGCTATGCCTCTCTCCGATCACCGCTGACATTTCCAGCTCCTCTTCACGAAGCCCTTTTCCGGATCAAGCACACAGGCATGACCAGCAGTTGTCGGCTGGCAGCGTTGTTCTCCTGAGGCGGTGCGGATAGGTGCGATGTCACTCTCCGTTTCGGGTAGGAGACGCCTTCTCACGTGCGCGGGCCGATGAGAGGGGGAGGAGAGCATCGAACTGGGGGGATTTCTATCGGGAGGAGGGGGGCAGGGCGGTGTTCTTGAGGCAACGCGGGGGGCCCTTCCACGAGCTCAGGGCGGCCCTTCCGCGAGCTCGGGGTGGGCCAGACGCCCGCCTGGAACACACAGGGGAAGACGTGGGCCCACGAGGGCCCGCGCCTTCCCTGTATCGACGAGTGAGGCTACTCCGGAAGGACGTTGTCGACGTCGAGGGTGAACGTTTCGGTGACGCCGTTGACGTCAACGGTGTAGGTGCCCGCCGGCAAGCCCCGGACCTCCAGGGAGATGCGCTCCTCAAAGGGAACGAGGGCCTGGGTGCAGACAGCATCGGCCGGGCGATCCGTCGTAATCTCCACCGAGAAGGTGTTGGTCTCGTCATCAAAGGTCTGATTGATCTCGTCGATCTCGGTGCAGCCATCCGAGAGGTTGCCCTTGGCAACGACGGCGACCTGCACCGGGAACGACTCCATGATCTGGAGCTGAATCTCATCGACTCGAGCCAGATCAGATGGATCTGACTGGTCCGGCAACGGTTTCTCAGATGCGTCTGCAAGCGCGCCGCAGCCGACGAGGACGATCGATAGCAGCAACAGACCAACGGTGAGCCAGGATAGTGCGTGTGAACGGAACATGGTTTGATCCTCCTATTGAGTATTTGTCCGGTTTCCAATCGCAGATATTGCGTTTGTACTTCGTCTCTTTAGACGTCTATGGAGAGGAAAAGGTTCCATCTCTTTCGGAGGTGAGTCGGAGAGAAGCCAGATCGAAGCGTAGGCCGCGATGGGGCCTCGACCCGCGCCGGGGCGGTGCATGACGTCGAAGACGAGGCACGATACTTGACGCAAAGACCGATTATGGTATAATTTTGTTCGCGTCGCCGGTGTAGCTCAGTCGGTAGAGCAACTGACTTGTAATCAGTAGGTCATGG
>CAZQXX010000118.1:0-1761 GCA_964597105.1 uncultured Anaerolineales bacterium
CCGCATGGGCCAACCCCTTCGAGGAGGGGGCCACCCAGGAGGGTCCCTTCACCCGTCTCGACGGGAGCGAGGTCCAGACGCCGATGATGCGCCAGCAGGACTCCTTGCGCTACGCCGAGGGCGAGGACTATCAGGCCGTCGAGCTCCCCTACGATGGACACGAGATGTCGATGGTCATCCTCCTCCCCGCCGAGGGGGAGCTGGAGCGCTTCGAGGATTCCCTGGACGCCGCGCGCATGGCGGCCATCCTGGAGGCCCTCGATCGAAAGCAGGTCGCTCTCACGATGCCCAGGTTCGAGTTTGACGCCCAGTTCACCCTGGCCGACGCCCTGGTCGCTCTCGGGATGCCTCAGGCGTTCTCCGGCGAGGCCGACTTCTCCGGTATGACCGGCGACCGGTCTCTCTTCATCTCCGACGTCGTCCACAAGGCCTTCGTCGCCGTCGATGAGGAGGGCACCGAGGCCGCCGCGGCCACGGCTGTTATCATGGCAGAGTCGGCGATGCCGGAAGAGCCCGTGGAGGTCACCCTCGATCACCCCTTCCTCTTCCTCATCCGGGACATAGAGACGGGGACCGTCCTCTTCGTGGGACGCATCGTCGACCCGACCGCCTGACGAAGCTGCGGAGGGTAGATCTCAGTTAGAAGCTTCCATCGAATTGCCGATCTCCAAAATGAGACCTCCCCGGCCGTTGGTCAACCGGGGAGGTTCTCCGTAGTCGAGAGATCCACGCACTGCCGCTAGTACCCGCGCTCACGGACGCGAACCAGCACCAGCACCAGGAGAAAGCAGGCCACGGCCGAGACAGGGCCGTTGCGTCCGAGGTCACCCGGCGTGTAGAGCAACACGCCGACCGGCGCCGCGATGGCACGGCTGACCGCTCCAACTGCGCGACTCATCGACATCAGGGTACCACGTGCCTCGGCATTCATCCCGGACACCAGGGGGATCAGCCCCACGATGGTGAACTCGAAGAAGAAGATCATCACCGCGCTTCCCACCAGCGCGGCGGCCAGGCTCCCGGTGAGCCGGGGCAGCGCCACATAGGCCAGAGCAGTGAGAATCACAGAGACGAAGACCGAGCGCCGCTTCCCAAATCGATCCGAGACAAACGCCACGGCCAGCTCCGCGGCCAGCTCCCCTGCGCCCATTGCCAGCGTCGCCAGCCCCAGGCCGGCGACGGTGAGGCCGAATCCATCCTCCATCCAGGCCCCATAGACGACCATGACGTTGATCTGGGCGAAGCCGATCAACGCCGTCGCCGCCAGCGCCAGCCGGGCCTGACCGTCCGCCCACACCCGCCGCGTGAGTACGAACAGGGAGCTCAACGTCTCCCGAAGATCATCCGCCGCTGCGGGCGACCTGGTCGTGGTTGGCGCGTCCGGAGGCAGCGCCCGCGACGTCAGCCACCAGACGGGAATGCCCAGAATTCCAAGCAGCAGAAACGGCGCGCGCCAGCTGATGGCATCCATCAACCATCCGCTTACGGGCATCGCCATCAGGGAGACCGACCAGGCCAGTTCCGCCAGGCCCAGCGCTCGGCCGCGCCGCTCGTAGGGCACGCGCTGGCCCAGAAAGACCTGCATCGCCGGGTCGAAGGCGATCTTCGCCAGGCCTATCAGCCCAAAGCTAAGCAGCGCCACACCGTACCAGGGGAAGGCGGCGGTCACGAGGGCCCCCGCGACGAACAGCACAATGCCGAATATCATCACCCGGCGCCCGCCTGACCGGTCGCTCACCATACCGAACACCGGCGCCACCA
>CAZQXX010000118.1:1861-5494 GCA_964597105.1 uncultured Anaerolineales bacterium
TCAGGGCTCGAGGACCCGATAGAGTCGGTAGAGCGAGGCGCCGAGGACGGCGGCCCACAGGGGCGTAAGAGACCCCAGGGCCGCGATGCCGCCCAGTAAGGCGGTCTCCACCCCAACCAGCAGCGCCAGCGCCTGTGCAGCCCGGACCCGGACGGGTCTCAAGCGCTTGCCGGTCCGATCACCCACGCTCGAGACGGTCCGAGACTCGAGGATCACCGGGACGAAACAGCCCGACCCTACCAGTGCGAGGAGTCCCGGCCGTAGGGAGACACCGCCCTGCTGCAGCAGTCCGTCACTCAAGGCCGCCGTGGTCACGGTGCCCACCGCGCCGAGGACGGCGAAGGCAAGCTGGCGACGCGTGCGCATCGGGAGCTGGCTGTCGAGCAAGAAGGCCAGCGTGGTGATGAGGCTGTACCCCCAGTTGCCCTCCAGCGAGAGCCAGATACCCAGCCCCAGAATGCCCAGAGAATCGAGTATGCCGGCCGGTAGGCCCGTGGTGCGGTTGACCATACGCACTACCAGCATGAGCCAGAGGAGGACGCTGAAGCGCGGCAGTCCCCAAAGAAAGAGGCCGCCCACCGCCAGGGCAAAGGCCACGAAGGCGGACAGATCATGATCGGGATCGAGCTCGCGCCCCAGCGCCCAGGTCAGAAAGCCGGCAAGGCCGGCCTGGACGCCCCAGAGACCGCTCTCGATCCAGGGCATCCCAGAGACGCGCTGCACAAGAGCCGCCCCGAGCGTCACCAGAGCGCTGGCGATGGCGACGGCCCGGTTCGTGGGGTAGCTGAGGTCGACCGGACGCCCGATGCTGGTGATGACCGATGTCTTGATAGTTATGGTCCCCTTCCGCGGCGGACCGCCACCCAGCCTACGGGTAGGCCAGTCGTGGCCCTCCCGGTCACGGCCTACCGTCGGCAATCAGTGCGTGGCGCAAGCGATGCAGGGATCGAAGGCGCGCACGACCCGCCCCACGGCCTGCTCCAACTCCATATCCATCCGCTCGGGCGTGATGTACCGCCGGGCCGCCACCCCGAGGGCCCGCTCGATGGCCAGGCTGTTGTGCACAGTAGGGATGATAAACTCAGCGTCCTTGATCAGCCCACCCTCGATCCGATACCGGTGGATCAATGGGCCGCGCGGCGCCTCCACGAGACCATGCCCCTCCCCATCTCGCGGGGTAAAACGAACAGCAGTCTCATCCTGATCGAGCGGCTGCTCCAGGATCTCCATCGCCCGCTCCAGGCCGTAGACCAGCTCGATGCCTCGCCCCAGATCGAACAGGAGTATCGCGTGAGCCGGCCGCCCGAACGCCTCCCGGAAGCGCTCCAGATAGCGATCGGCGTACGAGGTCCCGAACTGCTCCGTCGTATTGATGCGCGCCAGGCTGTTCGCCCGCATCACCTCCCCTTGATAGCTCGTCCGCCCGGCATAGCTGTAGTCCGTCTCCTCGAAAACGAGGTGGTCGCGAAACGCCTGCACGGGGAAGGTCTCGCAACAGGCACCATCGGGGTCCAGGACACGGATCAGCGGCGTGGGACTCGTGCCGTCGTAGTTGGGATGCTGATCGCTCGTGGCCGTGATATAGTGAGCGGGGGCGTCGTCACCCCAGGTGCCGATCCGATCGCGCAGCGCAACCGACCGGTTCCAGTAATGATCGAACAGCTCACGAGCAATGGGAAGCGTCGCCGCCAGCTGCTCCCGCAATTCGGCAGCCGCCTCCGGGTCGATACCACTGGTCACGCCTCCGATAACAGCCTTGATAGGATGGATGAACTGCCCTCCGGCCAGGCTGATCAGGTCAGTCCCGACCTTGCGCACCCGGAGCGCCTTCGTGGCGAGCACCGCTCGATCCTGATCGGGATCCGATTCGTGCTCCGGGACGAACATGCTCGAGAGCCCCAGACGATCCGGCATCGTGAACAGAAAGACGGACGTGGCCTGGTTCTGGATGATCTGGCCCAGCAGCAACAACTCTCGGATCGTCCGCGCCAGCGGGGGTGGGGTGACGCCGTAGGCATCCTCCAGCGCCTCCACCGCAGCCACGTGATGGGCCGTGGAGCAGACGCCGCAGATCCGTGGCACAATCGTGGGCATCTCCTCGGCCGGTACGCCTTGCACGAAGTAGCGGAAGCCACGTATCTCCATGGCTTCAAAGTGGGCGGAGATGATCTCACCCCCGTGAACCTCGATGACCACCTGGGCATGGCCTTCGATGCGACTCAGAGGAAAGGTGAAGGTCGCCATGTCAGAGCATCTTCTCCTTCGGCCTGGGCGGCCTCTCCGGCGCTGCATAGTCGGAGAACTGGAACAGGAACAGGGCCAGCTGGGGAGAGCGAAGCGCGCGGTCCAATTCCTCCTCCGGGATGTTCGTCAGGCCGTGGAAGACGCGCTTGATGCTCGCCAACCACGCCTCCGACTCCTTCTCGATGAAGGCATCCGACGGGCCGCGGCAGCCTACGCACTGATGGCCGGGACGGGTACAGAGCGCGCGGCAACCACCTCGCACCGACGACCCAACGCATAGATAGCCTTGATTGATGAGGCAGATATCGGGCATCACCTGCCCGCTCTGAAAGCCGGTCAGATGATCCGGTCGCATGTCGCGGAGCTTCTGCCGCCCGCACTCCCGACAGACGTTCCTCCCGGGTTGAAAGTCCGGGTCGTCCGTCAGCACGGCCATGAACAGCTCCGGGGTGGGAGGGCACCCCGGCAGGTAGAGATCCACGTCGACGACGGCGTCGATAGGCCGGCACTTGGGAAGCAAACGCGGCACCTCACGCCGTGCTTCCTCCGCGAGGAAGATGTCCCGGACCTCATCCCGGTTTCCCAGGCTGGCCACTCCGCCGGAGATAGCACACGTGCCCACGGCCACCACGCGATCGGCACGCCGGACAGCCTGGAGCAGGTTGTAGCGATCCTCCTCGTTGCGCACGCCGCCGCTCACCAGCAGCGTCTCGACCTCCGGCACGTCATACGCCGAGATGACCAGCGGCATATACGCCAGCTGGCGCTTGTCGACCCAGTCTCCAGCATTGAGGAGCGAGACCTCGCAACCGGCGCAGCCTGAAAGCTGAAGGACAGCAAATCGCTCCATGGTCTCTCCGGTCGGCCCCTCACAGGGCCAATATAGCTATCGATCCTTCCACACGTCTTAGCTCTCGGCCAGCACAGCGCGGCGGAAGATGTCGAGGCCCTCATCCACCTGTGGGCGGGTGATAGTGAGCGGTGGGATGAGGCGGATCGTCTGGGTCCAGTGGCCGCAGGGATACATAAGCAGGCCTTCGTCCAGACAGTGGTCGAGGATCCGACGCACCGCCTCGGTGTTCGGCCCTCTGTCCGTGTCCGGCTTGATGAACTCGACGGCGATCATCAAGCCGATGCCGCGCACCTCGCCAATGATGGCGGACTCGGCTTGCAGGGCGTGCAAAGCCTCCAGCATATAGTCACCCTGCTCCCGAGCGTTCTCCAGCAGCCCTTCCTCCCGGATCACGTCGAGGGTGGCCAGCGCGGCGGCGCAGGCGATGGGGTTCCCGCCGTAGGTGGTACCGTGCGAGGCAGCGCCCCACCGGCTCATGATCTGACGTGGAGCCGCCGTCGCGCCCAGCTGGAAGCCGTTCGCGATCCCTTTGGCCA
>CAZQXX010000118.1:5594-9808 GCA_964597105.1 uncultured Anaerolineales bacterium
CCGCCCGGTCACGTAGCGAGCCAGCTTGATCGCGCCGTCGACAGCCTCGGAGCCGCTGTTCCCGAAGAAGAACATGTCGGCCCCGCCAGGCACGACCCGACACAGCTCATTGGCCAGTCGGAGCAGGGGCTCGTGGGCCATCACCCCAACCGGCGCGTGCACCATGTGCTTCATCTGCTCTCGAGCGGCGGCCACGATGCGCGGGTGATTATGCCCCGCGTTGCAGGCACCGAAGCCAGCGAGAAAGTCGAGATACCGCTTCCCATCCTGGTCGTACACGTAGACGCCCTCAGCCCACGCCACGGGCATGTTCGGCCAATCCTGGGAGAGACATGGCGCCAGGAGATCGTCCAGATGGGCGTACAGGTGGTTGAATGTCAGTTCTTCATTCACAGGTCTATCCTCCAGTGAGAAAATGGTCGTCAGTGATGTGCGTCCACCCCACAATGAGGGCAGGATCACGTGTCGTTAGTGCCAGGCCTCCACAGGATCCCAGCGGCAACTGTCGGCAGCCTGGATCACATGTTGTGTCCAATCTATCGGCTGAACTTCAGGACGGTGCAGCCGACAAAGACGGCGATGATCAGACCCAGCCACGCGTAATCCACTCGGCGAACGGACAGAGTCTCAATCTCTGTCGGCTCAATCGGTGCGCCGAAGCCTTTGGTCTCCATAGCAATCTGGAAGTCATTCGCCTTCCGGAAGAGGAGCAGGATAAGCGGCGTGATGATGGGGATGTAAGCCCGGAACGCCCGCTGAAACACGTTCATCGAATCGATATCGAACGCTCGCAACTTCTGCGCGTCGACAATAGAGTTCCACATCTCAAAGATCAGATTGGTGAACGAGAGCGCGCTGACGAACATGAAGGTGAGCGTCTGAGGAACGTGCAGCTTCCCCAGAGCCGTCATAATTTCGGAGGTGGAGGTCGTCATGACAAAGAGAGGAAGTGAAGAGGTGGCCACCAGGATGCGCACGCAGAGCACCAGCCCAAACCACACGCCCTCCCTGGTGATCACGCCCAGATCCGCCTCCCACAGTTTCAGATGCCCTAACACGATGAGGGGCGTGTCCCCTCCGCGATAGGTCAATCCCTGAATGAGGATCAAGAAGACAAAGGTTCCCACCAGGATCTTCAACAGCGTGGCAAACCGCTTCAACTCAACGCGTGCCAGCACCCACAGCGACGCCGAGAAGCCGAGCCAGATCAGCAAGACCGGCATGTCGGTCTCCTTGATGGGGTACATAACCAGCACCAGGGTTAGGGTCACGTACGCGAGCTTGACCAGCGGGTGCAGACGGTGGATGGGCGTCTCGACATGAGTATAGCGGAATACAGGCTCCATCTATATCACCCCCTCACTTCGAGACGGCTGGAGCACCTGGTACAGATCCGCCAGCGTCATCACCTGCTCGGGTACACCGATCGAGGAGAGCTCCCGGCTCAGCTGCGCGGCCACCGGAGGGATCACGAAGCTCCTCTTGAGCTCCTCGACCTGTGCGAAGACCTCAGCGGTGGGGCCGTCGAGCAGCACCTCACCTTCATAGAGCACTATCAGACGGTGCGCATAACGGGCGATCAGATCGACGTCGTGCGTGATCATCAACACCGTGCCTTCTCTCTCCTCGTGGAAGCGTTTGGCCAGATCGGCCAGCTGATAACGGCCTCGGTGATCCTGAGCCGTGGTGGGCTCATCCATGATCAGCACCTCGGGGCCTAAGGCCATCGTCGCGGCGACGGCCAGCTTCCGCCGGTCCCCAAACGACAGGCGGAAAGGGAAGAGATCCGCCTCCTCCGTCAAGCCCACCATCTCCAGCGCCTCGTCAACGCGCTGCTCGATCTCATCCTCCGGGACTCCCACGTTGCGCAGCCCGAATCGGATCTCCTCGTGGCTGTAGCTGGTGAACAACTGGTAGTCCGGATTCTGGAGCACCAACCCGATCCTCCGTGCGATCTCACCGACGGAGAGCCCTCGTATGCTCTCTCCTCTGAAAAGCACGTCGCCAGCCTTCGGACGCAGCAGCCCCACGAAGCATTTGACGAGAGTGCTCTTTCCCGACCCATTCTGGCCGACGATCCCCACAAACTCGCCCTGGCGAATCTGTAGATCGACGTCCTTCAGCGCCACCACCGACGGTGGCCCGGGATACTCCATCGTGAGACCCCTGGCTTCCAGGATAACCTCGGCCTCGGCAGGGGTCGGCTCAGGACGAGACAGCGCCTCAGGGCGCACAGTCAGCCGTCCTCGCTCGACGCCCTGCTGGATCTCGCTGGCGACCTGGGACAGGGTCAGGTCCACTCTGTCCTCTTCCTCGTCCCCAGGTGCGCCAGGCCCACCGTCGGGCTGAATCAGCGTCGACTTGATCAATATCAGAGACGGGGTCCTGACGCCGGCGGCCTCCAGCTCCTCAGGCCGACCGAAGACCTCACGTGGCGTCCCCTGGAGAACGGTATGCCCCTTGTCCAGCACCAGTACCTGGTCAGCCAGGCGCAGAATCTCTTCCGTCTCGTGGGTGGTCATGATGATCGTCAGATCACCCTTCTGTTTTAGGCGCTCGATGGCCTCCACCACCTCCCAACGCCCCAGTGGGTCAAGCTGCGAGGTAGGCTCGTCGAGGACCAGCACCTGCGGAGCCATTGTCAGAATCGAAGCCAACGCTGCACGCTGCTTCTGCCCACCCGAGAGGTCGCGGGGGTTATGTCTCTCGAGCCCTTCCAGGCGGACGAGGGATAGCGCATCCCGTGTCCGTTCCAGGATCTCCTGGCGAGGAACGCCCAGGTTCGACGGACCGAACGCAAGCTCGCTCTGCAACGTGGGCATGAACAGCTGAACTTCCGGATCTTGCATCAGTACACCGCACCGTTGGGACGTGCTGTAAAGGGGCTCATCCCATGGATCGGGGCCGACCACGGAGACGTAGCCACTCCGACGTCCCCCATAGATGTGCGGTACGATCCCGCTCAACAGGTAACACAGCGTCGACTTACCCGCTCCATTAGCCCCCAGGACAACGACAAACTCGCCCTTGCGCGCCGTGAGGGTGAGATCGCGCAGGGCAACGACGTCCCCTTCGTACGTAAAGGTAACGTCCTCCAATGAAATGACAACGTCATCGCTCAAGTGTGACTCTCCTTGCTGGCAGGGTGAATCGCTCCCGGGCCGTGAACTGGCAGACCACCCGGATGGCCTGCCAGTTCACGGATCGAAAGACTTGGGGGAGGATCAAAGAGACTACCAGACCGCGCCTTCGATCTTCGGGAGACCGCTGCGTTCCAGAGCCTCGATGATGGGAATGGTGATAACTGCGGTGATGGCAGAGAGCGCAGGCACCCACCAGACGTAACCCAGGTGGGTAGCAACACCCAACTCGGCGGAGAAGTTGAACAGATACCAATAGGGACGCGTCCAGGGCAGCCACCACACAAACAGTGCTGCCAAGACGGTGAGGAAGATCCCCCCGTACCGCTCGACTCGCTGGTCAGAACGGACCCACTTGGGCATCAGACGTGTGCCCAGAGGCGTGACCACGATGAGGGTGGATGGTACCCAGTAGATGGCGGCCATGATGAAATAGAGGGGTTCCGGCACATCGCCGAACCCACCCGCTTCACCAGGGATGTAGAACGGTACCAGCCAGCCGGCAATGCCGATGACGATGAACAGGAGTGCGTTTACCTTCCAGAGCTTGTCGTCCCTGAGTATGAGAGCGGTCAAGAGAGCAGGCAGCGCTGCATTGAGGGCGATATCCACCACCTGCAGCGGGTAAGCCGCCGGTGCGACGAACATGCCGATGAACCCACCCACGATGGCAGCAACTACGCCGCCAATCGGACCCAGCAGCAGGGGCGCAATGGCGCAGAAGGGCGTTGTCAGGGGCACGTATCCACCGCCGCCCACGTATGGGAAGATGGGAACGAGACCTAACACGCCACACAGGGCGCCATACAACGTGACCCAGGCAATAGAGGCTCCACCGATCCGACTCGTTCCGCCAGAGCTAACCTTTTCAGACGTCTTCTCATCCATGTGTTCCTCCTTGTGTTGATGTCGACGGTCTTCCGATGACACCGGCCGCACCCGGGCGGTCCCATTCCACCAGGCATATCGCGTCCGACATCTCCATCCGGGGGTGCGACGCGCCGGATGATATGCCATTAGTGAACGGACCAGAAGCAGCCGCGGAGACCCTCTATTCTCGAGTACAGACTTCCT
>CAZQXX010000119.1:0-9750 GCA_964597105.1 uncultured Anaerolineales bacterium
CTCGTTGGTCAGGTGTACCCGACGGCCGTCCAGCGGTTTACGGTCGAGCCGAATGAGCTTGCGCTGGAGCGGTCCTTCGTCGAGCACAACATCCGCTTCACGCGCTATGCCTATGGGCTGGACGCCGTCCAGGAGTTCGATTACCCTACCTCGGGCACCCTGACCCCCCAGGATCTGCAGGATAATCAGGATACACTCCGCAACGTGCGCCTGTGGGACTGGAAACCACTCCGCGAGACGTACGAGCAGATCCAGGAGATTCGGACCTATTACACCTTCGCCGACGTCGACATTGATCGCTATGTGGTCGACGGCCGGCTTCAGCAGGTGAACCTGGCCGTGCGTGAGCTCGACATCGAACAGATGCGAGAGGACGCCCGTACCTGGATTAACCAGCACCTCATCTACACGCACGGCTATGGCCTGTGCCTGAGTCCTGTGTCCAAGGTCACCGAGGAGGGATTGCCTCGGCTCCTGGTGCGGAACATCCCGCCTCGTAGCGACCACAGCGAGTTCGAGATCACACGGCCTGAGATCTACTTCGGTGAGAAGACGACCGCCTACGCCATCGTCAATACCACCGAGGACGAGTTCGACTATCCGAGCGGAGACCAGAATGTCTACGCTCGCTACCAGGGGGCTGCCGGGGTCCCAATGGGGGGGCTGCTGCGTCGTGCCGCGTTTGCCCTCCGCTTTGACAGTTCGCCGATCTTTCTCTCCGACGCCATAAGCACAGACAGCCGTATTCTCTTCCACCGGACTCTTGTGGATCGCGTGGAGATGCTGGCCCCCATGCTCTGGTTCGATCCTGATCCCTATCCCGTCATCGTGGATGGTCGCATCATGTGGCTCTACGACGCCTACACTTGGAGCAATCGATTTCCATATTCGCGGTCGACAGACGGCCTCAACTACATCCGCAATAGCGTCAAGGCCACTGTCGACGCCTACACTGGGGAGACGACGTTCTACGTCATTGACCCGGATGATCCACTCCTTCAGACCTACCAGGCCATCTTCCCCGACCTGTTCACGTCGGTCGAGGAGATGGACCCGGCGCTGCGCGCTCACTGGCGCTATCCCGAGCAACTCTTCCTGATTCAGGCGGATCTCTACGCTGCCTACCACATGGACGACCCGCGTGTATTCTATAACCAGGAGGATCTGTGGCAGACGCCGATGGAGATTCGAGAGTCCAAGGCGGTCGAGATGGAGCCTTACTACGTCACGATCCGACTGCCCGATTCCGATCAGGTGGAGTTCCTCATGATCCGTCCCTACGTGCCGGCGGGCAAGCAGAATATGATTGCCTGGCTGTACGCCGATTCAGACGGTTCTGATTACGGCGATCTGGGGGTCTTCAAGTTCTCCAAGGAGGAGCTGGTATACGGGCCGATGCAGATCGAATCTCGCATAGACCAGGATCCAGTCATCTCAGAACAGCTGACGCTCTGGAATCAGCGGGGCTCCTCCGTCAATCGGGGGAATTTGATCGTGATTCCTATCGACGGTACCCTGCTCTACGTCGAGCCCCTTTATCTGCAAGCTGAGGCAAGCCGTCTCCCGGAGCTCAGACGCGTTCTCGTTTCGTATGGGAATCGCGTGGCTATGGCAGATAGCTTGTCGGCGGCCCTGGCGCAGATAGTGGGGGCTCAGGCCCAGGAGCCAGAGATAGGACAGGATCCGACCGCGGGCCTCCCGGTCGATGTGGAGGAACTGGTCCGCTCTGCCAATGACCACTATCAGACGGCCCAGCAGTGTCTCCAGGATGGGGATTGGACCTGCTACGGTGACGAGTTGGACGCTATGGGGCGTGATCTAGACGCCCTGATGGACGCCATCGGGGAATGACTGTCCGCTACCCTTCTTCTCAGTCTCTCCGCCTTAGAGCAGGCCCCGGCTTTGCTCAACGGCCTGCTTATCTGACAGTTAGTTGATTGGATAGCTTAACCTATGCGCACACCCGCAGGTACTGATTGTCCGTATTACTACGAGGACTTCTATCGCGGTCGCTCCAAGCAGGAATGCCGTTTGATCAAGCGTAACCCGCGCTCCCGACCCTGGCAGCCTGAGCTGTGCGCCCGCTGCCCCGTACCGGATATCCTGCGGGCCAACGCGTGTCCGAACATGGTGTTGGAGGCACGCGTGATTCGACGCTGGTTGGGCCTTGTTCACCGTGTCGAGGTCTACGCCGTCTGCACCAAGTACGAGCGTGAGGTCGATGATCCCTACGTCGGCTGCGGTCACTGCCACCCGGAGGCGACCAGGCTCTTCGAGGCGGCGGATGTGAGAGATCGCGATGCTTAAGGCCGTCCTATTCGACCTCGACGACACGCTGCTGGGTAACGCCATGGACACGTTTCTTCCTGCCTATTTCCAGGCACTCACCCGGTACCTGAGTCACCTGGTACCCCCTGAGCGTCTGATGACCCAATTGATGCGGGGCACCAAGGCGATGAACGCCGACCACAATAAGGATATCACCAACGAGCAGGCCTTCGGGTCGGCGTTCTATCCCGCGCTGCACCCGGATCGATCGACGCTGGAGTCGACCTTGCAACGGTTCTACACCGACGAGTTCCCCAAGCTTCAGCCGCTCACCAGCCGTCGACGGGAAGCACGGCTGCTGGTCGAATGGGCCTTCGAGCGGGATCTCCAGGTAGTCGTGGCCACCAATCCCCTGTTTCCTCGCGTTGCTGTCGAGCAACGACTCGCCTGGGCCGGAGTGTCTGTGGACGAGTTTGATTACGCCCTCGTGACCACGTATGAGAATATGCACGCGACGAAATCTCATCCCACCTACTACCTGGAGATCATCGGTCACCTGGACCGCCATCCGGGCGAGTGTCTGATGATCGGAGATAACTGGAAGAAGGATGTTGTCCCGTCCTCATCCGTGGGACTTCATGCTTACTGGATCACCGACGAAGGGGACCGCTCCGTGACGGACATCCCCTTAGCTGGTTTCGGAACATTGGGCGAGCTCTGGACATTGGTCAGAGCTCGCGGAGGGTTCCCGGTGGACGCACGGAGCAGACCTGGGCAACCAGAATAAGGAGAATAGAATGGCGTCAACGACGTTCTCGGAGCAGTCTACAATCGAGCGGCTCCGACGACCCGTCTCACGAGTCATGCGCATAGAGAGCTACGAGATTATGAAGCCGCCCGACAGGCTGATCGCCTTTCGCGGTCGGATAACCGGCGATACGGCGGCTGCCTTCGATCATCTGTCGGAAGCCTTTGAACGGGAGGGGTACACGGCGATGTTGCGTCGGGACGAGGATGCCGACATCGGCCATCGAGTCCTTGCTGTCCAGGGTGTTCATAAGAGCGAGCCCTCAAATCCCTGGGTCAACGTGGCGCTCTTCCTGGCGACCCTGGTGACGGTGCTCTTCGTGGGAGCTGCAAGTGCGCTCCAATACGCTGAGCTGACCGGGGGGACGGCACCCTCCCTGGATGTTCCGAATATCCTGTCGCATCTCCACTGGGGGATCCCGTTTGCAGCCGCGCTGATGGGCATCTTGCTCGCCCACGAGCTGAGCCACTACTTTGTGGCTCGCCGGTACGGATCTCCTGTCAGTCTGCCCTATTTCATTCCTATGCCTAACTTGCTCGGGACGATGGGAGCTGTGATTACCCAGAAGGCACCGATGCGTGATCGCAAGTCCCTCTTTGACATCGGGATCGCCGGCCCCTTGGGAGGGCTGGTCGTCGCGATACCCCTTCTGATTCTGGGGTTGTCTCTCTCCACCGTCCAGCCACCACCTCCCGACCTTGACGTCGCCCTTCAAGAGGGCAATTCGTTGCTCTACATCGGCTTGAAGTATCTCGTTTTCGGTGAGCTGCTTCCCAGCAACGGGCGGGACGTCTGGATTCATCCCGTTGCCTTTGCTGGCTGGGCTGGGCTGCTGGTCACGATGATCAACTTGATCCCCGTGGGCCAGCTTGACGGAGGGCACGTCAGTTACGCCTTGTTGGGACGCAAAGCCTGGTCCTTGGGCTATGCGCTCATCGCCGCCATGCTCGGCTGGGGAGGTTTCCTCCTTCTGAGAGGGAACGAGGCTGGCGGATTCTGGGCATTGTGGGGTCTTATCAACTTGCTCCTCAATCGGAAGCATCCGCCACCTCTGAATGATGTCACCCCTGTGAGGTCGCGGCGCGTTCTGCTTGGCGTAGTCATGTTGGTGATCTTCATCCTTCTGTTCATGCCGTCGCCGCTTCGAGAGATTACGTTTTGAGAACGTCCGGGGATGACGCCGGGATATCTGGTGTGGCCTCCGCCTGATCTTCCCCGAACGGCCGCATCCTCACGTGTAGCCTGTACAAGGAGTGTTTGATGATCCAGGGAGTCGAGACCAAGGAGTTGGTGACCCACATGGACGAACGTGGGTACTTCCGTGAGCTGATCCGTGATAGTGATCCGATCTTCGCTGAGGGCTTCGGTCAGTGGAGTCACACAATGTCCTATCAGGGCGTTGCCAAGGCCTGGCACATCCATCAGAGGCAGACGGACTGGTGGTATTGCGCAGTCGGGACCATCAAGGCTGCCCTGTACGATACTCGGCCCCATTCCCCAACCCAGGGAGAGTTGCAGGAGCTGATGCTCGGTGAGGGTCAGCCGCCGGTGGTGCTTAAGATCCCTCCTGGCGTGGCTCATGGCTACCGCGTGCTCAGTGGGCCGGCTCACGTCTTCTACATTGTTTCCCACGAGTACGACGGAACGGACGAGGGCCGCATTCCCCACGACGATGCAGACATTGGCTATGACTGGACGTCAGGGCCAGAGATCACCTAGTCCGCTGATTTCATAGTGGCGCTCGACGGTGAGCCATCCAGACAAGACAAGAGAGGCCGACGTGAGCGGAGAGCCGCCGCTGATGCTCCTCTCTCGAGAACAGACCGAGGATCTGGTCGCCTTCGCCGAGCGCGGTAGGAGGAGACTCAGCTCCCTCGCTGACCACGAGGT
The DNA here is from genome assembly GCA_964597105.1 of uncultured Anaerolineales bacterium. Lineage (GTDB taxonomy): Bacteria > Chloroflexota > Anaerolineae > B4-G1 > B4-G1 > SKLM01. The sequence goes on from CAZQXX010000119.1 coordinate 4,967, forward strand.
CGCCTACGGTGTCGAGGCCATGCAGCTTCTCGATGAGTGGATCGATGACCATCTGGAGCGTTCCCCTGATCCTCCGGCTGGCGTTCGGCTGTTGTGGGTCAGTCTCCTTGGGGAGATGTTTCGGCGTCGTCACGATGGGCGCTGGGTCTTGCGGGGCGGGATCCTGACGGTCATCTGCCCGACCGGCGGGGGCGACGAGTACCCCGTGGAGGTCTGGAAGCAGGTGGATCGACGCATCTCTCAGGGGATGTCGGAGTCTTTGGCGTACTTCTACGACGTCATCCGTATCGAGCTGAAGCTCGGGAGCTAGACGCTGCTCGCTTACGAATAAGAGAGGGCCGACTCACTAGAGTCGGCCCTCTGGTTGGGTGTACACAGATGCCTGTTTCTCAAAGCGCTGTGCTACACAGCGGGATCTGGTGGGGCTCAGTCCGCAAGCTCTGTGTCTGCCGCTGTCTCACCTGCCACCAGGAAGTCCTCTCGTGTCTTGTGCACCTCCGGAGCATCGATGTGCTCTTCTACCAGTGACGCCGTGTTGACGGCGTTCAACTGCTCGAAGAGGAAGGCAAACTTCTCCCTTAATGCCTCTCGTATCTGTTCCCGCGCGCTCGGCTCTATGTCCCAGACGTCCTTCTTGAAGCGTCCCAAGGCTCGCTTCCGGTTGTCATAGATGAACTGCTCTTCGGTCTGATCATCCTTCCAGCGGTGAGCGTGTTCCGTCCTCAGATAATCGTAGATCGTCTCACGCAGGTCATCGGGGAACTCGGGATGTTCGTAGATGATGTTCTGGAACCCGGTGGCCAGATGAATCTCCAGGCAACCCTCCTCCGGGAATTTGTGAAAGGCTTCTTCCGGCAGCGTACTGGCTCCATGCTGCACCGCCCCGCCCATCCCATATTCATCCCGCGCGATGTCCGACAGCCGCCGCATCACGTTGAAGTCGATGCGCACCTGCGCCAGAGAGCCATCCGGTAGCACCACGCCGCCGTGAGACGTGCCGGTCTGGATGCTGATCTTGCTCAGTCCCACCATGCCGTCTGGCAGTTCCTCTATATAGCCGTCCATGAACGCGCGGAGTTCCTTGGACGTGCTGTTCTTCCCGCCCACCTCCCCGATCTCGCCCCCGACCGAGATCGTGACCCCCTCGGGTTCCGAAGCTCGTATCGTCTTGGTGAACCGAGCGCATAGCTCGAAGTTCGTTCGCTGCTGTGCCTTGATTGTCGGTTTGCCCAGATCGACCAGAGTCGAGGTGTCGATGTCGATGTTGTAAAACCCGCCCTCGATACTCTCCTCGATCAGGTCCTCCAGGGCGCCCAATTCGGTGTCGATGCTTTCCGTGTACTTCCCCGGATTCACCTGGAAGTGGTCTCCCTGGATGAACAGTGGTCCTCGGTACCCCTCTCGGATTGCAGCGGCGAGGACGACGCTCGCGTACTCGGCCGGTGGCTGTCCGGTGTACCCCATCTCGGAGCGCGCTATCTCGAAGATCATCGCGCCCACATCGCGCGGCAGTGCGGCCTGGAACACTGCCCGGGCCATGTCGTACGCCATCCCGCGCAGGTTCATTGCGGGGACCGTCCATCCCCCTCTCGTTTCTCCCCGGCCTCGTGCCCGGTACAGGGCATTGATACTTGCCGGCTGAATGCCCAGTTCCTGTCCCGTCTCCCAGATCAGCCAGCGGGCCAGGGCTTTCACGTCGTCGTCAGCGAAGACGGCGTTGTATACGAGTTCGTCCATCGCTGGGCCCTGTAGTGCTTCTCTATCCTCGATTGTCAGGCTCCCATCTGCCACGTGGATGATCCCGTCTATGCTGTCCAACAAGTCCTGCTCACTCTGGTGAATGGTCATTGCTCCCTCCCTCTCTTGTCTGAACCTCGGGAGACCCGATCTCCCGTATCCTGAACTTGACCTCACTACAGAAATCCAGAACGCTCTGTCGCCCGGCGGGCGGACCGAACCCGTCCTGGAGCAGCTGCAACAGTCAGTGCGTCTCCGTCGGGCGCTCCGAGGATAATTGTACCGGCCAACCCAGCTCCGGGCAAGGGGGCAGGGCGCCTCACGCTGGAGCAAGAGCGCCCTGTCCCTCGCGTCCCGGCTCGTGCTCCCGAAGGTCGCAGATCGATCGTGAGGGCACCGGGTAGCTACCGCGCTTAACTTGACAAAGCGCAAGGGATATGCCACAATACTCGCGGCAAAATCTATGCCGACAGCATCACACTTCAAATCTCTCTGTTGCGCCAAGAAAGTGCGTGGATGAAAGTCATCTCTCGTTGCCCCGAGACAAAGGGTGGTTCGGCACCGCTGCAGACTTGCCTGACTAGTCCTTCTCATTTCCGAAGACGACGTTCAAACGCCGAAGGCTTCGGCGCACATGCTCCCTTTCCGCTGATTGAGACCCGCGGTGTCCGCGGGACGTGTCTTTCGTTTGATTCGGCTGAAGTGTGGAGTCGTTCCTCTTTGCGTACCTCTGCAATGATCCATCCCGTGCTCCGCCGCGCAAATGCCACCGGCCTGTGTGAGTGGTCGTTTGCCCGTATATGTAAAACATAACAGAAGGAGGTATCTGTGGCTGTATCCGAAGTGATCGATCTGACCATGGGGGGGAGAGACCCAACCTTCCTGGAACACCTGGGGCCGGATGGCAAGATGCTCCATCGCTGCATTCAGTGTGGTACATGCACCGCGTCTTGCCCGGCCTCGGCGGCTATGGACATCTCGCCACGCCAGATGTGGCGCATGGTGCAACTGGGGTTAGTGGATGAAGTCCTTCACAGCAAGACCATGTGGCTGTGCAGCTTATGCTACCAGTGCCAGGTTCGCTGCCCCCGTGGGATTCCCCTCACTGAGACTATCACCCATCTCAAGCAGACCGCTATGGAACGGGGATTGGTGTCGTCTCACCAGAGTGAGGCGTTCTACCGGGCGTTTGCCGATGTGATGCGACGGTACGGCCGCAACCGGGAGATGGAGTTCATGGTGCGCTACTTCATGGGAGGCAACCCGCTCGTTGCGCTGAAGTTCGCCCGCATGGGTGCCGTGATGATGTTGCGTGGCAAAGTCCACCCGGAAATGCCCGTTGACCGGGAGGGCCGCTCGCTGGAGAAACTGTTCGAGCGCGTGGCAGAATTGGAGGCTGAGCAATGACCTACTTATTCTATCCCGGGTGCTCGATGGATACCTCCGCGTTGGAGTACAAGCGCTCGACGGTTGCCGTCCTGGAAGCCCTGGGCGCCGAGGTGGAGGAGCTCCCCGATTGGACCTGTTGTGGGGCCAGCGCAGCCTCCGTCGTGAGCGATCTATTGGGCTATGTCTTGCCAGCGCGAAATCTGGCTCTCGCCGAACAGATTGACGAGAATTCCTCCGTGATCGCTGGATGCAGCGCTTGTTACACCAATTTCCAGCGCACGCAGGATGCGGCGCGTAAGGATCCCGCTTTGCTCAAGCAGATAAACCGGGCGCTTGAGGTGGAGGGACTGACGTATCGAGGTAAGGCGCAGGTGCGCCATTTGATGGACGTCCTGGCCAACGATTTCTCGCCCGAGGAGATCGCTTCTCATGTTCAGCGCCCCCTGACGGGCTTGACGGTGGCTCCGTACTACGGCTGTCAGACGGTGCGCCCGTTCAGCGACTATGATGATGATCAAGCACCGACGTCGATGCTTGCCATCCTCGAGGCTCTGGGCGTCACGATCCACCGTCACAACCGCGAAGCGAGCTGTTGTGGTACCTCTCTGCTTATGACGAAGCAGGAGGCCGGGGTGAGCATGGTCGCCGATGTCCTGCAGGCGTGTGACGGAGCTGACTGTATGGCCACTATCTGCCCGATGTGTCAGCTTAACATGGAGGGCTATCAGGATAAAGCCTCCAAGGTGTTGGGCCGGCGTGTCAACATACCCGTCCTGTTCCTGCCTCAGCTGATGGGCCTGGCCTTTGGATTGCCGGACGACGTGTTGATGTTTGAGCGCCACATGGTACCAGTGAAGCCGGTGCTGTCTCGTCTGGAGCAGACGGCAGCGGTGGCAGCAGGATAGTCGCTTTTTGCGAGACTGGAGATGTCGATGCTAAACGCAAGATCTTGTCGTTACTGTCAGGAGGATTGATCATGGAGCAACCGAAGATTGGTGTGTATGTCTGCGACTGCGGGATCAACATCGCCTCCAAAGTAGACGTGTCGGAGGTGGTGCGATTTGCCAGTCGACTACCAAACGTGACCATCGCTCGGGAGAACAAGTATACGTGCTCCGAGACTGGTCAGAATATCATCAAAGAGGATATCCAGGAGTTCGATCTCAATCGTGTCGTCGTCGCTTCCTGCACGCCTCGGATGCACGAGACTACGTTCCAGACGACCGTCAAGGAAGCAGGGCTGAACCCCTACTTCTTCGCGATGACCAATATTCGCGAGCATTGCTCGTGGGTCGTCGAGGACCCCGCCGCGGCAACGGCCAAGGCAAAGCGCCTGGTCAGCTCGACGGTCTCTCGCGTGGGCTATCAGGAACCACTTGAGCCACGGGTCGAGCCGGTGACCCAGTCCGCACTCGTGGTGGGCGCAGGCATCGCCGGGATGCAGGCAGCGCTCACCGTCGCTGAGGCGGGCTATCCCGTCTACCTCGTCGAGCGCGAGTCGACCATCGGTGGCCACATGGCCCAGCTCGATAAGACGTTCCCCACCCTTGACTGTAGCCTCTGAATTGTCGGACCCAAAATGATGGATGTCGGTCGACATCCCAACATCACACTTCTGAGCTACAGCGAAGTTGAAGACGTTTCTGGCTATGTGGGCG
>CAZQXX010000120.1:0-9709 GCA_964597105.1 uncultured Anaerolineales bacterium
CCACTGACGGCGGTGAGAGTAGTCCAGGCCGACGATGCGGTCGCGGTTGTAGCCCGGGCCGTGGCTGTATCCGGCCACGCGGCTATCGGAGCAGACCGGGTCGACCCAGGTGCTCCCAGCGTTCTGGGGCAAGCTACATAGGTTTCCCCACTGGTCGTCGAGCCGCTGTCCACCATAGGCGCGGTCGTAGAAGATGTACGCGTCCTGCCCGTACGGCCTGCGCATCCGCGGATACCGAAAGCGGATCTCGACAGCCACGTTCGCCGAGGTGGGGAACAGATCGTTGCGCCAGAGCAGGGCGGACTGTCTGACGCCATACCTTGGACCGCGCAGCCACACCGCTTCCGATCCATCCGTGCCCGAGTCCGTGGTGCAGCGGATCTGCCAGCTGCCGCCCGGGTTGGAGGACGCCCATCCGGAGGTGCAACCGGCGCCGTCGAAGGTCACCAGCCGGGTGAGCGTGTAGACCCGCTGCGTCTGCTGCGCGGTGACGTTCGAGGTGAACGCGCTCCGTCCAGCCAGGGCCATCCCGAGAGGGAGACCCACCAGAAGCAGAAGCAGACCCGCAATCGCCCTTGATCCCAGAAATCGTCTCATCATCTCTTCCTCACCCGGAGTCGCAAGTGAGCATCCCCCGGCTCGACCATCACCACCCCCCACGACCCGGGTTCCATCGCACAGTCCGCCACGTCGCGTCCGTCTCGAGCCACAAACTGCACCGCCTGGCCTGGCTGCACGCGCTCAAGGGGCAGGGATATCTCCACGTAGATCGGTGCTTCATAGGCGCACGTGCCTCCGCTCGTCCGCCCATAGATCCTGGGCAACTCCTCGCTCTTCAGCACGGCAAATGGCGCTGGCTCGTGCATCCGCCAAGCCGCCAACCCGTCCTCCTCGAGCGGACTCGGACCCGGCCACGTTCCCCAGTGGAGGGCCACCTCTCCCGACTGGGTGGGCCATTCCGTGGCGTAGCATAGGGGCATGCGCAGACTGGCACTGACGATCTCCCCCACCTGTTCCGCCACGGCCGTCCAGGCAAAGCCTCGATAGATGTCCCACCACGCCCAGGGATCGTCCCCGCCATGGCTCACCCTGGCCACGAACCCACGGTCGGATTCCGGCCACCATCCTCCCTCATCGCCACTGTGGGCTTCCTGGCAGCTCTGCCACGACCAGCTCTCCGCGGTGGCGTATTCGAGCGGCACATCCACGACCTTTGCAGTCGCCGAAAGGGAGTACCGGGCCACGAGCGGCAGGTAGAAGGTGATGGGGTCACCCAGATACAGCGACGCTGCCGGTGACTCGAGACTGTCGACGCATCCGCCCTGGCCTCCGGGGGTCGGCGCACACCCTCCTGCGCTCGGTCCGGGTGCCGATTCCTCAGGCGACACATGCGTCGACTGGAGCATCCGATGCCAGTCGGCTCCGGCGCCGTCTCGCTGGCGGAAAACCAGCGACGAACCCACCGACGCCGGGTCAGCCCACCCCGCAAGGACCACCAAGCACGATGCCGTGACCAGAACCGCCGTAGTTGCTTGCTTGTTCACGCGTCAACTCCTTCACCCATCCAGTTGATCTTCCACTGACAGCCACGCCAGCGGGCACACGCCCCCTCATGCGACATCCTCGTCGGACATCCGCTTTGCCCTCTGCTTGCTCGCCAGCCGAGGCGCCCTCCTAGCTCATCGCCCGCCTCGACAGTGGGGCAGTGGCCAGCGGTCATTACCCTTCGGCCACCGCCGCCGCTGCGAAGACGTGCACAGTGACCGCGTCGGCGCCGTTGACCAGCCCCAGAAGCCAGGTCTCCACCGGTATCTCCAGGTAGACCCCCACCGCTGGCTCGCTCGACACCCAGTCGGATGCCGCCCACATGTCAGCCCTCGCCACCGGAGGAAACCCGGCGATCGTGCCGCCCCACTCGAGCACCTCGATCTGATAGGAGGCGCCGGACACTCCCCGCCGATTGAGGCTCTCCAGCAACACGTCCTCCGCCCGGTTGCGGCCGGTCAGCGGATCCACCCGAGGCCGCCCGATCGCGGGATCGTAGACCGGGGCCAAGTCCCGACCGAGGGTCGCCCCGGCCAGCGCGGCGGCCTCCGCGGCGCGGTAGCCCCAGTTGCGTCCTTCCTGGAGGCGGTAGACGTCCACCATGCCTCCCGCTATCAGAACCAGGATCATCGTCAGCACCACGCTGGCCAGGGCGACCTGCCCCCTGTCGTCGCGCACCCACCCACCGGTCCGGGATCCGCGCCGGGTTCGATCCCTCATGGGCGCACCCGATCCACCACACCGTGGTGGCCTGCCTGCAAGGCTCGGGGGGACAGCGGCGTGAAAGGCACGTGGGCCTGCCACGTCAGCTCCGCCGTGAGGAGGAAGCGGTATCCAAGAGCGGCGTTGGTGAGAGCAGCCGGGGAGATCTCCGTCAGCGTGGCCGCGTCGTATAGCCGCACGCTCACCTGAGAACCGTATCCACCACCCAGCAGGTTCGCGTCCACCTCCCGGCGAATGGTCGCCTCCGCCGTGGTGAAGTCGGCGGGGTTGATAGAGAGCAGGCGCGCCCCCTTCTCCGTGCTCACGTCCAGGGCGTGCTTGAGCATAACTCCCTGGCCCAGCTCAAAGGCGCCAAACAGGGTCACCACCAGGACCATCAGGATAAACAGGGTCTCGACGCTCCCCTGTCCACGTTCGTCCGCTACCACCTTATCCCCCTTGTCCAAGATAACACCCACACATAGAAGAGCGCACCTAACGAGAGGGCCGAGGCCAGGGGCATAACGGCACCTCCTTCCTCCCCGGTCCGGGCCGGGAATCGACCCGCCAGGGCGTCTTGGAGGGTCAGCCAAAGCAGAGGGAGGGCGTTCCTCCCCCGCCGCTTGACCAGGACCACCAGCCCGGCCAGTCCCGCCGCTCCCAGCAAACAGACGCCCATCCCCCTCTCCGGGAAGAGCACCATCAACGTCATGCCCAGCTTCGCATCCCCGGCCCCGACGATGCCCCCCTTGGCCAGCCCCAGCGCCAGCAGCCAGCCCGTGATCACGGTCTGCGACTGGGCTCCCCCACTGGAGAAGGCCAGGACCAGGGCCCCTGCAGCGGGGACCACGGACAGCCATCCATCGGAGAGAAGCACGGCCCCAAACATCAGCCCCACGGCCAGGCCGTCGGTGATCCCCCACCGCTCGTAGGCCTCCGGAAGCCAGGGACCACCGGCCACGGCGGCGAAGACCAGCCAGCCTGTAAGGGCGATCAGGGGCACCGTCGTACCCCAATGGGGTAGCTCGCGCCAACGCACATCCCACACGGACATCACCGCCAACCAGCCGGTCACCACCAGGCGCACGACCAGCCCACGCCACCCCAGGTCGAGGCCCCAACAGCTGCTAAAGCCCATCGTTAATAGCCTGGAACTTGCCCCGGAGGCTGTCGAAGAGCGAGATGAGGGTGGGGACCAGGACGAGAACCAGCAGCGCCGCCACCACAATCCACTCCACCGAGACCGTCGCCCGGCGATCACGTAGAAAGCCCATATCACCTCCCTTGGTCGGAGTCGAGACGCGCTGTGCCCGGCTGGGCGCGCCGGTGCGCACCCAGCCAGCACAACGCCCAAGCCGCTCGCCCCGCTACGGGACGCTCGGTACACTCAAGCCGCTGATCCAGCCGGACAGAGCAGTGCCCTCGGTCCTGGACCCGTCGGCGACGGTGTAGATGGCACCGCCGATCAAGACCAGCACGATCAACGCGCCAGCGGCGATCCACTCCGCGCTCGTCGTGCCGCGATTCCCTCTCAAGAACGTCATCAGTCTTTGCCTCCTTACTCAGTAGCGACGTCGGTATAACGCATCGATGCGAGAACGAACCAGTCTCTCGTTGGCATCACCTCCCTTACGGCACCGGCAGCCCTCCCCCGGTCCCGGCGATCGCCGCGAGCACCCGGGCGGCCAGTGGATAGAACAGGAGTGCCATCACCGGGGGAAATAGCAGAATCAACATGGGGAACAGGAGCCGCATAGGCGCCGCCTCCACCTCCATCCGGGCCCGCCGCAGCACCTCCTGTGCGGCCTCGTCCGCCGCGCCTCGCAGGGCTTCCGTGTACGAAGCGCCGCCGCGACGCGCAGCCCGGAGGCGCCGCAACAGCATCCTGAGCTCGCCCGAGCGGAACTCCGCGGCCAACCTCTCCAGCGCAGCCTCCGGGCCGTAGAGGGTGATCAGATCTCGGTGGAGGCGGAGCCGCTCGTAGACGCCCTCCCGCAGTCGTCCTGACCGCCGGGCGCGTCGATCCACGTCCGCCAGGGCGCCGAGCACCGCTCCCATGCTGCCCAGAAACGCCACGTGGAGCCGCATCTCGGCGATGAGTTCCGCCACCTGCCGCCGCACTTCCTCCCGGGCGGCGTTCATGCGGCGCCGCTTCCACAACGTCGGTAGAATCCCCGCCGCCAACCCCACCATCTGCAGCGGGCCGTCCAACACCGTCCAGGTGAGGGCCGAGCCCACAGCGGCGGACGCCACCATGTATGGAATCACGCTGTGGGGGACCCCGTACAGGGTCTCCTCGGCAGGCAGATCCTCCTTGACCTCCTCCCTCGAGGGATCCAGGAGCTGGAGAAGGCGATGCCGCCTCCTCAGCAGGCCGTGGCGTAGAAGATCGGTCAGCACCGAGAGGATGAGTTGTGTGAAAAGACCGATCGCCAGGGCGGCCAGCACCGGTGGAAGTAGCCGTAGCGCGCTCATATCAGGTCCCCCATGCGTCTCATCTCCGCACCAAAGTACCAGCTCCCCGCCAGCGCCATCGCGCTCAGGGCGATGAGCAGGTGGGGCCTGGCGGCGTAGTACGCCCTCCACATCGGCAGCGCCGTCACCACCGCCAGAGCCGTCAGGTTCGCCGCCTGAAGTACCCGCAGGGTCAGTCGGTTCATCGTCAGCGCCGTTCCCATACGGTCCTGCAGCCGACGGGCCTGATGGACCTGCTCCTCCAGGTGGATGAGCGCCTCCCGCACCCCATCTTCGTCCGAGTGAGGCACGTGCTCGAGGACCACGGCCAGCCGGTTGAGATAGGGCGCGCCCGTCCTTCGCAGCACCCTCAGCGCCGCCTCCCGGTTCGCCTCCGCCCGGTACTGCCGTACGGCACCGTCCACGGCCTCGAGAAGGAGGCCGGTTCCCGAGGCCCCGCCCAGATCATCGCTGGCCACGGCCAAGGCGTCGAACACCGAGTCTCCGACCGTGAACACGCTGCGAAAGGTACCCAGGAAGTCCTCGAGGATGCGGAGGTCCTCCCGCCCTGTGACGGGACGCGTGGCCTGCCACATCCAGCCCGCCGCCCCACCCAGGATCACAAACCAGGGCGAGAGCACCGCGTGACGCCACATCAGGGCCACAGCCAGTCCCGCCCCGAGGCCGAGCCAGAGAACCCAAAGGGTTCGCCTCCCTGGCCCCAGTTCTGCTGTTTCCTGGCCCTCACCCTGGCCCCAGCGTCTCAGGCGGCTGAGACGGCCTCTGACGCGCCACCGCAGGCCGCCGACCAGCTCGAACGCCTCCACCAAGGCCGTCCGGGCCAAAAGATAGACCCCCATCCCTCCCAGAAGCGGCGGGACCCAGAGCAACCAACGGAGTCTCATCCGCTCACCTCCCCCCAGAGAAGCTCCAGTCGTTCGACGCTCCCGATCTCCTGTGCGTCGTAGAGGGTCTGAAGATCGTATCTCCCGTGGGCATCCAAGCCCTTGACCAGCGTCACTTCGGACACATACCGCTTGCCCGTCCATGAGTCGCGGGCCAGGTGGACCACCAGATCGACGCCCGCCGCGACACGCTCGCGGATCGCGGTCTCACCGGCGCGACCGCTGCGGCGGGCCATCCGCTCCAACCGGTAGAGAGCCCCCAGACAGTCGTTGCCGTGGATCGTGCTCCACGCCTTGATGCCCAGATTGACGGCGTCCAGAAAGCGCGGCGCTTCCCCGCGCACGATCTCTCCGATGATCAGGAGGTCCGGCCGCATGCGGGTCACCACCACGTTCAGCACCTCATCCATGGTCGGCAACCCGGGCCGATCCTCCGGCACCACCACGCGCAGGGGATGGGGGTGAGCGATCCTCAGCTCCCGGAAAGTCTCCACCACGGCCAGTTGAACCTGGGGCGGCACCTGGAGGCTCAGGGCGTTCATCAGCGTGGTCTTCCCCGCTCCAAACCGGCCAGAGATGAGCATGGTGGCCAGGTTGCCCGCTGCCACCTGGGCCAGGAGCTGCGCCACCGGGGGAAGGGCCGCCGGGCCCTCGCCTCCCCTCACCTCGGGGCGCTCATCGGTCCTCCGCGCCCACGTCGCCGCCGTCGGCGCCTCGAAGGAACCCATAATGGACAGGTCGGCCAACGAGAGCCTCTCTCGAGCGAAGACGCGGATGTTGATCGAGGTCCCCCGCACCGACAGCGGGGGCACGACGGCGGTGAACCGGCTGCCGCCGGGCAGGTCCACCAGGACGAAGGGCCGGTCGCCCTTCATCGTCCGCTGGCCGAGGTCGGCCGCCCTCCGGGCCACCTGTTCGAAGTGAGCGTCGTCGGCCAGCTCTCCGATGTCCTCAATGGTCCCCCGCCGCTCCACCTGGACGAACCCATCCCGAACTATGACCTCCTCGACACCGTCCTCCAGGAGGCATTGCAGGACTCCCACCCCCGTCATCATCCCGGCTAGCCGCTCGGCCACCTGCGCCAGTCGGCCGTCCAGCCCCCGATCGAGGCGGAGTTCCACCAACGCCTGAGCCACGGCGGCGCGGAACATCTGCCGCTCCGGGGCTGGCGCCCGCCAGCCGGGGATGGGCATGTCCTGCTCCAACATGTGGGTGCGCACCTGGGGCAACAGCTCGCTCAGGTCCTTGTCGATCATCGCTCTACCTCCACATACTCCAGCGCCACCCAGCCGCTCATATCCGCCGTCTCGACCATGCACCAGGGGACGCCCTCGACGAGCGTCACGCCCTTGAGGATTTTGACCGCTGTCCCCTCCGGCAATATGCCGATCACCGCCCCACCCGGACCGGACCTCACCGGCAGCCCCTCTCCCGCCGGGCCCCTGACCACGCCTTTGGCACCGGTGATAGGCGCGGCAGTGGGGGTCGCCGTCCCCGTCTTCGCAGGGACGGGCGTGGTGATCGACGCCCCCTCCGCGGGATCCCCCGTGACCAACGGAGCCAGGCTAACCCACAGTTCTGCCCCCGCCCGCTCCTCGGCCACCACCGTCAGGATCGTCCGGGCCACCTCGCGCGGGACGCCGACGGTCAGGATCTGTAACGCCCCCGACGTCCCGGGACTGGTCGTACGCCGTCCTTCCTCCTCCACCTCCCCTGGGATCGCCTGGGGCGAGCGGGCGACAGCCAGGCCCGATGCAGCCCGCACATCCACCACCGGGGCTGCCTCCACCAGGAGGGTGGCCGTCGCCCATTGGTCCGCTGCCAGATCGGGAAGCGCCACCTCCGATGACGGACGCACCGAGACCAGACGCCAGATATCGAGCCGATGTCCCGGTTGCAGCTGGCCGCCGACCGCCCGCGCCGGATCCACGGGGAAAGAGACCACCTCGAGCCGGGGATCGTCCACCAGGCGGTATTCCCGCTGGGGCACGGCGAAGGGCTCGTAGATCACCATCCCGGGATGCAGGGGCACCGTCGCCACTCGCCCGACGAGCTCCGCGGCGCTCTCGTAGATGGCCTCCTGGGTGAACGGGCGGGGCACCTCCCGTCTGGCCAGCATCGGTGCCTCAATCAACGCCCCGGCCGGGATGGGCTGAGCCGGTGTCACCACCTCCGCGGTGGTGACCATGCGGTCAAAGGCGCGGTAGACGTAGAGCCCGACGCCGAGCGCGGCAAGTACGGCGATCAGGGCGATAATTGCTTGCGTTCGTCTTGCCATCCTATACCTCTCTCGTTGTTACCAGTTGAAGCCGCCAAGGATCACCACCGCAACGGCTGACGCACGACAGCCCGGGGCTCACGCCTTCCACCCCGGGTAGACCAGAGACATCAACCGACCGCCCAGGCGGGGCGGGAACCCCCTCGCCGATCTCCCCACGTCCGGCAGGGTCGTCGCCGGGCCCTCCTCAAGCGCCAACCTGGCGGCCACGCCGCCGCGGTTGAGCAGCACTCGATGCCCGTCGCGCTGAGCCAGGAAGGCCGCGCTCGCCAGGGCGTCGGGACGTCCGTCGGTGACGGCGAAGACGGCGTCCGCCAGCCCCGCCGCCGTTGGCCAGAGGGGGTGATGGGCCGGTGCGTCGAGGACGGTCAGGACGTGCCCGTCTCGCAACCCACGCCAGGCGTCCTCGATCTGCGCCTCATCCAGCAGGCGCGCGGTCTCCCAGTCCATCGAGCCCAGCGTGATCCCCTCCCAGCTCGACCACGCCCTATTCCGGGTCACCGTCTCGTAGAGATGGGGTTGGTCGGTATCCCCCACCAGCGCCCGGATGCTGCTGGGACCCTGGCAGAGCTCGATCAGGGCGGTGGGGAGCTCCGTCCTCCGGTGGAAGTACTGAGCCAGCGAAAGAGCCAGGGTCGTCTTCCCCGCCCCACCCGCCAGGCCCGAGAAGGCGACGCATCGAGACGGCAGCGCCGTGGCGAGGCCCGAGGCCGCCTGTGCCTGACCCAGATACGTCTCGGCGTCAGCGGCGAAGGTAGCGCCATCGACGGCCACCACGTTCGCCTCCGCCAACACCCGCTCCAATCGCCCCCTCGGCATCTCGGGCGACTCGATCAACTCTTCCACATCCGCCACCACGAGATGTGCGTCCGGGACCGCCCGGTACAGGCCCGCGGTGGTCACCGCCTCCCTCCGCTCCAGTGGCAGGTCCTCACCGGCCCGAGCCAGCGCCTCCAGGGCCAGCCGATGGCGGGTCGCAACGACCAGCGTGATCCGGGATCGCCCCTCAAGTCCAAGCATGCGCCTGATTGACATGTCTCCTTGCTCCTTTCGTATCCGTCGATTCTGTGCCGTGCCGGACGTAGAGCGTGCCTCGACCGGCTTCTCCGCGCGCCCTTGGGCGCGCGCTCTTGGGCACTCGCTCTTGGGTGTCCGTTCAAGCCGACTCATCGATCCCCGCTGGGAGCGCTCAGGGGATCGACGGGCACGCCGTCGCGGCGTACCTCGTAGTGGAGGTGGGGGCCGGTCGACCTGCCGGTGTTTCCGCTGGCCCCCAGGATCGTGCCGGTCCTCACCTCCCGCCCCACGCTGACGCTGAAGGCCGACAGGTGGCCGTAGTACATCTGCCAGCCGCCATTCTCCACGATGATTAGGTTCCCATATCCGGCTTCGCTCCTGCCCGCGTAGACCACCGTTCCCTCCCAGGTGGAGCGCACCGGCGTGCCGGTGACCAGGCTGAAATCGACGCCGCCGTGAGAGGGACGAGACGGGTCACGGAAGCCAGAGGTGACCGGGCCGCCGAACCACTCGGCCAGCACGCCCGGGTCGAGGCCCAGTTGGGATGTGTCCCCTATCTCCACCCTGGCAACCCCCACCGGCATCGGCCTGCCCAGGTACCACTCCCAGGCCTGCGCCTGCCCGAAGGGGAGCTGGCCGACGGTGATGAAGACCACGAGCGAGAAGAGCATCGTCGCCCCACACAGCACGGCCCCCACCCCGCTCGCCACCAGGCCCACCATCCTGAAAGGCTTAAACAGCATCAGTCGATCCCCCCCGGCCGCGTGGAGAACAGCCGCAGGAGCTCGGGCGGGATGGCGACGTAGAG